>PBTB01000100.1 GCA_002726945.1 Deltaproteobacteria bacterium | reverse complement strand
TGAGAATCAAGACAGGACTGAATCATTTTGCCATTAAGGGGCAAATTTATATCGAGGCTTTTAAAATTGCATATGACAATCTTGAAAAGATGAGTGGGACTCAAAATCGGCTGGCTTTAGTTTAGCCTGATATCCCTCTGCGTAACATCAGTTATCTGAATGAATAGAAAGGTTAAACCATGGCAGTTGAATACAAGCGTCTGGGAAAACACGGGACACTGGTCAGTAACTTGTGTCTTGGAACAGTGAACTTTGGAACAGTGACCAGTGAAAAAGACAGTTTTGCCATCATGGATAGGGCGCTGGAGCTTGGTATTAACTTCTTCGACACCGCTGATGTTTATGGTTATCAACACGGATATGGGATTGTAGAGGAGATTTTGGGTCGTTGGTTTGCCCAGGGTGGCGGACGGCGTGACGCGGTCATTTTGGCAACAAAGGTCTATTCCCCATTCTTGCAGGATGGACTCAGACCGGAGCCCAACCGGCAATCGAAAGCGTATGGAGCAGTAAAGATCCGGAGGCAACTCGAAAGTTCGCTGCGACGACTGCAAACCGAGGTCATTGACCTTTATCAAATGCATCACATCGACAGGGAGTGTCCTTGGAGAGAGACCTGGCAGGCCTTCGACAGCCTAGTGAAGCAGGGCAAGATCATCTATGTTGGCTCCTCCAACTTTGCTGGCTGGGACATTGCAACCGCATGCCAGGAGGCAACAGGACGCAACCTGATGGGTCTGGTCAGCGAGCAGAGTCGTTACAACCTCACATGCCGTATGCCCGAACTGGAGGTGATTCCTGCCTGCCGCCATTATGGGCTGGGGTTGCTTCCATGGAGCCCTGTAGCAGGTGGTCGACTCGGGGGTATCCTCCAGAAGTTCTCCAAAGGTGGACGTCGCGATCATCAAGGGACTCAGGAATTTCTTGTTAACCATAGAAGCCAGATTGAACGATACGAGTTGCTCTGCAAGGACTTGGAATCTGAACCTGCTGTGGTGGCACAGGCCTGGCTTCTGCAAAATCCGGCAGTGACCGCGCCGATTATAGGTCCACGAACAATGGGTCAGTTGGAGAGCGCAGTCAAAGCGACCGAGCTTAAACTAGACCAGGAATCAATGGCAAAACTGGATGAGATCTGGCCAGGTCCGGGAGGCGAGGCTCCAGAGGCCTATGCATGGTAGACGAGTAAAGCTCCACGCCCGAAGAACGGCCGATATGATGGTAAGGCCTTGCACACAGTGTCTGTGGGCGAGTTCTGACTGGGCGAAACAGAAGTGACGAATCGGCAGTACCACTTCTTCAAGCCGGGGCATGACAGCAAATCTTGGAGGAGTTACTCACTGATGTTAGCCTCCCACGGAGAGGCAGGGGCAATAAGCATATTCCCCTTGAATCTCTCCACAACTTTGCCAACCTGATCCCCGGCGAATCGTTTGGCTTCTCCAAAACCGGACTATCGAACCACCCATGCCCCAGTCAGCCGCGATGACGCGACGCTTGCACCATAACTATGCCGCCAACCGTCTTGAAGACGGCTTCTGGCGGGCCGACTGGCTGGAGACCATCCGCACTGAAAGCCCACGGATGCGCGAGGTCTATGAGAAGGTCAAGTCGGTTGCCCCCACCAAGACAACCGTGCTGCTTCAGGGCGACACTGGGGTGGGCAAGGGCAACGTCGCCAAGCTGATCCACCAGCACAGCAGCCGCAAGGACGGCCCCTTCGTTCATGTTCACTGCGGCACCCTTCCGGACACGCTGGTGGAGAGCGAACTTTTCGGCTACGAAAAGGGTGCGTTCACGGGAGCGGAGAAGCGCAAGCTTGGAAGGTTCGACAGCGCCCAAAAAGGCACGATCTTTCTGGACGAGATCAACACCATCAGCACAGCGCTCCAGATCAAGCTGCTGCAAGTCTTGCAGGATCACATTTTTCAGCGCGTGGGCGGGGAAACCTCGATTGAAGCCGATGTCCGGGTGATCGCTGCCGCCAACGCCAACCTGCGGCAACTCAGCACGGAGGGCGAGTTCCGACGCGACCTCTACTACCGGCTCAGCGTCTTCCCCATCGAAATCCCCGCGCTGGCCGACCGCCGTGAAGACATCCCCCACCTCATCCAGTCCTTCATCCAGCGTTTCAACTACGTCTTTTCCAAGGAGATTCACACGGTTGATCCGCAGGTTGTGCAGGCGCTCCAGCGCTACCCGTGGCCCGGCAACATCCGGGAAATGGAAAACCTGCTGGAACGCGCCTATATCCTGGAGACCACCTCTGTGCTGTGTCCGGAAAGCTTTCCTCAGGAAATCATGAGCGATGCGGGCAGCGCCGCCGAAGTGGTGCTGGACGCCTCCCTGCCGCTCGCGACCGTGCGCAAGCAGGCGCTGGAACACATCGAAAGCCAGTACCTCAAGGAACTGCTCACCTTGCATCAGGGGCGCTTGAACCGTGCGGCGCTCACTGCTGGAGTCACCACCCGCCAACTCCACAAACTGCTCACCAAATACAACCTGCATAAGGAGGATTTCAAACCACCCTCTTCGGTCCGCCACAAGCCCTCTTCCTGAATCAGGAATTTTTGGTTCCTGTTTTTTAAAACCGGAACTTTCAATTCCTGATTCGGAAAATTTCCACCACCAATAAAATCCTATCTTTCTGATATTTAAATAAAATAAAATAAAATTTCCTTCTGAACCCTCACCGCCTTTCGCTTCCGACTCGCTGTTTTCGTAGTTCCGGTTTTCCAGAAGTGGAACCCGCAGTTCTTGTTTTGCTGGAAAAATTTAAATTAATTATTAATTTCAATAATTTATAAGGTGGCACTATGAGTGCAGAAAGGCCGATGTTGCGATTATACACCTCTTCACAGGAACACCCTTGTGATTGCCGAAGCCCTGTCCATTCCTGGCCCGTTCCTGCGCGAAGCCAGGGCTCCCTGCACCAACTGGTCCCTTGAGATCGTCCCCAAGCACGCCGAGTCCGTCCGTGACCTTCCGCAAGATATCCGTGAAATCTACATCACCATGGTACCCGGAACACCATGGGTCGATGTGATTGCCGCCGCACGAACGGTCCACAGACTCGGACGCAGTCCGATTCCAAACATCACGGCCCGCAGCATTCCGGACACCGCCTCGCTGGAGCAGTTGCTCCTTCAGCTCAAGGAGTTCAGGGTGGAGCAAGCCTTGCTGATTGGTGGAGGAATCCCGGAACTTGCGGGCGAGTTCACCTCGGTCTTGGAACTGCTCCAGACCGAACTCTTTGAGAAGCACGGGCTGCTTGACCTCGACCTTGCCGGGCACCCAGAGGGCAATCCGGAAGATCCGCACGCCGAGCAAAGCCTGCTCGACAAGCTGACATGGGGTCGGGAGCACGGTTTTAGCTTCCGTATCGTCACCCAGTGGTGTTTTGATGCCGATACCGTGAACGACTGGATTTTCCGGCTTCGTGAGTTGGGTGTCACGGAACCCCTCCACATCGGAGTGCCCGGCCCCGCGACCATGAAGACGCTGATGCGCTTCGCCTCGCTCTGTGGAGTCAAAGCCTCGGCGACCGTGCTGCGCAAACAGGGGTTGCACCTCACACCCGGCTGCTGTTCGTGAACAAGCCGGACAAGCTGGTGGACGCCCTCCGAGGCCATGATCAACTGCACCTCTTTCCCTTCGGCGGCATGGACAAGGCCTCCGCTTGGCTGGAAGCGTGGCACCGCACCCATGCCTGACTCCAGCGCTCCGGCCATGCTGAACCCCGACCTGGCCTCGCAAGTGGAACTCGCCCGTATTATTTTTCTGCCCTCTGGCAAGCGCGGGCACTTTCCACTCGGCACCCCGGTGCTGCAAGCCGCCCGCTCCTTGGGGGTGGACATCGACTCGGTGTGTGGGGGACGCGGCATCTGCGGACGTTGCCAGATCGTGCAGGCGGAAGGCTCGTTTGCCAAGCACGGGATTGAATCGAAAGCGGAGAATCTCTCGGATTTCGGAGAGGTGGAGGGGCGCTACGCCAAGCGCCGCAAGAACCTCAAGGACGGACGGCGCCTGAGCTGCGCGGCCAAGCTCTTGGGGGATTGCGTGATTGACGTGCCCGCCGACAGCCAGATGCACCGCCAGATCGTGTGCAAGGACGTGGACGCCTGCGACATTCAGGTCGTGCCGGCAGTCCGCCTGTACTATGTGGAGGTCTGGGAGCCGAACATGCACGACCCCTCCGGCGACTTGCGGCGGCTGCGCAATGCTCTGGAGCGCGAATGGCAACTCAAGGATTTGCGATTTGAGTTGAGCATCCTTCAATCGCTTCAGCAGAAACTTCGTAAGGGCAAATGGGCCGTCACCGTTGCCGTGGATTACTTGGGTCAGGTCGTTGGCGTCTTTCCCGGGTTCAAGGAGTCGCTCTGCGGGCTTGCGGTGGATGTGGGTTCCACCACGATTGCGGCACACCTCTGCAACCTCACCTCCGGAGAGGTGCTGGCCTCGGCGGGTGTCATGAATCCGCAGATCCGCTTTGGCGAAGACCTCATGAGCCGCGTCTCCTATGTGATGATGAATCCGGGAGGCGAGGTGGAGATGACCCGTGTGGTGCGCAACGCAATCAACGAGCTCGCCGAGGAAGTGACCACGCAAGCCAGCCGTGATTTGGAGGATGTGATCGAGGCCGTGTTCGTGGGCAACCCGGTCATGCACCACCTGCTGCTGGGCATCAACCCCATCGAACTGGGCGGGGCGCCCTTCGCACTTGCCACGGACTTGGAGGTGCGGACGCGAGCCACGGATTTGGATTTGTTGCTGCACCCCAACGCCCGCTGTTATGTGCTGCCCTGCATCGCCGGACACGTTGGGGCCGATACCGCCGCGATGATCCTCGCCGAAGCCCCGCACCAGCGCGAGGCGATGACGCTGCTTGTGGACGTAGGCACCAACGCGGAGATCGTGCTGGGCAACTGCGACCGTCTGCTCGCCGCCTCCAGCCCGACTGGCCCGGCGTTTGAGGGTGCACAGATTTCCTGCGGGCAGCGTGCGGCACCGGGCGCGATCGAGCGTGTCCGCATCCATCCGGAGACGCTGGAGCCACGCTTCAAGGTCATCGGCTGCGATCTCTGGTCGGACGATCCCGAATTTGCCGAGGAGACCCGACACCTTGGGGTTACGGGAATCTGCGGCTCCGGAATCATCGAGGTTGTTGCCGAACTCTACCTCGCCGGAGTCATCAGCCAAGACGGCGTGGTGGACGGCTCGCTACGGGAAAAGTCCTCCTGCGTGGTCGAGGACGGACGCACCTTCACCTACGTTCTGCACGAGGGGGCGCAGTCCATCCGCATCACGCAGAACGACATCCGGGCGATTCAGTTGGCGAAGGCCGCGCTCTACGCAGGCATTCGGTTGTTGATGGACCGCATGGGGGTTGAACAAGTGGACCGCATCCGGTTGGCCGGTGCCTTTGGCAGTCACATTGACGTCAAGTACGCGATGGTCTTGGGACTGATTCCGGACTGCGAACTTACCGAGGTCAGCTCTGCAGGCAACGCCGCAGGCACGGGTGCCCGCAGCGCCCTGCTCAACCACAAGGCCCGCAAGGAAATCGAGGACGTTGTGCGCAGGGTGGAGAAGGTGGAAACGGCGGTGGAGCCGCGCTTTCAGGAACATTTTGTTGAGGCAATGGCGATTCCCCACAAGTCGGATGCCTTTCCGGAACTGTCCAAGGAAGTGACGCTTCCAGCCCCGAAAATCATTCAGGCCAAGGCCTCCGAAGGCCGGGGACGTCAGCGCTCCCGCAGGCGGGCGGCATGAATACTAGGGTTATCGAAACCATGCGCAATTCTCTGAATCGAGAGAGCTCGTTCGTCCTAAGCTTGTCGAAGGACTCCGCAACCACTGGATGTGCTGTGCAGCGAGCAGCGAGGTCACGGACGAAACACTGGACCTTGAGCCGATCCGTGATGTCTGCCTCACGGGTCCGGGACACTACCTTGGGCATGAGCAGACCCTCAGCCGCATGCAGACCGATTACCTCTACCCGGAAGTCGGAGACCGTGAAAGCGTCAACAACTGGCTTGACCAAGGCTCGATGGACATGACCGAACAGGCCCGCACCCGCACAATCCTCGCAAACCACTACCCCGGCCACATCAGCCAGGAAATTGACGAGCAAATCCGCCGGGAGTTTCCGGTAGAACCCCCTCGTGAACGCATGGACAAAGCCGAACTCTCGGTGGGCACTCCTTCCCCCCCAACCCTCTGATACGACTAGCGCAGTTTCACCAGCATGATGGACAAACCCTTGCACCTCTCGGATTTCAAGGCGCTCACCTTTGACGTCGGCGGCACCCTGATCGACATTGAATCCGGCATTCTCAACTGGTTCCGGCCTCACCTGATACGGCACCGGCTGGCGGTTTCCGACTCCGCACTGCTGGAAGCGTTTGCCCAAGCCGAGAAGAAATACCTGAACCTGCTGCCGCAGATTTCCTTCACACGCATTTTGCCGGTGGTTTACCGGGAGATTGCCGAAAGCTGTGGACTCACCCCGCATGAAGCCGACGGGGAGGCGTTTATGCAGTCAGTGCAGCACTGGCCTGCGTTTCCGGACTCTGTATCCGCGCTTCAGAGACTCCGCAAGCACTTTCTGCTGGTCGCTGTCACCAATGTGGACTCCGAGTTTTTCCGGCTTATGAACCAAACGCTCAGCGATCCCTTTGACCTGCACAGCACCTGTGACGAAGCGGGCTGCAACAAGCCGGACCTGCGAGTCTTCCAGCACATGCTCGCCAAGCTCGAGGAACGGGGCATCGAACGCAGCCAGGTGCTACACGTCGCCCAGAGCCAGTTCCATGACCTGATTCCGGCAACCCGACTTGGGTTGCGCACGGTCTGGATCAAGCGCCACAAGGACCGTTCCGGATTTGGCGCAACTCCGGTGCCTACTGAGTTGATCTCCCCCGTCTGGACCATCACCGGCCTCCACACGCTGGTAGAGCTGCATCAGGAAGAGCAGCAGCACGACGCTTTGTTGCTGGAGCGCCCCTTCAGCCTCAAGGTCCGGTTCGTCCACGATGTCTCCGCACTTGAAGCAACTTCCGCCTGAAACCAGCCATGTCTGAACGAGCGCAACGCAGAAAAGGAGGGGGGGGGCGTGAGGCACGCCGCGCCGCCCGCATCGAAGCCAAGGTGCCCACTGTTCCCTACATCACCCGCAACGTCCCCTGCTACGAGGTGATGGGCGAGGAGGGGCTGGCGGTGATCGAAGCCCAAGCCGAAACCATCCTGCAAGAGATCGGGGTGGAGTTCCGGGACGATGCCGAAGCCTTGCAACTCTGGAAGGAGGCCGGAGCCGACATTGACGGCGAGCGGGTGCGCTTTCCCAAGGGGCTTTGCAAGCAACTCGTTCAGGCCAACGCCCCCCGCGAATACACGCAACACGCCCGCAACCCGGAGCGCAGCGTGCAAATTGGCGGGAAGCACATGGTGCTGGTGCCCGCCTACGGCCCGCCGTTCGTCCGCAGCCTTGACGATGGGCGGCGCTACGCGAACATCGAGGATTTCCGCAACTTCGTCAAGCTCGCCTACCTGAGTCCCTACCTGCACCATTCTGGAGGGACGGTTTGCGAACCGGTGGACCTGCCTGTGAACAAGCGGCATTTCGATATGGTGTACGCGCACATGCGCTACAGCGACAAGCCCTTCATGGGATCGGTCACGACCCCGGAGCGGGCGCAGGATTCCGTGGAGATGACGAAAATCCTCTTCGGCGAGGAGTTCATCCAGCAGAACACGGTGATGACCAGCCTGATCAATGCCAACTCTCCGCTCGTCTGGGATGCAACCATGCTGGGTGCGCTCAAGGTTTACGCCCGCAACAACCAGGCGTGTGTGGTTTCACCCTTCTGCATCGCCGGGGCCATGTCTCCGGTGACGGTCGCTGCGACCTGCGCCCAGCTTTACGCCGAGGCACTTTCCGGAATGGCCTTCGCTCAGTTGGTGAAGCCGGGGGCACCCGTGGTCTTCGGCACCTTTGCCAGCTCAATGTCCATGCAGTCCGGCGCACCGACCTTCGGAACTCCGGAGCCGCAGCTCGTGCTGTATGTCATCGGCGCACTGGCCCGTCGGCTTGGAGTGCCTTTCCGCAGCGGTGGCGGGCTGTGCGGTAGCAAGATTCCGGACGCGCAGGCGGCTTACGAAGCATCGAACACGCTCCAGCACGCCATGCTTGCGGGTGTGAACTTCATGCTCCACACGGCAGGCTGGCTGGAAGGCGGACTCGCAATGGGCTACGAAAAATTCATCATGGACGCCGATCAGGCGGGGATGCTCCATGCCTTCCTCAAAGGCGTGGACCTTTCCGAAAACGGACTGGCGCTCGACGCGATCCGCGAGGTGGGTCCGGGAGCGCACTTCCTCGGCTGTGCCCACACGCAGGAGAATTTTGAATCCGCGTTCTTCCGCTCGACGGTTGCCGACAACAACAGCTTCGAGCAGTGGGAGGTGGACGGCTCGCTCGATCACGCGCAGCGGGCCAACAAGCTTTGGAAGCAGATGCTGAAAAGCTACGAACCGCCGCCGCTTGATCCGGGGGTGGATGAGGCTCTTCAGGAATTCATCACTCGGCGCAAGGCCGAATTTCCAGACTCGAACGTCTGACGTTCGGATTTTTCTCAACACACCAACCAGGGGGTGGTTATGTCAAACGAAGAACTGCACGAAGAAGAGGAACTGGACCTGGCGTCGTTGCCGGACGACGAGCTTGTCCAGCAGATGCACGACGATCTCTACGATGGGTTGAAGGAGGAGATCGAAGAGGGCACCCACATCCTGCTGGAGCGTGGGTGGGGTCCGGTGAAGGTCATGAACGAGGCTCTGGTTGCGGGCATGACGATCGTGGGCATTGATTTCCGCGACGGCATCCTCTTCGTCCCGGAAGTGCTGCTCGCGGCCAACGCAATGAAGGGGGGCATGGCAATCCTGCGGCCCCTGCTCGCTGCAACCGGGGCACCGCCGGTCGGCACGGCGGTGATCGGCACGGTCAAGGGCGACATCCACGACATCGGCAAGAACCTCGTCACCATGATGTGGGAAGGCGCAGGGATGGAGGTCTTTGACCTCGGCATCAACAATCCGGTGGAGAACTACCTTGAAGCCCTTGAGAAGCACAAGCCGGACATCCTTGGCATGTCCGCCCTGCTCACCACCACCATGCCCTACATGAAGGTGGTCGTGGAGGAGTTGGACAAGCGGGGCATCCGGGACAATTACATCGTGCTGGTGGGTGGCGCTCCGCTCAACGAGGAGTTCGGTAAAGCCGTGGGCGCGGACGCCTACTGCCGTGATGCTGCCGTTGCGGTGGAGACTGCGAAGGAACTGATCGCCGCCCGTCGCGCCGCGAGTGTGGAACAGCCCATCGCCGTTGCCGCCTGATGGCCCGTACCTCCCTGCTGCTGGCCTGCGGGGCGCTGGCCAAGGAAGTGGCTTGGCTCACCCGCAGCAACGGGTGGACGTGCCTTCAGGTGCGCTACCTCCCGGCGGACTGGCACAACCATCCAGAGCGTATCGTCCCGGAGATTGACCGGAGGTTGACGGGCTGGCGGGATCATTACAACACCTGCTTCGTCGCCTACGGAGATTGCGGCACCGGAGGCTTGCTTGATGCCGTACTGAGCAAGCACGGCGTAGAGCGGCTTCCGGGCGCACATTGCTACGAGTTCTTCTCCGGAACCGAAACCTTCGGGCAGATGATGGACGAGGAACCCGGAACCTTCTTTTTGACGGATTTTCTCGTCCGGCACTTTGAAAAACTCATCACCAAGGGATTGGGACTGGACCGACACCCGCAACTTCAGGACATGTATTTTGGCAATTACCAGCGGCTCGTGTACCTCACGCAACTACCGCATCCGAGTTTGGAGCGGCAAGCGCAGCAGGCTGCAGCGCGGCTGGGACTCGCCTACGAACAGCGGCTGACCGGACTGGACAGGTTCGCCGCCAATCTTTCGGCTCTCAACCTCCAAGGATCGGCATGCCTCAGTTGATCACGATTTACTGGCGGGACATCCCCTCGCAGGTGCTCGCCAAGCAAGGGCGCAAAAGCGCGAAGGTCAAACTTTCTGCACGTTTTCAGGAAGCCATTGACAAGGCCGCCATGCGGGCCGGACGCCAAGGCAGCGATCAGTACCTTGAGGATTGGCGGCGGGCCTACGAGGATTGTGGTCCCGACTTGGCAGAAGCAGCCAACAACCGGGCAAAAACCCTTGAGGAGCAATTCAACGACGATGAACTCAAACACTACGTCAAGGCCAAGGGATTGCCCCCTGAAGCCTAGCGCTTTGTCAATTAATAATATTAGGATATAGTGAGGTCGGTTTTGTGCGTGCGTCTTCAACAGTGAACGGTCATTGGACACCTCGTTGGTTCTCGTTTGTGGCTCTAGCCCACGCTTGGGTTGCTTCGCATAAAAGCTCGATCGAGTACTTTGGCTCTCGGTGGGGATTCGCGTTGCTTTCCGTTGAGCGCGAGCTCGAATCCGTCTTGGACTAGGCGCTGGCGGATGTTCTCAACCGTTTTCGTGCGACAGTCAAACGCCTCGGCAATGCGCACGTCCGTCCAGCCCGGTCCGTCGGCCTTGAGCAGCACTTGTGCACGTCGAACCTTCTGCGAAGAATCTTTCAGCTTCTTGACAACGCTCCGTAATCTTTCTCCCTCCTCATTCGTGAGGTGGACAATGTATTTTTTATGCATGGCAACACTCCTTGGTTGACCTCATACTCTCTCAAACCCTGACAAAGCAAAACTCTTAATTTAAATATGGATAGAGCACTAGCACTACAAAGTCAATTCCCTGTCATTCAGCACAGTTGCCGTTCAAACTGGAGGAAACCCCAACCGGACATGAGATGTCCAAATCAAAGGAAACACCATGACTTCCAACCAAAACGAACCCCAACCCGTTGGGTTCCGCCAACTCTTTGACTACGACACCTCGGCCTTCACCTACCTGCTCTGGGATTTGGACACGAAGGCAGGGGTGGTCATTGATCCCGTCCGGGAGCAGTTTGAACGTGACCTGCGCCTGGTGGGTGAGCTGGGAGTGCGTTTGGCGTATGCGCTGGACACCCACGTCCACGCCGACCACGTCACCTCGCTGGGGATGCTGCGCGAGGCGCTTGGGCTGCGAACCGCCGTCGGGGAGCCTTCCGGAGTGCCGTGCGCCGACCTCTTGCTCAAGGATGGCAACACGCTGCAATTTGGCAAGCACACCCTCACCGCTCTGGCCACGCCCGGACACACGGGCGCCTGCACCAGTTTCAAGGTGGAGAACATGGTGTTCACGGGTGATACCCTCTTCATCCGGGGGTGTGGGCGCACCGATTTCCAGCAGGGCGATCCTGTCAAACTCTACTGCAGCGTCATGGAAAAGCTCTATGTGCTTCCCGATGACACCCTCGTTTATCCCGGACACGACTACAAGGGCGAGCAGGTTTCGACCATTGGCAAGGAGAAGCAGCACAACCCACGCATTCCGGCCACACAGACCAAAGCGGCGTTTGCCGCATTGATGAACGCCCTCAACCTGCCGCGTCCCAAGCACATTGACGAGGCAGTCCCGGCCAACTTGGGTTGCGGTATTTCGGTGGCTCACGGACACTTGACCGAGGAAGCCTTTGGTGTTCGTGATTTGCAGAGAATCCATGCGGCACTACCCGAGGGCGAAATTGTGGTGGACTGCCGTACTCCAGACGAGTATGAGGCAGGGCATGTTCCGGGCGCTCTCAACGTGCCGATGGGCAAAGAACTGGGGAGGCTTGGGGAGTTGCAGAATTGGCGGAAAATCTACCTCTACTGCCACTCCGGACGACGTGCCCAAACCGTTTACGCCGCCTTGACCACGAAAGGGCTGTCCAATATGGTCTGTTTGGGAAGTTCCGGGATGGCAGACTGGCGGGTTTCTGGGTATCCTGTGGAGCAATGACCACGCACGAACAATAAATCAGGAGACACAAATGGCAGCATTTGAAGTAACCATGCCGCTCTTGGGTGGGGTGTTGATCGGAATTGCAGCAGCGATGATGCTGTTGTTCAGCGGGAGGATCGCCGGAATCTCCGGGATTTTCGGCGGAATGCTCTTTCAGCAGGGTGACGAGCGGGTGTGGCGTTCCGCGTTTGTCGCAGGCTTGATCGGCGGAGGCGTGGGGCTCTACGGCCTCAACCCTGAACTTTTCGCCAACACCTCCGGGCGCGGTTTGGGCATGATCGTCCTCGCCGGATTGCTCGTGGGCATCGGTACCCGCATCGGTGGGGGCTGCACCAGCGGCCACGGGGTTTGTGGCATCGGGCGGCTTTCGGTGCGCTCCATCGTCGCAACCGTCACCTTTGTGCTGGCCGGAATGGTGCTGGTGGCCCTTGTGCAACCATTCTACCTCTGAGGAGCCTCATGGCAAAAACCAACCTCGTTGCTTTCTGCTCCGGAGTGCTGTTTTCCATCGGACTTGGCATCAGCGGCATGACCCAGCCCCAAAAGGTCATCGGCTTTCTTGATGTCTTTGGAGCATGGGATCCGAGCCTCACCTTCGTGATGGTTGGAGGCATCATCAGTTACCTGATCCTCCAGTTTGCAATTCAGCGGCGCTTTCCCACCCCGGTATTGGCAAGCGAGTTCCAGATTCCCACCAGAAAAAATATCGACCGGAACCTGATGCTTGGTGCGTTGTTGTTCGGTGTCGGCTGGGGGCTCGGTGGCTACTGTCCGGGACCAGCCCTCACCTCGCTGGGCAGCGGCAGCATGAGCGCCGTGCTGTTTGTGGTGGCAATGGGCGTCGGCATGTTCCTCGCCGACCGCGTGATTGCACCCATCCTCGCCCCTGGATAGTCCCTCTCTGGAGTGTTGGTGCCCACATTGAGCAGGTTGTTTTTTATAGTAAAAGCCATTAAGAACCGTACAGTCGAATAATGTCGTCAATGGAAGTGTCCGGTGGCTGACAAGTCCAGATTTTTTTGAGGTTTGCGAAGTGTTTTTCAATGGGGTTGAAATCTGGAGAATAGGGGGGTAGAAAGATGAGTTCGTGTCCGCTTTCCTCAAGGATCTCCCTGGTTTTTTGAGTTTTGTGAAAGGCGGATTGTCCATGATGCTCAGGGAGCCGGGCTGAAGCTCCTTCAGGAGCTGTTCCTTGAGGTCCTGGTTAAAAACGGGGGCGTTCAGGTTCTCCTCAAAAAGGAGTGGGGCGAAGAGCCTCTTTCCCTTGGCGCTCAAACCCGGTCTCATCAAGATAGATCGCGCAGCCGGGGCGCCGCCTCAAGCTTTGTCTCAGGTACGACAAGTACTTGATCCTGCTTGCGGAATCTCTTTCGAGGTAACGGGTCTGTTTTTTTCAGGGTCGCC
>PBTB01000099.1 GCA_002726945.1 Deltaproteobacteria bacterium | reverse complement strand
GCTTTTGAGAAAAGCTTGGCAAAACCAAACTCAATTTTCGCCCCAAGGGGCGGGGTATTAGACCCAAAGCTTCACAATGAAATTTGGGTGTCTTCTGAGCAGGAATCACCGAAAAACAGGGCTGGTGGACTTGTTGCAGGTCACCAATCTCTCATCTGCGGTGAACTCCACCACCCCTCTGGACTTCAGGGCCAGCGGTTTGTCAGGTTCAGGATTGGTTTTATAGTCAAAGCTACTGGTTCTAGGACACATCTTGGACTGGCATACAAACATCCAATTCATTGATATTAAACAATATTTATTAGATTTTATTGCTAGGTCATAGTGTTCTATTTTTAATGGGTTTTACTATACTTGCTGCAAGGAGGGTTTTGAGGACAACCTGGAGAAACTACAGAAAGCAGGGTTTCTCCACATGCAAACGCAGGGATGCACGTGCCTCCCGTCAGGAACGTCTCCGCATGCGGATGCGGGTGCGGGATCTTTCCGGGAGTTCAGGATGGAGAGGAGTGGGATTCTTGAAGCGATAACGCTCGTGTCCCCTGTCGGGATGGGGAGGTCCTTGATGCAGGTGCACCGCAGTGATTGGGTGAAAGTCTCACTTGCACTTGCCCCCAGTGTGACATGATTGCAGGGCTGGTTTGTCATTCCCGCGAAGGATTGTCACCCCGTAGAGAGACGATATCACACAGACGACGGCAGGGAGCAGAGTTCGGGGGGGGGCTTTTTGGTCAAGTACAACTCCAGTGCAACGAAGCAGTTCAGAACTTCCGTCTTAGGGTTCGGGTGCCCACAGAGGATTCATCCATTTTGAGCGGTGGAATCCATGATTCAAGACGCAGTCACGGATTGGCCAAGCTGCTGGATTGCTGCGGTTACCCCGCCTTGACCATGTGGGATGCCGAGGGCAACGAAGCCCATTTCGATCACGGAGAGCGAGCCGAGCAGCATCGGGGCGTTGATGTGGCCCATGTGGGCGATCCGGAAGGCGGTGTCGTCCAGTCCACCAATGCCGATGCCCAGCACCACGCCGCAACGCTGCTGGCAGTACTCCAGCAGTTTCGAGGGGTGGTGTCCTCCACCGAGCAGCACCACGGTTACACTGTTAGCACGTTGTTGGGGATCGAGGATGTTGCACTCAATGGCTCCTCCTTCAGACCATGCCTCTACCGTGCTGCGAGCTGCATCCGCCAGCAGTTGATGCCGCCGAATCACGTTGTCCAACCCCTCCTCCAAAATCAGATCCAGTGCCGCCCGCAGTCCAAACAGCTGGTGAACCGGTGGGGTGCCGCAGTACTTATCGTAGTGCAACTCCCCCTGCCGAGCCGTCCAATCCCAATAGCGGGTGCGCAGATTCGCGCTTTGATGCGCCTGCTCCGCTTTTTTGCTGGTGGCAACGAAGCTGAGTCCCGGAGGCATCATCAGTCCTTTTTGGGAGCCGGTGACCGCGACATCCACGCCCCACGCATCCATCTTGAAGGGCATGGTGCCCAGCGAGGCGATGGTGTCTACAAACAGCAGGGCTTCGTGTCCGGACACATCCATTGCCGCGCGAATCGCCGGGATGTCGTTGACCACTCCGGAAGCGGTGTCCACCTGCACCACCAAGATGACCTTGATCTCTCCGGACGTGTCCTGACGCAAGCGGGCTTCGACCGCTGCTGGGTCAACGGCTCTGCGCCAGTCCCACGGCAGGGCTTCCGTTTCCGTTCCCAACTCCCGGGCCATCTCACCCCACCTGGTGGCAAAACGTCCACTGGGCAGGACCAGTACCTTGTCCCCCCGGGACAGCACATTGGTGAGTGCCGCTTCCCACGCGCCATGCCCGTTGGAGATGTAGATGTAAGTCTGCTCTTTTGTGCCAAACACCTTTTTCAGATCAGCAAGACAGGAGTCCGTTGTCTTCGGAAGCGCACCGGTGTAGATGTCGGTCGCCGGGCGGTGCATGGCGCGCAGCACCTCGTCCGGAACAGTGGTGGGGCCGGGGATACTGAGGAATTCACGTCCGTGTTTGACGGTCATTGTTGAATGGTCTTTTGTTGGTGGGTGGAAAAAACGCTGGATGCACACGGAAATCAATGTGCCGCATCTTCCAAGACGGGTCAAGACTGACGTGGGATCGACAACCCGCCAAAGCGGCAATGGAAACCGCGATGCCTTCATTTTCTTGCCAAGTGCTGGGTGCGCCCTATATTTGCATGGCTTCTCCAGGCTTTGCTTCAACCGACATGCACGATGGAATGAGACGGATTTTTTTCACAGGACTGGCGCTTTTGCTGGGCTTCCTTGGAAACGGGGAAGGCGTGGCGGCAGGTATTGACTGGCGGCTGCGGATGCTGATGCCCACTCAGGAAAGCGGGAGCCTCATGGACAACAGGACGAAGTCCACGTCCTCGTCCACCACCAGCGAGTTGGGATTCCACATCGTGTTGTCCAACGGCTTCGGCTTTGGCGCCACCGGACTGCGCAGCAAGGGCACGGTCAACGGGAACTCCGCTTCGACGACCTCCGACAACGTGGACCTCAGCTACACCTTTGGCCAACGCTGGTCCGTGACGCTGGGCGTGGGGTGGGCACTGACCGGCAAAGCCACACTGACGGAAAGCAGCACCCGCTACGACACCGAAAACCTGCGGGGGGGGGCCGGATTCGCCTTGCTGGGGATGCCTTTTCTGGGCGGAGAAGCGCTGCTGGGCTTCCGGCAGAGCCGCGTCCGTTACCTAGACCTCAAGTACGACAGCGGCAGTACCACCACCACCCGCGCCAATCCCCTCAAAGCCGACACCCAGCAGGTGCTGCTGGGCTTTGGGTTTCTGTTCTGAGCTCACTTCTGCCTCCCACTCCCGTCGCAATCCTGTGCACCGCACGCACCGTGGTGGGGGCAGGGGTTGACCACCGAAGCGGCAACCGGGGTGCGGGATGACGGATGCGGCGAGCTGCGACTTCCAGAGTTGAAATCCATCGCCCACGCTGATCACCACAAATCCCATGCCGTCATGCCGCGCATCGGCATGAGCTTGGAGCGACAGACGAAACTCGGATTGGGCAAGGGCCCCAAAGATTTGCCAGTAGTGATCTACCAGATCGTCTCTCTGGAGCATTGAGCTACGCCGGGTCGGGCCTTGCTCCAAAGACTGCGCTGCCGATGCGCACCATCGTGGCACCCTCCAGAATCGCCCACTCGAAATCTGCCGTCATGCCCATCGAAAGCTCGGTGCAGTCCGGGGCGTTGAATTCCTGCTGAAGCTGATCCCGCCAGCCCCGCAGCTTGGCGAAGAGGCGGCGCGTTTCCAGTTCACCCAACTCCGGAGCAGGAATCGTCATCAGTCCCCGCAGCTGCAGCCACTTGCAGGTCAGAAACTGCTCGGTGAGACGCTGGATTCCGGACCAGTTGTGCAGGCCGGATTTGCTATCCTCGTGCGAAAGGTTGACCTGAAGCAGCACCTGCATGGGCCACTCCGCCTCCGCACAACAGGTTTCGAGCCGCGTCACAAGCTCTGCAGACTCCACTGAGTGCAGCCAGTGGAAGCGTCCGGGACAAAACTTCGCCTTGTTCTTCTGCAAATGTCCGACAAGATGCCATTCGAGGTTGGGAACATCGGCAAGCGCCTCCATCTTTTCCAGAGCTTCCTGCACGCGGTTCTCCCCAAAAACGAGTTGTTCTGCCACAACTGCTTCCCGAAGCAGTTCAGGCGGTTTGGTTTTGGAGATGGCGATGAGCCGTACAGCAGCAGCATCGCGTCCGGATTTCCGGGCGGTTTCGGCAATGCGGTCTTGAATGGTGGCGAGGGCTTCGGCAACAGACGATTCGGGCATGGGGAAAAACTGGCTGACTGACAAATGGGTGACGCTGTTTCGGATTCCTGGAATCCGTGAATTGTGGGCTAAATCTTACCAAGGGGTGACCTGCGAGGACATTCCGTGGACTCCTCTGAACAAACCCCTCGCGCAGTGCCGGATTGGGTTGGTGACAACGGGCGGGCTCCACCTCCGCAGCGACCCACCGTTTGAGATGGGCGACCCCGATGGTGACCCCAGTTTCCGGACAGTCCCGTGTGACGCGGAGGCTTCCGAACTGGTCATCACGCATCACTACTACGACCATCGTGACGCCGACCGCGACCTCAACCTCATCTGGCCCCGGGATGTCCTCAAGAGCTTGGAGTCCGCAGGGAGCATCGGCCCACTCGTGTTGCAAAGCGTGAGTTTCATGGGGCACATCAACGGTCCGCACCTGAACACGCTCATCCAAGAAAGTGCCCGTTCCGCTGCTCAGGAAATCCGCAAGCAGCAAGCAGATGTCGTGCTGCTGGTTCCCGCCTGAGGGCTGTGCAACCAGACGGTCGGTCTGGTGCAGCGCGAATTGGAACGGCAGGGGCTGGCGACCGTGGGCCTCTCCCTGCTCCGCAAGCTCACGGAGCGCGTCAAACCCCCGCGCACTTACTACCTGCGCTACCCCTTTGGCCACGCGCTTGGGGAAGCCGGAAACCGCGACCAGCAGCGACAAATCGTACGGGATGCCCTGAGCCTGCTTGAAACGGTGACGGTTCCGGGGACGATTGTCGAAAGCCCCTACCGCTGGCGGCGCACCCGCTTTGGTCCGGAGGCTTTCAGCAGCGGTGCATGAACCTTCACTGCTTTTGGAGTTCCGCTTGCCAAAGCCCCACACCCTTTTGCTGGGCTTCTTTTTCCGCAGTGAGGAATCCCCCATGTTCCGGCGGCTCCTCCTCCGGTAAGAGGTAGAACGACATCCCGTTGCGGATCATCCAGAGGTTGATGCTCGTGTCTGCCGCAAGCACGGTTCCGTTGAGCCGGTAAAGCCGGTCGGAATACTCGTAATCCACGCGCACCTGGCGGTTGTAGAAGGTCTTGGTGATGGAGTCTCTGACCCACTTCAGGAAGCGCCGATTGAACTCCTTGCCATGGCTCACCGAGAGTTGGGGCGAGACATAATCCAGATAGACCCGCACCTCCTGTCGCGGCAGGCTCAGGCTGTCCTTGGAGAGCTTGTAGGTCCATTTGCGGAACTCGTGCCGGTTGTCGATGCGCACCCAAATGCTCTCGGAGTCCGTGACCCGGCTGAAGATGCCCTCGAAACTCGGAAGTTCAATGGGATCCTGTTTCTCGTTGCGATTGCGCTGCCCTATGCGGTCGAACAGCTTTTGCCGGACCGATTCGGTCTTGAGCAGGGATTGTGCCGGAACCGCCGAGGGGAGTGAGAGCACCAAGGCGACAAATAGAATCAATAGACGAAGCATGGGGCCTCCAAGCAAGCCAGGGGTGGTTGAGTTGTTTCAAATTACCACACTCTTGCAGGAAAATCCATGCCGATGCGCCAAGAGGCACTTCCCAAACAGATTGCAACTGTTCCCGCTCTCGCTAGCATGAAACCTTCTGCACCGAATCACCCCTTGTTGTCTCGCCTGTCTGCCCACTTCTGAACTCATCGGTTTGATGCAACTGCTCCGGAAGGCGTTGGTGATGCTCATGGGGCTGGCCCTCTTTGCTACGCCTGCCCTTGCCCAACTCCCGGATCGGGTGCAGATCCGGGCCTCGGGCTACACCTTGGACCCCGCGACCAACACCCTGCGCTATCAGGACGCCATCGTCACCTATGGTGATCTCACCATTGAGGGGGAGTTGTTGACTTACGACCCGAACCAACGGCTGATCACCGCCGAGGGCTTGGTGCGCATCACCGAGGGCGACACCATTGTTGCCGGGGAACACCTGACCTTCAACCTTGCCGAACGCACCGCCATCATCAAGCAGGCGCAACTCTTCGACCTGCGCCAAGGAACCCGTCTCACCGCAGACCGCATCAAGCGTGTTTCAGAAACCCAGTTCCAAGCGGAGAACTGCACCTTCACCACCTGCGACCCCACGGCTCCATTTTGGGTGGTCGAGGGCAGTACGGTGGATTACCATCTGGAGAACTTTGCGACCGCCACCAACACACTCGTGCGCATCCGGGGGGTGCCCGTTTTCTACTCTCCGTTCATGGCCTGGCCCACGGTTCGCAAGCGGAAGTCGGGAATCCTGCCTCCCAAGCTCTCGTTCACACACAGCAGCGCCCAGCGCTACAACCTCGGCTTCCGCTTTGCCCTGCCCTACTTTTGGGCCATTGATCCAGAACATGACCTGACCGTGACTCCGGAGTCGGTGGCAAACCGAGGTTCCGGGCTCAAGCTCGATTATCACTATGCCTACATGCAAGGAATGCGGGGTTCGCTGACGGTGCAACGCTACTTCGAGAAAATCCATCGGGACGCTGCCAGGGAATCCGGAAGCCGCAGTGCCTCAAGTGTGACAGATGCCGAATTGCGCCCCCAGCGCTTCAAACTCGCGGCGATGCATAGCCAGCAACTCGACCCACGCAGTCGCCTCAGTCTCTCCGGACTTGCCTACAGCGACAGTCAGTTCCAGCGCGAATATGAGAGTGCCCGTAGCCAAAGCAAAAAAGTCGCCCAAAGCTTTTCCCTGTCGGTCAATCGCCAGTTCCCTTCCGGAAGTGCAACACTTGCCACCACGCACGAACGTGTGTTCAAGGAGATTGCCCTCCTCAACCCTGAGTTGGACAAAACCTGGGTGCAGGAGCAACCTGCCCTGCGCTATCAGTTTGGAAAAAAACTTGGATCGTATGGAGTGTCCGCGTGGGAATCCAGTGTCGGTGGTGCCCTGATCCACTATGAGCGCAGCAGCGGCTACGATGGCAACGCAGTTTTGTTTGATCCCAAAGTCCGCACACACTTTCCGGTCTTTGAACTGTTCAAGGGCAGCGTGAGGGTTGGCAAGCGCATTTCCGCCTATGAGGTCAATGATCCGGACATTGAGGGCAGTTCTGGTCGTTACAGCTTCAACGTGACCACTGCTGAAGCCGAACTGAACACCAGCCTCGCCCGCACCTACAGCCGTGACTCTGGAATCTTCAGCCGCCTCAAACACACGATCATCCCGCGCCTGAAATACGAGTACATTGAGGACAAGGAGCAAACCTTCCGGAACGCCTCGCCCCCGTTCGGCGGCAATCTGGCCACCCGACGACTGGCGACCTTCCGGCTGGAAAATGTGCTGCTCGTCAAGCCTCGTGTCTATGTCCGCAGTGTCCGGCTTTCCAGCCGCGCCATGACTCGCTTGCGGCGCACCACGCTCAATGCAGAAACCCTGCGGCGCCTGGAACGCCTGCGCGGGCGCACCTTTCCTGACAAGTCCGATTTTCTGGAGGCCTTGCACACGGTCATGGGGGAAACCCTAGATCCGGAGGTGGAGCGTCTCGTCCTCACCCAAATTGAACTTGGCCCCACCCCACGAGGTGGTGGAGTGTATGCTCACGGCCAGCGGGAAGGAGCCACCCGAAAATTTGGCAGCCTCAACCTGATTCAGCCTTACGACTTCCTCAAAGTCGATTCCGGTTTTCAAGCCGTGGGGCCAACACCGCTTGGTGATGAAACCCAACCCGGCTCTCCACTGCTTCCCCTGAGATTGGAACTCGACGTCTCGCCAAGACCGGGACTTGCCCTCGGTTTTTACAACCGCTATCACCACCAGTACGCAAGGATCGTTGAGTACGGAGTCTCCGCCAAGGTCGGCGAGGACACCCACAACCATGCCTCGGTGAATTTTCGGGATAATGCACTCAAGTACGTCACTCCTTACGGCGTGACTTACAAGCAGGAAAAAACCTTCGGGTTCAGCCAAACGGTTGAACTCAGCGACGACCTCGCCTTCGGGTATTCCGGCAAGTTCGACCTTGATCCGCAGTCCACCTCCCGCAACCGTCGGCTGATCTCGGACACGATTTCCCTCGACTATACCCCGGACTGCTGGCGCATCACCTTGCGCTTGCAGGAGGACGTGGAGACCGTCACCCTCGGCAGCCACACAAAAGAGTACGTCAACCGCAGTTTTTTCGTCAATGTCTCGTTGGGGAACGTCCCCCTTCCGGAAAGCACCTTGCTTCAGCAGCATCGGGGACGTAGCCGCTCCCCGCTCCTCGGCTACGAGGAGCGGGGCTACGGGGAGCAGTAAATGCGAAGCTACCGAAAAGTCCTGCTCATGCTGACGGCTGGCTGGCTCGTTGTGCTGGCCCCGGAATTAAGCTCTGCCCAAGAACAAGCACCCGCGCTGCAACCCCTGACTGAATGGGAGCGTCTCAGTTTTGAATCAACGCCAGTGCGTCCGGAACCAGATTATCTCTCCGGACAACGGCGCTGGCAGGATTTTGGAGTGTACTTTGGAATCGGAGTGCGTCAGTTGGAACTGAGCCTGAAGGGCAACCCCAGTGTAGCCAGCTATGATCTGCTGAGCAACGGGGCCGCCTTCAACGTCGGACTTTGGGATGGAGACTGGTCCTACGAGTACATTCGGAATGTGGATTTGGTGGCAAGCAACCGGACGCTGACCATGGGAGGAAAATCCAGCACCCGTCTCGGAATCGAGCGCCACGCTTTTTGGGGGCATTGGCTGCTGCGAAAACAACGGGGGTTGTACCTCCACCTTGGAGGGGGACTGCAAGTGGCACGGATCGAACTCGGAGCAACGTCCCCAAAAGTCTTCAGCGACAACGGCCTCGCCCTTGGCGCAGGAGTCGCTTACTTCGCCACTCCCCGCCTCCTGCTGCTTTTCCGAACCACAGTCTCCCGCAACCTCGACTCGCTTGCGGGGGGCAAGGGGGGCCACCTGCAGGCCACCTTCACCCACGCCCTCTTCCTCAACTACGCCTTTCCGCTCTGAGGTGCGGCAGCCGTTCTTGTAGAGCGCGGTGAGTTCTTGACTCAAGCTGCTTCCGATAGTCCCCCTCTGAAGTGTTGGTGCCTGCCTCAGCAAGATTCACCCTGTAAAGGGTTGGGATTTTGCAAATAGACGGCGTTTTCCGGCGCGGTTACCCTACCGTTATTTTCCCGATTTTCAGAGGCACAACCCTCAAGGGGGCGATTATCCACTTAACAAGACTGCGCTTGTTCAGCGCATGATCTGGAAGCCGGAGCGCCGCACCTCACGGTGCTCCAGCATGTTGAGGTAGTGGGAGGCCAGCTGGTGGAGGTTTGCTTCTTCGAGCGAAAAATCCTCCGGCTGGGTGGTCTGCACCAGTTGTGAGAAATGCAGCCGCGCCTCAAAGAGGTTCTTGCGCTGAAAGGCGATGACCCCGAGGTGGAAGAGCGCGTCCGGCGATTTGCCTCCCAGCTGCATGCTCTGCTGCAACGCTTCCTGCGCAGCGTCGTTTTCCCCAAGCTCCAGCCGCAACCGTCCCAATTCGATCAACAACTCCGCGCGCTCTTCGGGTGCACGGGTTTTGGTTTCCAGTTCCTGTGTGACTCGCAGCAGGAACTTTCCGGGATGCATGGTGCGCCGCAGAAATTTCGGAAAGCGCAGGGGACGGATGTTGGCCAGCCGCTGGGCTTCATCCTCGCTGAGCCGCAGCAGGTGGGCGGTCAGTATTTCCATGTAGAGTCCGGAACGGAATCCAGTGTCCATCTGAAAGCGCAGCGGGGTTCCGCAGTTTTTGCACACCAGCGTGTCCGGCGTCCAGAGGTCGTCGTTGCTGAAGGGCTGGCGCTGCTCGATGGCGTCCGGATTGTAGTAGAGCAGGGACAGCCCGTAGTGGTAGGCGGTATGGCAGTGCCCGCAGGGAATGCGGACGCCGAGGGTGTCGCCAATGCCGTGCTGGGCAGCAGATTCGGCATCGATGCCTTCCGGGAGCGGTTCTCCGTGTGCGGTACAGAGCAGGAACAGCAACTGCCCAACGGCGGCTTCGCCCTCGCGGTGGTGGATGGTGAGCGGTGCAATGAAACGCGGGTCCGGGTTGCGCTCGATGAAGTCGAAACAGGTGTGGTAGTGCTGGTTGATGAGAAAGTGAAAATGTGTGATCAGCAACTCGACCATCTTCGGAGCGGGATGGCGTGTGAAAAGTTGGAGCGCGTAGTCGAGGTGATCGTGCCGGACTTCGGCGACAAGGGTTTCAAAGTGCTGGAGGTAACACTCGGTAAGCTGCCGGGAAAGTTCCGGCACCCCAAACTGCCACGGTTTCGGAAGCAGCGTTGGAAAGGAGCAGGTGTTTGGGTCTGCGGTTCCGGAGAGCAGCACCAGCACTGCCTCCTGCGGGGTCAGAGGGGTGTGGGGATGGGCCTCGGCCAGCGTGGCTTGTTGCTCGGCAGTGAGCGGAGTCCGCTCCAGCAGGTGTTCGGTCAGTTCCCGCAGCAGTTCTGAATCCAGCAAAGGCGCACGGAGCAACCGCTGCAATTTCGGAAGCTGCGTGGTGGGAGATTTGGCGATTTGCAGGGCACGGTGCCGCACCAGTGCGATGAGGGGAATCCCGCGGAGGAGAAAAAACTCCTGTTCCTGAATGCGGATGATGGCATCGTCCCAGTTGGGGGTGATGTGATCCCGGAACCCCTCCAGCATCCCCTGCTCCAGCGTGGTGGAATCTTCGGGTGCCAACTGTTTCAGGATGTGCAGGAGTTGAGGGGCCAGTCCGGGGTGGTCCTGTGTTTTGAGAAGCTTGTCCGCCTGTTGCAGCAGTGCTTCGGTTGGTGCGTCCAGCGTATGTCCGAGGGTTTGGGCGACAATCTGAGTGACCGTCCGGAAGGTCGCTCCCGCCTCCAGTTGCAAGCGCAGGAACTCCAAGCTTGGTCCGCCTCCGAAAATCTCGGCGAGGTGCTGAAGAAACTGGGGATCGCTGGTGTGGCTGCGGAAGTGCGTGTAATGCTCCATGAGTTGGTAAACCTGCGAGCCCGAGTCCGCCTGCTTGCACAGCGCCCTGAAGAGGCAAAGCGCCTTGAGGTGCTGCCCGTGGAGCGTGGCAAGGTGTTGCTCCAGCGTTTCCCAGCCTCCGGAACCCTCCAGCCGCAACAAGTTCTCCACCGCACACTGGAGGTTCGGAAGCTGCAGCTCGTCATCATCGAGCAACTGCTCCAACCACTGGTTGAGGAGATTGGGAAAATTTGGCGGGCAAAGGTCGGTCAGTGCGGTGGTGCAGGCGCGGCGCAATTCGCCTGTACTGCGGTTGAACCAGCCGAGCAGCGGAAAGGCAAAACGCTCCAGCCGCTGACGGCCAATCAGGTAAACCCCCGCCTCGCGGACGTCCTCCAGTTCCGACTTGAACAGCGTTCCTGCAAACTCGTCAGCGTGGTCCTGCCAGTGTTCAAGAAGTTGGTAGGTCGCCCACCTCCGGAGGCGTTCGGAGGGCTGTTCCAGCAGTGCGAGCAGTTGAGGCGGCTTGAGGATTTGCATACGCTTCGTATGATCAGGCCAGACTGGCAACCTTTGACCGGGATCATTCATGACAAGTCGAGACACCGTAGGGGAGCAATCCTGCGATTCCTGCGGGAGAAGCATAGCCCGTGCCGTGCTGCTTGCGGCGTTCGGCGTGGTGTTTGGTGGGCTTCCGGCCTGCGCGTCTGACGGAGCACGTCAGGTTTCGAAATCCAATCTCAATCCAGAAAACTTCCTTGACCTCCAAGCTTACAGTTTCAGCAAGCGCGAGGACGACCTTTGGTACGAAGCCGACAACGGTTGGCGTTCCGGAGGTGGCAGCCTCGGACTGGACCTGCTCTACCTGCTGCTGGAGGTGAAACTGCGGCATCCGCTTTCAGAATCGTGGAGCGTCGGTTTCGAGTTGGAGCAGGAGGAGTTTTACGAAATCAAACCGCTCAACTATCTCGTTGAGGTCGAATGGCGTCCGCAAGCGTGGCTCGGAGTGGCCTTTGTCGGAATGCCGGAGTACGACAAGCGCCATGCCGATGAGGGGTTGGGGATCATGCTGGGACACCAGCCGTGGGATTTCCTGCGCTACCGCCGTGTCCTGCACGACCTCTATTACAACGAGAAGAACTTCTACGACAACTCCACCTACGATGCCCACCCGATTGAGGACGTTTGGGAAGGCGCCTTGCGTTGGGAAAAGTGGCGGCTGCGCGGAAAACGTGCGGAGGTGCGTCCGTTCACCCAGCGCTTTCCTGCCGAGCAACTCACCTTCAAATCGTCTTCCGTGGAAACCGCACTGGTGCTGGACTGGCAGCCGTCTCCGGAGCGGTTGCTGGGGGTGACCGCCAAGAGCTTTGACACCCACAAGTGGCGGGAAGCCCCGAACACCACCGCCCGTGCCGACAACCGACGCCAGCACCTGCGTTACGAGTCGCTGAATCTCTACGGTCTCCAGCCGCTCAATCCGGACTGGCACGGCAGCTTCGGGTTGCGCTGGGACCGCTTTTGCAATGAATTCCGCGACCTTGTGGACGGGCGCGACAGCGAGGATTTTTCGCTGAAGTCGCTCCAGCTTTACAGCGAACTGCGGCAGACAACCTCGCCGACCACGGCTTGGGAGTACGGACTCTATGCCGCCGATGTCGTCAAAACCAGCGCCAGCGTTCCCGCCGCTACCACGGACAAGCCCGACAAGAAGCTTGAGATCAAGCTGCGCGTGAGTTGGCAGGTGGGGAAAGTGGATGATCAGGGCGCGTTGCGGCTCATCTCGACATGGGATGTTGACAGCTTCTCACCCAGCAGCTTCCTCGGCATTTGGGACGGAGGCAGCATGACCTACCAACACACCTTCTGATTATCCTCCAACAGCCGCAAGGTGGCCTCGTGCTGGCGCTGGGTGCGCTGTTCCTCGGATTCGGTGGAGGGCGGGGTGTCCGGCGTGACCTCAAAAAGCTTCTGTCCCCGTGTGACAACCACCCCGGCGTTGCCCTTCACACAGAGCGTGCGGATGGTTCCGGCGAACTTGGCGCGGATGGGGTTGAACATCTTCATCACCTCCAGCAGCCCCAGCGTGTCACCGATCTCCACATGATCGCCTGCTTGCACATAGGATTCGCCCTCCTGAGTCTCGCGGGCGTAAAAAGTGCCTCCGGACCAAGCCAGCACCTCATCGCTGCTGGCGGGTGGAGGCGGGGCGAGCGTGGTGATGGAACTCGCTGAGCGTTTAGCCTCCAGAAATTCTGCGGAAACATCCACATCGAGGCCGTCGTTGCTGAGGAAATCGTCATAGCCCGTTTCATGGCCCAGCAGGGCGGGGAGCCGTGTCAGTTCCATGCCCAACTGAAAGCCGTGGTGCGCTGCCCGCACTTCTCCCCAAAGCGTCTGTCCTTCGCCAGCAAGCGCAAAACTGCCGGGCACGGAATCCTGGTTCAGCAGACCAGTCAGTTCCAACCAGTCGAGCTCGGGTTGCCCCAGCCGAGTGCGGAGGTCGCGGTAGAAGTCGAGTCCGCGCTGGAGCAGGGTTTGGTCATCGGGCCAAATCTGTTCGCTCGGCGGGGTGTCCGGGTGTTCTTCCAGCCGCAGGTAGTGATAAAGGTCGGCCAGCGCCTCCACCGGATTGCGCTGCCACTGAAATCCTGCATCCACCAACCAACGCCGCTGTGGACGTGGAGCGAGCCAGCCCATCAGCAGGTGAGCGTTGCCGAAGAGTCGTTTGAGGGGGCGCAGGAGCAGTGTTTGTTTCTGTCCGCAAAGCAGAACACCGTCCGGGCCCCATTGCTCCTGAATCTGTTGGAGGGAGTGTTGCCACGCGGTTTCAAGGCTGAGTTCGTTGGCCTGCTGCTGGAGCTTTCCGGCAAGGGTGAGGTATGCCTGCACAAAGCGTGTGTTGGGCTTGACCATCGGATCGTGCCCGAGCATCCAGTGGAGCAGTCCGTAGTGGAAATCGAGGTTGAGGTGCAGATCACTGCCGCGCACCTCCATCGTCCGCAGGATTTCCACCAGTCGCTCAAAGCTCTCCCGGCGCGAGGATCCGTGGGTGACGGAGAGCGCGATGTTGGAATCGTAGGCACCGGCGAGGTGGTAGGGCTGAAAAAGTCCGGTGTCCGGATTGCGCAGGCCGATGCCCTGATCGTCACGTAATTCGGATGTGGTGGGCGGTGACCAGTGCCGCAAGATGCCTCCGGCGTGAGGCTGGAGCGCGGGGTTGGTCGCGTTGATACGGGCTTCGATTCCGGAGGTGTGGCGTGGAATACGGACAGGCTTGGGCAATTTGGAGCCGTGACACGCGATCAGCAGCATCGCTGCCACCAGCGATTTGCAGAGGAACGAATCTTCTGGATCATCCGGGTTTGTGAAGCACAGGGAATACACCATTTCCGTAACGCGATGCTCGACCTGAATGCGTGTGTTGACCTCCATGAAGTAGTGCCGATCACCTGCGATGATGCACTCGAAGGTCGAAGCGGAATCCAGCCGGAGAGCTTCTCCAAAATCTGCTGCCTGTCCGCACATCGTTCGCAGGGTGGCAAGGTCCGTCCGCAGCACCTCGGCTTTTTTGGCATTCCCGGAGGCTTCGTATTCCGCAATCGCAGACTCCAGCAGTTCCTCCGTGAGCGAGACTTCCAGCAGTTTCTGCTCGTGCATCTGCAGGGAGCAGTCGCGCCCGCCGAGTTCCACGCACCAGGTTCCGTTGCCCAGCAACTGCACCTCGTTGTGCCGCGTGTTCTCGATGTTGAGTTCAACGAGGAAATTTTTGTTGTCGCCGACTCCGGTGGCCTTTGCTTCGAGCAACACGCCCATGACCGCATCGCGCACCTCCTCCGGGTTCGAGACCACACGCTGGCCCTTGCCACCGCCGCCGCCGATGTGCTTGAGGCGGATGCGCCGTCCGGGGCGGTCCGTCCAAATCTCGCTGGTGCAGCGCCCGGTTTCCTGAATCAAATCCTCGGTTGAAAAGAGATCAACGCGCTTGCGGTAGGCGGCCTGAAGCACTGCCTCAGCCTGCTTGAGCGGTTCTCCGGAGAGCCACTCCTCCGGAAGTTCCAAGCCGTGTTGCTGAACGATTTGCTGGAGATGCGTCTGGGGATCGTTTTGTGCTTTCCGCAACAGGGTGCGGGCGCTGATGCGATCCTCTCCGGGAGTGACGGAAACCCCGAGCCTGCGGGCGAGTTGCTTGGCCTCGTCCTTCGAACCAGCCCGGTGGATGACCGATGAGCCAGGACCGACAAAAACGAGACCTGCCTCCTCAACGCGCTGCACGAACTCGGCGTCCTCCGCCATGAAGCCATAGCCTGCAAACAGGTGCGTGTAGCCGTTTTCGGTGCTGATCCGCACGATTTCGTCCATGCGTGCCAACCGCTCCTCGCGGGACGTGCCGGTGTAATCCGGAACGTGATGCACCTGCGCCTGCCGGTTTTTCAGCCGCCGCAGTTCCGGGGCGAGGGTCTGCGGGTAGAGGATGCTGTCCTTCTCCGAGAGCAGGATACCGCACTGCGCACCCAGCGATTCGAAGCACTCGACCGCCTCCAGCCGGATCGGGCCCCGGCAGACGATGAGACCCTTGACGTGAGCAAAGGTGAACTGGTCCTGCCAAGTACTTTCGGGTGCAAAGGAGATCGTATCGGACATCATGGTTTCACAAAAAAGACATCGGCCCGCAGAGGGTTTCGCGTTCCGCAAAGGCTCCGAAGATGGCCGATGTCCGGGACAGGTTCAAGCTATCCGCGCAGAAAGCGGGTTCTGTTGGAACTGACGCTCACTCGTTCAGATCGTCCGGATCGCGCACGTGGTTCTGGACGGGTGGCAGCGAAAGCACATATTCGGCAATGGCGTCGCGATCCTCTGGAGGCAATTGTCCATAATACTCAACCGCCTCGCTCATCAACCCTCCAATAAAATCACCATCCGGCAGCATTCCCGTTTCCAGTAGATAGGTCAGATCGTCCTTTGACCACTGCCCAATCCCGGTTTCGGCATCCGGTGTGATGTTTGGAGCCACCTCCCCTTCCGGTCCTTCGCGTGAACCGGCGTAATGCCAGTCCGCTTTGAGAGCACCCATCCCGTTGCGTGGGGTGTGGCACTCCCCGCAGTGCGCGACTGCTTCAGCGAGGTAGCGCCCCCGGGTCCACTGTTTGGAGCGGGTGACGTCCGCAAGTAGCGGTTCTGGGTGGAAGTTCACAAGCTTCCAGCCCCACGCACTGAACCGCAGATTGAACGGAAACCAGACATCGTGGGGGCGGTTGGACTGTTGCACCGCAGGCAGTGTGAAGAGGTAGTCCTTGAGATGCAGGACATCTTCCGCCGTCATTTTGGAGAAGGCGGTGTAGGGAAAGACCGGAAAATAGTGCGAACCGTCCGGAGCAATCCCCTCCCGCATGGCACGGAGCAAGTCAGCGTCACTCCATCCACCAATCCCAGTGTCCGGATCGGGAGTAATGTTGGTGGAGAAGTAGATGCCGAAGGGAGTTTTCAGTGGACGCCCGCCGGACAGGGGCTTGCCGTTTTCGGCAGTGTGGCAACCACAACCCCCGGCAGCGTTGAAGATGCGCTCACCTGCAATGGGGTTGGGAGTGCGGGCATGGAGGCCGCTGGCGAGCAACAGGGCCAAGCCCGCCAACCCCCAGCGGAACAGGTGAGTGGTCAATCCTTGCGCCGGAACTGCTGATGGCAACGCTGGCAGGCTTTGCCGACCGCACCAACCTTTTCCCGGAGCGCCTTCACATTTCCGGAGCGCACGGTCTCAGCCAGATCGGCACTCGTGTCCTCCAAGCGCTTGGCCGCTTTGTGGAACTCCTCCGGACGTTCCCAAACCTCCGGTTTCGCCGCCGTTTTCACTGCGGTCTCCCCAAACCCCGTCCCTGCGGGAAATAGTTCCGGCAGGATGCGAGCCGTCTGCTTGAGTGCCTCGGCGTGGTCAATGATGTGTCCGGTGTACTCGGCAAGCCGCCCCCGCAGGATTCTTGAAATTGCAGCCATGTGCCCCTTCATTGAAGAATAGACCGCCTTGCGGTACTTGATGAGGTCGGCATTGCGGTCGGCGTGCAACGTGGCGGGAGCGAGCAGCAAAATGCTGGCGAGGATCAGGATTGTTCGTTTCATGGTGAAGCTGTGGTTGGGGTTCAGGACCGTTCCTTGCCCTTGTCGCTACGGGCGACGCCATCCCGGATGGCGGCCTCCTGCACGGCGGTGGCGATTTTGGGCACGATGGCCGCGTCAAAAACGCTGGGGATGATGTAATCGGCCGCTAGGTGCTGTCGGTCGATGCTCTCAGCAAGTGCCTGAGCGGCGGCAAGTTGCATTGCCATCGAAATGGTGGTGGCACGACAATCAAGCGCCCCCCGGAAAATTCCGGGAAAGCAGAGGACGTTGTTGATCTGGTTGGGGTAGTCGCTGCGGCCCGTGGCCATCACCGCCACATGCGGATGCGCTTCCTCCGGCATGATCTCTGGATCCGGATTCGCCATGGCAAAGACGATGGGATCCTGAGCCATGCGCTGCATATCGGACCCGTCGAGCAGATGGGGTGCGGAGACTCCAACAAACACATCTGCTCCGGCGATCACATCCTTGAGGGTTCCGGATTCCTGTTTCGGGTTGGTTTCGTTGGCAAACCACTGCTTGGCATCACCCTTGAGGTCCGTTCGACCTTGGTGCAGGGCACCGTTGCGGTCACACCCGATCAGGTTCTGCACTCCCAGCCCAACAATCATCTTTGCACATGCGGTTCCCGCTGCACCAGCCCCGGAGATGACCACCTTGAGGTTTTCCGGCTTTTTTTTCACCAGCTTGATTGCATTGATCAACCCGGCGGTCGTAACCACAGCAGTGCCGTGCTGGTCATCGTGAAACACCGGGATGTCCAACTCCGCCTGTAGCCTACGCTCAATCTCAAAACAGCGCGGGGCGGAGATATCCTCCAGGTTGATGCCTCCAAATCCAGGAGCAAGCGCCTTAACAATGCGGATGATCTCTTCAGTATCCTTCGTATCCAGACAGATTGGCCATGCGTCAATGTTGGCGAACTGCTTGAAGAGCATCGCTTTCCCCTCCATCACCGGCATACCTGCTGCCGGCCCAATGTCTCCCAGTCCCAGTACCGCGGTTCCGTCCGTGACAACCGCGATTGTGTTCCCCTTGATCGTGAGTCGGTATGCATTGTCGGGATTTTCATGAATCGCCATGCAGACACGGGCCACTCCGGGGGTGTAGGCAATCGAGAGATCGTCACGGGTTTTGAGGGGGATCCGGGATTTGACCTCCATTTTGCCACGCAAATGTGCAAGGAAGACCCGGTCGGAAAAATTGATGAATTCAACATCCGGAATGGCCTTGAGTGCCGAGACGATTTCCTCGCCGTGTTCGACATCGTGCGTGAAGATGCTGATGTCCCGGACGAGGCTCCCGGACTCCGGACGCACAAGGTCAATCGCGCCAATGTTGCCTCCCATCTCTGAGATGGTGTTGGTGACACGAGCCAGCACACCCACCTCGTTGGCGAGTTTGAGCCTGACGATGATGCTGTTGCTGGCGCTTTGGGGTGAGTTGGGCATGGATTCCTTGATCGGTTTTATATTTCCCTTGGATGTCGGGTGGTTGAGGCGCAGCGGAACAGCCAAGACCGCTGATGCGCGCTCCTCCGTCTCAACGTCTCAAGACGCAGCGGCGGACCGCTCCAAGAACAGGTGGTTACGGTGAACCACGGGTTTCGACAATCCTCCGGAACGGGCGCTGGCTTCCACAGGTCCGGAGCTTTCTGCAAACAACTGCTCTTGCAATTCTCGTGACGAAAAGCTGCTGCGCCCCACACCGAGCCGGATTCCGGAGGGTCCGAGGATTTCCACGAGATCCTTGAGGTCGAACTCCCCTTCCACCTTCGTGATGCCCTTGGCCAGCAGGCTTTTCTTGTGCTCCAGCAGGGCTTGTTCGGCTCCGGCATCAATGTGCAGTCGCCCTTGTCTGAAGGCTCCGGCAGCGAGCCATTTTTGGTAGCTGTTGACCTTGCGGCCCTTGGAAACAAAGTGGGTGCCGCCCCCGCGTCCTTCCAGAATGTCCAGCACGCCCTCCGGACGCTTGCCGTCGAGGATGTGGGCATGGATGCCAAAATCCATCGCCATGCCCGCGCAGCGCACCTTGCTCTCCATCCCCCCCTTGCCGTCACGGGAGGTCGCGGGCAGGCAGAGCCGCAGGAGTTCTTCGGAAAGCTTTTCAACCTGTTCCACCACTTCTGGTTGCGGCGATCCTGCCCCGGTTTTTTCCCGCAGCAAGCCCGGTGCAACCGTCAGGAACAAGAGCCGATCCGCATCCGCGAGGGCCGCTACATAGACTGCCAACTGGTCGTTGTCGCCGAACTGGTTGATCAGCAACTCATCGGTGGCGACCACATCGTTCTCGTTGACGATGGGCAGGACCCCTGCCTTGAGCAGATTTTCAAGCGTGTCCCGGATATTGAGGTAGGAGGCACGGGTGCTGAAATCCCCCCGCGTGAGCAAAACCTGCGCGACCGTGATCTGGTGTTCCCGGAAAAAATCGGTGTAAATCTGCATGAGCCGTGCCTGTCCCACAGCGGCAAGCAATTGGTGCTGCCGGAGTTGATCAGTCGTGGTTTGCCCCAAATGCAGCAGTTCCCGTCCTGCTCCCACCGATCCGGATGAAACGAGCAACACCTCATGTCCAAGCACCCGGAGCGAGGCGATCTGTTCCGCAAGTTCGCTGATCAGGTTGTAGTCCAGCCGACCGCTTGGGCGCTGAAGGACGTTGGTGCCAACCTTGAGAACCAGACGCTCGCGGTTCATACGCTCAGACTTGTTCGTAAAGTGTCACAACACACGCGCTGCCGAGTCCGAGATTGTACTGCAAGCCGATGCGGGCGTTCTCCACCTGACTCTGCCCCGCTCGTTTCCAGAGTTGCCAGACGAGTTCCGCGCCTTGCGCCAACCCGGAGGCTCCGAGCGGATGTCCCTTCAAGAGCAAGCCCCCGGAAGGATTCACGACCACGCACGCCACGGTTCATCTGCTCAAAACCAAGTGCGAACGCGCAGCCCACGGCTCCGGACTCGACCGCCTGCCGCGCCAAGAAGAGCGCAGTTGATCCTGTTGAGCAGTTGTTATTGACCGCGCTCATCATTTCCTTTCCCGTTTGTGGTTCACTCTTTTTCCTTGAGAAATCCTCCATCCTTCCAGAAACCGATACAGTTTGTCATGTTCATCTTGCATATCCTGTCTGATTTTTCTAAATTTTTCCTTGGAGGGCAAGCTTAGAAACCAAGATTGATTAGTGGGGCATAGGTCAACCCCCCACTTCCCCGGCTGATGTTCAACAGTCCAATTTGGAGGCCGTTCAAACTGCGGGTCACCACATTGATCAGCCCAATCTGAATCCCGTAGAGTTCGCGCGCTCGGTTGTAAATTGGTGAAATTTGGAATCCGTAGGCTGCCGCAGTTGCCGTATTCACCGCTCCAATTTGAAAGAAGTAGGCGTGATCGGCCACATTCCGTACACCCATCTGTCCTGTAGTTTGCCCTGCTTCATTCCAGAGACTGGGGAGCAGCCCAAGCCCTACCCCTGGAGTGAGTAGCCCAAGCTGCAGGCCATTAATCTTTTCAGCGATATTCCAAAAGCTGAGTTGCAATCCGAGGACTTCTCTGGCCTCATTCACCCCTCCAAGCTGGAGACCAAGCACCTCAGCTGCCGTGTTCCCTCCCCCAAGTTGGAGTCCCGAAACGGCAGATGCAGAGTTGAACAGCCCGTTCTGGAGTCCGGTGATCTGCTCGATATAGTTCCATCCTCCAAGCTGGAAGCCGTAGGCGGACGTGGTTGAATTGGCCAATCCAACTTGGAGACCGATGACCTCCCCTATTTTGTTCCACCCCCCAAGTTGGAGTCCATAGAGCCTTGTTGCTGAATTGATGGTTCCCAGATCAAGCCCCCAGACCTCCTCGTTGGTGCCATACCCCACGTTGATTCGGAGTCCGTAGATGTTGTTGTCTGCAGGAGAGAGTTGAAAAACGGGCCCAATTCCCAGGCTGAAAATGTACAGGCTTGGGAGCTCAAGCCACGGGGCAGATAATTTGCCCCCCCGAGGGCCAGATTGCCTTCCGACTCCGCTTGAAGTTGAAGACTTTCCTGCACTGCTGGAATTTGAGCGCCTTGCAGAGCCACTCATGCCACACTTCCGGTTAGTCGCAGGGCTTGCCAATGCCGGATGGATTTCACACCCCCCTCGTTGACCCTGTGCGTGCCCTGTATTCAAGAGCAGCAGGACGAGCAAGACCAAGAGGCTGATGCACGATATTTTGAGGCCTTTGCTTCGCATGCCATTATCAGAGGCTATTCCAAGACTCTTCTTTCATCGGCAACAATCCGGATTTCTTTAAGTGGAACAAGCGGATGGTTCCTGAAATCTCCGTTGGGAATGCAAGTGGTTGGACCTGAGGTCGCACGCAGACGTTGCAACCAGAGAGGAATTCCGGTTTTCAGCGGGATTCGTGTGCGGATTTGGCGACGGCTGAGGAGTAAGTGCTGGACGTGCGCTGCCGGACCCAGCGCAGGCAGGGGCGTTCAAGGAGGATGAAGGTGAGGCAACCGAATGCAAAGCAGAGCAGGGTGCCCAAGCCGATGACCGAGAAAACATCGCCGAGGCTGAGGGTGGAGACCGGACTGGTGCCGTGCAGCAAACCGAAGCTCAGGAAGAGAAAGGGCGGGTGGAAGAGGTACATTGAGTACGAGACTTGTGCGACCGGAAACCACGCCTTGTGACCCAGCAGTCCATGCAGCCAACAGAGCCGGACGTTCACGATCAGTAGAACCACCAAAACCGCGATGGCGAGTCCAGTGAGAGGGCGGCCGAGCAGGATGTAGCAGAAATGGGCGTTGTTGCTCCAAGCGGGATTGTTGGTTGAAGGCACATAGGTTTCAAAGCTGAAAATGACCCCCAATGTTCCCAAAGCCAACAGCACAAGCCCTTCCGGAAGGCCGGGGCGGTTCAGCCAGCATCGCAGTTTTTCCAGATGCGTTGATGCGGCATAGCCCAGCAACAGCCCACACAGCAACGGAGGGCAACGGGCAATGAAGTTGGTGTAGAGTCCCCCCATGTAGGACAAGACGCCCTCACGATCATCGGCGAGGTAGAGGTCAAGCACAGAGTGCTGGTAAATCTCCGGATGCTGAAGCAGCGTGTGTCCCCGATACAAAACCGCCAACCCCGTCAACCCCAGCACCCCCAACCAGCCAAATCGACTCCGGACCATCGCCCAAACGAGCAGCGGGCAGAGCAGGTAGAACTGCAATTCGATGGTGAGAGACCAACTCCACGGGATGTAGATTTTCTCCAGTGAAATCAGGTTATTGACTGGAATCAAGTTCGCCCAGAAGTATTCGATGTTGCGTCCGGACGGCAGGTAGAGCAGCAGGGCGAGGATGTAGGCGGGGTAGATGCGCCCCCAGCGCCGCAGGTAGAAACGTCGCCAGGACAGTTGCCGGGTGCGGGCGTGTTCCCCGCAGAGCATCCAGCCCATCAGGAAGCCGCTGAGGACGAAGAACACGTCTACGCCCTTGTCGCCCTGCCACACCCACGTCAGCAGGCGGGGAACCTGATCGGCAAACTCCGGGAACTGGTGGTGTTCCTGAAAGGCGTATTGCGTGAAGAAAAAACCGTGGAAGAGGATGACGAGCAGAATCGCCAACGCCCGCAGGCCGTCCAGCCCCGGAAAACGCGCGGCTCCATCCCGCATGAACACCTCGCGCAATCCGGCACGAAACCAGCCATGCACGGATAAACTTGAAGTCATGTGAAGTGGGGGGGGGCGTTTCCCCCTTGAGTGTTGTTTCTCTGAAAATCTGGAACAATAACTGTAAGCCGGGGAAACGTACCGGAAAACGCCGTCTCTTTGCAAAATCCCAACACTTGACAGGGGGAATTTTGCTGAGGACAGGCACCAACACTCAAGAGGGGGACTATCCAAGTATTTGATTGATTTCTGTCACCTGTGTGAGTATTTCGCTCAGGCGCTGAAAAAGGCTCCTCTTCAAAACAAACCCTCATACTTTGGACGAGTCCAGGCCCTGGCCAAGCAAGCACAACTCCAGACGGTGAGTCAACGGTTCCAAAAATGGGAGGAACCCCATCCGTCCCGAAAACGAACGCTCCCCTGCGCGCTTGCATCCACACCATCCAAAACCGACCCGGACAGTTTGACGATCCCGCTGCCATCACACAGCAGTTGCCCATTGTCTCAGGACGGATTGAAAGCTCCCACCGGAGTTTCATTCAAAAACGGCTCAAAATCCCGGAGGCCTGCTGGAAACTGGAGTATGCAGACTCCATGCTCGCTCCCAGGGTTGCCCGGAAAAATCAACGATGGACGCACCACTGACAGCAGCATACACCGGATGAGTGAAAGTCTCACTTTCACTTGCACCCGGGGCAATCCCGCTTTGGTGATATCCCGCTTTCAAAAGCGCCACAATCTGGTATCGTTCTTCTTGGGTGATCTGCCTGCAGTCGCTCATCGGTGCCTCTCATGCTTGCTGGTTTGAAAGGCTCTGATGCTGACGTAGCTTGCCTCTCTGCACCAGACGGGGAGTTGCACTTAGGAGTTGAATCCACGCTGTGATAATCTCAGGACACCACCAGAAAAGCAACAATGACCGACAACACGACCAAGGTTCCGGATTGGGTTTTCCGGCTGGATGACGACACCCAAGGACTCCAGCGCGTGTTGGGTCCGGGAATCAGCACCCGGATTTTCGCGGGCGAGCAAGCGATGCTTTCGGTGGTGCGGGTGGAACCACACTCGCAGGGCAGCATCCACCAGCATCCGGAGGAGCAGTGGGGGGTGCTGCTGGAGGGCGAGTGTATCCGTATTCAAGGCGACGGGGAGGTGCGCATGAAAAAGGGTGATTTTTGGCACACTCCCGGAGGCGTGTTGCACGGGGTCCGCACCGAGGAGGCCGGCGCAACAATTCTTGATGTCTTCAGCCCGCCACGGGAGGAGTACCGCAAGGCGGGCAGCGGCTTTGGCATGTCCCCCTGAACAGGAGCTTGACGATGACCAACAAACACCACGGCGGCTGCCTCTGTGGAGCGGTGCGCTTCACCGTCTCCGGAACGCTCCGGGGCGTGATCCACTGCCACTGCGGACAATGCCTGAAAACGCATGGCCATGTTGCCGCGTACACGAACGCTCCGCGTGAGGCACTGCGCTTCAGCCGTGAGGACGGTTTGCGCTGGTTTGCCTCCTCAGAGCGGGCGCGACGTGGATTCTGCGGCGAGTGCGGGGCAAGCCTGTTTTATGAACCACACGATTCTGGAGCCCTGAGCATCGCGGCAGGGATGTTTGACCAACCGAACTGCCTGCGCTCCATGGGGCACATCTATGTGGACCACAAGTCCGACTACTACGAAATCGCCGACGGACTTCCCCAGTTTGGGGATTCGTCCGAGGGCCAGCTTGAGGGGGGAGTCTTTTTGAAATCGGCAATCCACTCCCAAGCCTGAACCGCCAAATGTTTTCTGGGGCAAGATTGTGGTTGACTTTTCAGCGGAAGTTTTGGAGGGTGTGGAGCCGTTTGTGTGGCATTGATGAACCCTTTTCTTCAAGGAGTTTTATGGATAGTCCCCCTCTGGAGTGTTGGTCCCTGTGCTCAGCAAAATTCCCCCTGTAAAGGGTTGGGATTTTGTAAGGTGATTTCTTGGAATAAAGGCACCTGAATTATAGCGGATTTTTTTGGAGCTTCAAGGCATCGAAAAAGGCACATCGCCTGCTCTGTCATTGGAGCGATAACGCTGAAAATCCATAAAAAGACAAGTAATAGGGTATATTAATTTCAGGAAATATCCTAAGTAGACGGCGTTTTTCCGGCGTTTCCCCCGGGTTACAATTATTGTTCCCGATTTTCAGAGGAACAACACTCAAGAGGGAGACCATCATATTTTCTATCTTACATTAAGGAGCTTGTATGACATTAAAAATAGACATTCCTATAAATAATTTATGCATATTTTAAGTGAAAATTCCATAATCCGCATCCTAATAATATTGCGAGATCATTGAATCCATG
>PBTB01000098.1 GCA_002726945.1 Deltaproteobacteria bacterium | reverse complement strand
GGAACACGAAGCGGCTGGAACGCTCGACGAGGTGACCAAGGCGGCGTTTGTGTACCTGAGTTTTTCCATTGATAAATTCCTCAACTGGAACGCACGCCTAAGCAGTTGGAATGTAGAAGCCCAAAGACTTCGGTCGGTATTTGATCGGCACGACTTTGCCTTCAAATGGTCCTATGGTGAGATGTCACCATTAATCACAGGACTCGGATATGATTGGGTGATTGATGCTACCTCCAAGTGCATCAAGGAGTTGGTGGCACTGGTGGGGGTGGAAAGCGGTGCGCCGGATTTGTTTTCCGCTCACGCGGCTCAGGGCCAGAGCCGCGCACGGGTGACGGTGACGTGCGTTTCCGGAGACGACCTCTCGCATTTGGAAAGCGGTTCGGTGGACGCGGTGGTGATGGACCCGCCGTATTACGACAACGTGATGTACGCGGAGCTCAGCGATTTCTTCTACGTCTGGCTCAAGCGCACGGCAGGGCATGTGGTCCCGGAACTGTTCAGCCGCAGGCTCACGGACAAGGAGAACGAGGCCGTGGCGAACCCCGCCCGCCATGCCGGAGAGCGGGGGGCGAAGGCGCTGGCCGGACGCGATTATCAGGAGCGCATGGCCCGCATCTTCGCCGAGTGCCGACGGCTGCTCAAGGACGATGGCATCCTCACGCTGATGTTCACGCACAAGGCCACCGGCGCGTGGGACGCGCTCACGCAGGGGCTGCTGGAGTCCGGGTTCACCATCACCGCCTCGTGGCCCATCAACACCGAGGCCGAGGGCAGCCTGCACATCAAGGACAAGGCCGCCGCCAACAGCACCATCTTCCTCATCTGCCGCCCGCGTCCGCAGGCTGCCCCCGACAAGCACGACTACTGGGAGGAGGTGGAGCCACTGGTGAAACAGGCGGTGCGCCAGAAGGTGGACGCCTTCCAGCAGGCGGGCATCCGGGGTGTGGACCTCTACCTCTCCTGCTTCGGCCCGGCGCTGGAGGAGTTCGCCCGGCACTGGCCGCTGCGGCGCGGCAACCCCAAGGAAAATCCCGCCACCCGCCGACGGCAGCAGTCGCTGCTCGCCGAAGCCTTCGACCCCTATGCAGTGACTCCGGAAGACGCCCTGGAGGCCGCCCGCCGCGAGGTGAAGCAGTGGCGCTTGGAACAACTGCTGCGCACCCAGCGTCAGGCCGAACTCGACCCGCACACCGAGTGGTTTGTGCTGGCGTGGGACACCTTCCGCGCCCCCCAGTTCCCCTACGACGAAGCCCTGCGGCTCGCCCGCGTCGTGGGCGTGGACCTCGACCGGGACATCGTGGGGCGCCTTGCCGAGAAGAAGACCAGCACCCTGATCCTCTGGGACAGTTCCAAACGTGCCGCCAAGGGGGCGCTGGGGCCTGCGGACGGCAGCCGCTCCCTGCTCGACACCCTGCACCACGCCGCCCACCGCGCCCGCAGCCTGACCCTGGAAGCCGCCCGCGAACTGCTCGACCAGAGCGGCGCTCCCGCCCAGCCGGGCTTCGAGAACGCCCTGCAAGCGGTCCTGGAGGTGCTGCCCGTCTCCAGCACCTTCACCCACGTCGCCGACGAGTCCGGCCCCATCGCCGATGCCGCCAGCGACTTCGAGGTGCTGGAAAACCTGCGACGCCTTGCCTTCAGTGCGCAAGTACCGCAACCTGAACAACTCAAGCTGTGGCTGTGAGTGGAACCAGCAATGGATGCCTTACCTCCCCAGTGGCGCGACACTGTCCGGAAATGCGCAAAGCAGGGCGCAATTGAATGGCGGACCCATGCCTTGCACCGTATGCTGCAACGCGGCATCACTCGCGGGGAGGTGGTGGAAACCCTGCTGGACGGAGAATTAATTGAAGCGTACCCGCAGGATTCTCCGTTTCCACGAGGTTTGCTTTTCCACATGGACCAACAGCCACTGCATGTGGCTGCATCTTGTGACCTTGAAACCATGACGGTTCACATTCATACTGCTTATCGTCCCGATTCAGAGTATTTTCTTCCGGACTTCAAGACTCGGAGAATATCATGACAAACGAATCCACAGTTTGCGCGGTCTGCGGTGGCTCCCGGACAGCCAGCACCACCACCTTCACGGTGGACTTGAACAGTTCGCTGCTGGTGGTCCGCCACGTTCCGGCTTTGGTTTGCCGCCAGTGTGGTGAGGAGTGGATTGCCAACTCTGAAGCCGCACGTCTGGAGGAAATGGTCCAAGATGCCCAAAACCGCCATGCCGCCTTTGAGGTGATGGAGTGGGGAGAGCCTGTCGCCGCATGAACCGTTTGCGACCCTCCACGCACTTGCAACGGATCCGATGCCCCTGCGTGATCACAACTGGCAACCCGCCTACGATTCCGAATCGCGGGCGCTGATCCGGGAGTTCTACCTGCCCGCCCTGCGCCGCTCGGTGCGTTACGACCGCGCCACGGGTTACTTCTCGGCGAGCATCCTCGTTCACGTCGCCCAAGGACTGGAGGCTCTGGCAGCGCGGGACGGACGGATGCGGCTGATCGTGGGCTGCACGCTGGATGAGCCGGAGGTTGCCGCCATCCGCCGGGGCGAGGAACTGCATTCGCAGGTCGCCGCCAAAGTGCGCACCCTGCCCCTGCCCCTGCAACACGCCGCCGATCAAGACGCACTGGAACTGCTCTCGTGGATGATCGCCAAAAACCTGCTCCAAGTGCGGCTGGCCATTCCCTGTGACTCCAACCGCCATCCTGTTGCAACCTCCCAGATCTTTCATGCCAAGGGCGGGGTGTTCACGGACGAAGAGGGCGACCGGCTCGCGTTCAACGGCAGCATCAACGAGTCCTTGTCCGGCTGGTCGGGCAACTGGGAGAGCTTTCACGTCTTCTGCTCCTGGGAAGCCTCGCCGCATGTGGCTCCGGAAGCCCAACGGTTTGAAACCCTCTGGAAGGATCAGGCTCAGCGCTGCCGGGTGCTGGGCGTGGAGGAGGCGGTACGGGATCGTCTGCTGGAGTTCCTGCCACCGAATGATGAAGCACCCAAGCAGCTTGTGCAATACCGGATTGCGAACGAAGCCGAGGAGGTTGCAGAATCGGAACCAACCGCAGACGCATGGAAATGCAACGGTGCGCCACAAGAGCAACCGTCTCCAGAGCCTGCCGAAACGCCCGAAACTCCGGCGCCGCCCCAGTGGGCAGTGGACTGGGGCTGCTTCTGGGAGGCCGCGAAACGTCCGGACGGTGGCGAACGGGTGGGGGAGGCCACCTCGGCCATCACGCCGTGGCCGCATCAAATCCGGGCGTTCCAGCGCATGTACGAGAACTGGCCGCCAAAATTGCTGATTGCGGACGAGGTCGGCCTGGGCAAGACGATTGAGGCCGGGCTGCTGCTGCGGCAGGCTTGGCTGGCCGGTCGGGCCCAGCGGGTGCTGGTGCTGGTTCCCAAGGCCGTGCTGCCGCAGTGGCAGATCGAACTGCGCGAGAAGTTCAACCTCAACTGGCCGATTTACGACGGCAAGGGGTTGCGCTGGTATCCCAGCCCCGCCTTGCAGGGCGACACGGAGCGCTTGGTTTCCCGGCAGCAGTGGCATGAGGAACCCTGTGTGCTGGTTTCCAGCCACCTGATGCGCCGCAGGGATCGCATGGCCGAACTGCTGGAGGCCAAACCGTGGGATTTGGTCATCTTGGACGAAGCTCACCACGCCCGACGGCGCGGGGCCGGAACGGGCAACGAAGCGGGGCCAAACCGCCTGCTGCAACTCATGCAGCGGATGCAGGAGCGCACTGAGGGATTGATCTTGCTGACCGCCACCCCCATGCAGGTGCATCCGGTGGAGGTCTGGGATCTGCTGAACCTGCTGGACCTCCCCCCGGACTGGCATCCCACGGCCTTCATCGAATACTTTGAGAAAGCTGCAGAAACCGGGGGTTCCGCCGACGATTTCGAGTTTCTGGCCCGGTTGTTTCGCTCCGTCGAGGAGCACTACGGCCTCACTTCGGAAGCGGAGGCCCAGCGGCTGACCGGCCTCACTCGGCTCGGGGCGCAGAAACTGCTCTCGGCCCTGCGGGATGCCAGCCCGACCCCCCGCAGGATGCTGGCGCCGAATCGCCGTGAGCGGGCGCTGCGCTTGCTGCGCATCCGCACCCCGGTTTCCGCCCTGATCTCCCGGCACACCCGAGAACTGCTGCGGCGTTACCACAAAGCAGGGAGAATCCGCACTCGCATCGCCTCCCGGCAGGTCCAGGACGATTTCGTGCAACTGAATGCCGAAGAGCGGATGCTTTACGAGGCCGTGGAGGACTACATCTCGACCACCTACAACAACGCCGCCCAGAACCAGCGGAATGCGGTGGGTTTCGTGATGACCATCTACCACCGACGGCTCGCAAGCAGTTTCGCTGCCTTGGAACGGACCCTGAGCAATCGGCTTGATAACCTGCGTGGGCAGGCTCTCATGCTCGACGAGGAGGACCTCCTTGATGACGGACTGCGAGAAGAAGCAATGGATGAGGAGGAAGCGGAAGCCTTGGAGCAGGAAGCCTTGCGCAACGAGGAGGAAACCACCGTCGCCCACCTGCTGGAGCAAGTCCGGAAAGTTCCTGCCGACACCAAGGCGCAGGTGCTGCTCCATCACCTCCAGAGGCTCAGGCAGGACGGCTACAATCAGGTGATCGTTTTCACCCAATACACCGACACGCTTGACTTCCTGCGCGGCTACCTTGCAGAAAATGGGCGGTTCAAACTGCTCTGCTATTCCGGCAGAGGTGGCGAAATCCCCGGTGGTGGTGGTGCTTGGACAAAAGTTTCGAGGGAGGAAACGAAACGTCGCTTCCGGAATGGGCAGGCGGATGTGCTGCTCTGCACCGATGCCGCTGCCGAAGGGCTGAACTTCCAGTTCTGCGGCGCTCTGATCAACTATGACATGCCGTGGAATCCCATGAAGGTGGAGCAGCGCATCGGGCGCATTGATCGGCTGGGCCAGCGGTTTGAGTGTATCCGCATCCTCAACCTGCACTACGAAGACACGGTGGAAACCGACGTCTATGCCGCCTTGGAAGAACGAATCCAACTCTTCTCTCAGTTTGTCGGCAGGCTCCAGCCGATTCTCTCACGCCTGCCCCAAGAGTTCAAAAGACTGACTCTGGCCTCCAGAGAACGCAAAGAGCAGGCGCGTGTTCGCTTCCTTGAGGAAATCCAACAGGAAGTCCAGACTCTGGAACGAAGCGGCTTTGATCTGGACGAGATTGCGGCTTCCGACCCTGAAGAAGTTGAGCGTCCGGAGGCGCCCTATGATTGGGATGATCTCAGGCATTCGCTGCAAGTTCCGGAAGTGCCCGAGGGTTGGGCTGTCCAGCCTCTCAATGCTTCCGAGTTTCAACTGACTCGCCCCAGCAGCACCCCACTACGGATCACCACGGATCCAGAATTGTTTGAGCAACAGCCAGAAAGCCTTGAACTCTGGTCTCCCGGCTGTCCGGTGTTCCCAAAGCCCTAACGCTGCTATTTCTCTCGTAATCTCAGGATTCGCGGAGTACCATCCCAAAGTGCGAAAGTTCACTCCACCACCACCCCCCTGTTGTTGAAAGACCAACGTAATTTTCGGTGGTGGCCCAATGCTAAATGATCGCCCTCGTCTCTGTTGTCATTCCCGCGAAGGCGCATGGGCATCAACTTAAGCCGAAGAACCGTGGAAATTGAGGTAGAGCGGGGTTTCGTCCCCGCTTGCCCCCCCCCGGCGGAGCGGGTGATCGTCGCGGATTTGTCTGAGGCTCGACTTGCCGTCGGCAAGCAATACGGGGCGGGGGTTTGTGTCAACGCGCAACAAGACGACCTGCTCTCAGTCGTGAATGACCTCACCAATGGAGTGGGGGCCGATTACGTTGTTGAAGCAGTGGGGCGTTCCAAAACCTTCCTCCAGTCCGTCGATCTGGTGCGGATGGCTGGCGAGTTGATGTGGTTTGGGCTGCCGAGCGTTGATCACGACATTCCCTTCCGGTTCCAGCAGTTCTTTCGCAAGCGGCTCAAGGCGGTCTGCGATTACGGGGCGCAGGACGAACCCGCTGCGGCTTCGTTCCGAGAGGCGCTGCGGCTCATCGCCGAAAAAGAGCTTGATGTGGAACCGCTCCTCAGTCACGTTTTCAGCGTGGAGGACATCAACAAGGCGATGCACCTCGCCCACGAGCCACAAGACGCCGGTGCTCTCAAGGTGTCCATCCATTTTGAATGAGGTCACATGTACGATGCTCCTGAAGAAAATGCCGTGAGTACGTGGTCAGCAGAAGAACGCGCCCTGCGGATTGAACTCGCCGCTGCGTATCGGCTGGTCGACCATTTGATGTAGCCAGGGAAGGCGGCCAGCTTCTCCCTCGGCGTCATCCACACCCCAGGCACTTTCGGGGGCGGTGGAGCAGGTCCAAGAGCGGGCTACACGTCCATGTCCTCAATCGTGTCGTTGTAGCTGAGCCGCCCCAGCACAAACCCGGCAACGGCGAGAACCACGCCCCAGAATCCGCCGGTCTGATAGGCAACCACTACCGTCGCACCAACGGTGACGTAGCGCACCGTGCGGTTGGTCTTGAGTTGGTGAACAAATTCTTCCATAGCGTTTTCTCAGAGCAGCGCATCCAGCGGAGCCAGATTTGCATTTTCAATGATGCGTGCGTGCGACAAGGCGCGGGGCAGCACACTGGAAATATGGAACTCCACCGTCCGGAGCTTGTTCCAGAGAAAGCGGGCCTCCTCGCTGGACTCCAGCAGTGTATCAGAATCCTTGCCTGCCGTCAACGTCTGCCACTTGCGTTGCGCCACCTCGGCCTGCCTCAGCAGGTAGAACGCACTCAACACGTCGCCCATCAGCGCCAGCATGTTGCAAGCGTACAGCACATAGCCCGGCTTGCCCTCCTGCTCGCCCAGACGCCGCAAATTGGCCATGCTGTCGAACATGAGGGTGCGGTACGCCTTCCACTCGTTGACCAGCCGCTGCAATTCCGGAGCAGATTCGCACTCGTCAAAATGTCCCAACTCCTGAGCGAGGCTTTCCAGCAACTTGCCATTGTCCACCGTGAACTTGCGCCCCACGAGGTCAAGCGCCTGAATGCCGTTGGTCCCCTCGTAGATGGAGGAAATCTTTTGGTCCCGGACGTTCTGTTCCAGCGGAAAGTCCTTGAGGTAGCCCACGCCGCCCAACACCTGTTGACCCATCACGCCCACCTCGAAGCCCTGATCGGTGCTGAAGCCCTTGCAGATGGGAATATGGAGATCGAGCAGATTTTGGTAGTGCTCCCGGCTTGCTTCCGGACCATGACGCGCCCAGTCCGCGTACCACGCCGCTGCGTAGCAAAGCCCGCGCAGTCCTTCGGTGACCGCCTTCATGTGCATCAACATACGCCGCACATCCGGATGCTCCTTGATCAACGCCCTTGCTCCGGGTTCGGCATCAGGGTGAGCGGACGGCCCCTGCGAGCGCTCGTTCGCATAGGCCCACGCATTTTGGAGGGCTGCGGCGGCCCCTCCCAAACCTTGCAGGGCGACATAGAGCCGGGCCTCATTCATCATCTGGAACATCTGCGCCATGCCCGTGTTTTCCTCCTGCAAGAGGTAGCCGTGGCAATTGGCGTTTTCTCCAAATGAGAGCATGCAGGTGGGAGAGCCGTGCAGCCCCATCTTGCTCTCGATGTGGACGAGCGTCACATCGTTGAGCGTTCCGTCCGCACGAGCCTTCGGGACAATGAACAAGCTGATGCCTTTAGTGCCTTCCAGCGCGCTCCCCGTGCGGGCGAGCAGCAGGTGGACGATGTTGTCCGCCATGTCGTGCTCGCCGTAGGTGATGAAGACCTTGGTGCCCTTGATCAGGTAGTGTCCTTCCGGTTGCTTGCTGGCCGTGGAGGTAATCTCACCCACCGCACTCCCGGCTTGGGGTTCCGTGAGGCACATCGTCCCGCTCCACTCGCCCCGCAGCATTTTTTCGCAGTAGACCTGCTTTTGCTCCTTCGTGCCAAACGCGAGGATCAGGTTCGCGGCACCGGTGGTCAACACGTTGGCAATGCAAAAACCCTGATTGGCCGCAAGCTGGGTTTCACGGGCTGCGGTGGCAATCAGTTCCGGGAGGCCCTGCCCGCCGTAGGCGGGGTCCATGCTGAGGCTCAGCCAGCCGTCGGCTCCCATTTTCCGCCAGGCTTCCGCGTAGCCTTCTGGAGTCACCACCGTGCCGTCTTCGTTGCGGCTGCCTTCCCGGTCTCCGGATTGATTGACGGGAGACAGCACCTCCTCAGAGAAGGTCGCCGCCTCCGTGACGGCCATCTCAAAAACCTCTGCGTCAAAATCTGCAAACTGAGAAAATTCGCACAACTGCTCGGACGGGAAGACGTCTTGAGTCATGAACTGGAGATCCCGGCGATCCGCTCGGTATTCGGTGCTGCTCCACATGATTCAACTCAAAGGAGGATTGGAGTGTTGCCCAGAAAACAGGATAACGCACCTGCCATCGGCCGTAACGGTATTTGATCAGGAAAAATGTAGAGAGAGGATACTGGCGAGATAAAGGCGGCGTTCCGGCGTCCTCAGTCGTTCAACTTCTCAAAGACCACAGAGGCGTTGGTGCCCCCAAAGCCGAAGGAGTTCGACATGGCCGCTCGAAGCGTCCGGGAACGTCCGGTGTTCGGCGTCACATCCAATTCACATTCTGGGTCAAGGTTCTCGACATTGATCGTTGGAGGCACAAAATCCTCCTCCAGTGCCTTGACCGTGAAGACCGCCTCAAGCGCGGCAGAAGCTCCGAGGAGGTGTCCGGTCATGGATTTCGTGGAACTGATCGAAAGTCTCCGTGCGGCTTCCTCGCCGAGGGAAAGCTTGAGCGCATTCACCTCGTTGAGGTCGCCCGTGGGTGTGGAGGTGCCGTGCGCGTTGACGTAATCCAGCGCTTCCGGAGCAAGATTGGCATCGCTCAGCGCCATTCTCATCGCCCGCGCCGGGCCTTCGATGGAGGGAGAGGTGATGTGGTGGGCATCGGAACTGAACCCATAGCCCGTCACTTCGCAGTAGATTCTCGCACCGCGAGCCTGTGCGAATTCCATGTCTTCCAAGATGAGGATGCCCGAGCCTTCCCCCATGACAAACCCGTCTCGGTCCACGTCGTATGGGCGGCTCGCCTTTTCCGGCTCGTTGTTGCGGGTGCTCAGAGCATGCATGGCCGCGAAGCCTCCAATCCCCAATGGGGTGATGCTCGATTCTGCCCCTCCGGAGATCATCACCTGCGCATCTCCACGCTCGATGATCCGAACTGACGTGCCCAGTGCATGGTTGCTGGACGCACAAGCCGACACCGTGCAGGCGTTGTAGCCCCGTACCCGAAAAAGCATCGAAATATGCCCCGGCGCGAGGTTGCTCAGGGTCATCGGAATGAAAAACGGGCTGATCCGTTTTGGTCCCTGTTGCATAAACACCTGTTCGTAGCGCTCAATGCAGCCCAAGCCGCCGATGCCCACTCCCAGCGAAACTCCGATCTCCTCTTCCAACTCTGGGGTGATCTCCAACCCCGCATCCTGCAACGCCTCCTGAGTGGCCCCAATCGAGTATTGGATGAAGAGATCCATCTTCTTGGCCTCTTTGGGCGGAATGATGCTCGGAATCTCAAACTCCTTGACCTCTCCGGCAATCTGCGCGCGGAAAGGTTCAGGGTCGAACCGGGTGATGCGGGTAATCCCGGATTGACCATTCCGGCAGGCGTCCCACGCCACGGGCACACTGTTGCCCAGTGGACCGACACACCCTAAACCGGTAACAACGACTCGTCTGCGCATGGTCTTCCGGGGCTGTGGTGAATTATCCTTGGGCTTCCTTGATAAAGTCCACCGCCGCTTGCACTGTGGTGATCTTCTCTGCGGAATCGTCCGGGATTTCGATACCGAACTCTTCCTCCAGAGCCATCACCAACTCGACCGTGTCCAGTGAATCGGCTTCCAGATCTTCCACAAAATTGGCCTCCATGGTGATCTCGGATTCGTCTTTTGCCAACTGTTCTCCAATGATTTTAATAATTTTTGCTTCAATTTCGCCCATATTCTTTCTTTGCGTGATGGGTTGTGGTGCTTCTTTCAGCACCAGATTGTTCTCTCAAACTCTGGGAAAATGGTCAATCCATTTGCCTCCTCAGTACATTCCTCCATTCACATGGAGGGCGGTGCCGGTGATATAGGCCGCTTGATCGGAACTCAAGAATGCCACCGCATTGGCGATGTCTTCAACCGATCCCATTCGTCCCAATGGCACCTGCTGGAGGATCCCGGCCTGCTGCTCCTCATTCAGCTTTTGGGTCATCGCGGTGTCGATGAATCCAGGGACCACCAGATTCACCGTCACCCCTCGCACTCCCACCTCACGGGCCAGCGATTTTGTGAAACCGACTAGCGCCGCTTTGGTGGAGCTGTAGTTCACCTGTCCGGGATTTCCGGTAAAACCCACCACGGAGGACAAGCTGATCACGCGTCCATAGCGTTGTTTGACCATGGGGCGGACGACCGCACGAGTGACGTTGAAGACCCCGTTGAGGTTGATGTCCATCACCTGTGACCACTCCTCCGGCTTCATCCGCAGGAACAGGTTGTCACGAGTGATGCCGGCGTTGTTGATCAGGATGTCGATACGCTCCCACGCTCCCACGATTTCCTTGACCATCGCATCCACAGCCTCGCCATCGGTGACGTTCGTCCGGAAAGCCAGACAACGCCGTCCCTGTGATTCGATCTCGGATTTGACCGCCTCCACCTCGTCAGAGAGATCCGTGAAGGCGATGTCCGCCCCCTGATCGGCCAGTTGCAGGGCGATGGTTTTTCCAATCCCCCGGGCCGCTCCGGTGACCAGCGCGGTCTTACCGTTAAAGTCCATGCGTCTCTCCTAGCGAATCTTGAAGTAAATGACGGCCGCGAGCACAAACAGCCAGATGGATTTCAAATGAACGTGCCAGATCACACGGCTGTTGACCTCTTGCGGAGTCAGCAGCTTGTTCTCCTCCGGAACCGGGTTGATCCCGATTTTCTTGAGCAGGATTAGCCAGACCGACTTCACCTCCTCATTCTCCGAGTAGGTCCAGAGACGCTGGAGGTGATGATGATAAGGCGCCCGCAGGAAAAAGCGATACTGTTCGGCAGTCTCACGCCCCTTCCAGTGCAGCATCAGCTTGAAGAATCCGCGCTGAAGGACTGTGGAAAACACGGCGAACACGAACATCCCCCCGACAATGGGCAGGAACAGCTCTGCTTTCACGAAGATGAACATGGCGGAAACCATGCTCCCCAATGCCAAAGCCCCAAGATCACCCATGTAAATCAACGCTGGAGGTGCGTTGAACTTCAAAAAGGCCAGCCCGGCACTCAACACCCCTGCGGCCATCAGCGTGAGTTCCTTGACGTCGTGGGACAGGAACGGGATTTTCAGCCGCGCTGCAAAATCCACGTCACCGCTGATGTACGCGACTGCGCCCACAAACAACGCGCAGGTCATCAGGGGCACCGTTGCTAGCGAATCCATGCCGTCCGTCAGGTTCACGGCGTTTGCACCTCCCACGATGATGAAGAGCATGAACGGAATGAAGAGGTAGCGAGGCAGGTAAGGGTACCAATCCTTGAGCGGGACAAACGGAACCACAAGGTGTCCGTCGATGTCAACGTAGAGGTAGAGTCCAAACACCACCACCAAAGCGATGACGAATTCCGCCGCCAGCCGATAGCGTCCGCTAATGCCATCAGCCTTTTCGCTGTAGTGCTCCCGTTCTGCCGTTCCGGCTTCCACCCGGCGGCGATGCCGAACCTTTGCCAAGTCATCGACCGCTCCAATGAGTCCGAAGCTCACCAAGATCACCACCAGCGCCACCACATACTGGTTGAAGTGTCCCCACAGTAGAAGCGAGCAGATGATCGCCAGAATCAACACGCCACCGCCCATGATGGGCGGAGCGCCGGTATAGGGCTTGATCCCCGAGGTCCATGGCTTGAAATCAGAGGTGATTCCGCGCTTCCGGAAATACCGGATGACCATTGGCATCACCCATGTGATGAGCAGGTAGGTGGTCAGAAAGGTCATTCCGCTCCGGAACAGAACGGACTTGTAGAGTTGGTAGGGCCATAGGGAGTAGAGGAGCGCGGCCAGCATGGCGCTGTCAGTCGTTCAGGAGTTCCTGCTCCTTTGCAGAGACCAACTCGTCCACCTGACCGATGTGCAGGTCCGTCATTTCCTGAACGTTGGCCTCAGTCGCCTTCTGCTCGTCTTGGGAGATGATCTTCTCCTTCTCCATCTTCTTGAGGGTGTCGTTGCTGTCCCGCCGCACGCTGCGGATCGCCACTTTGCTCTCCTCCCCAATCCGCTTCACCTGCTTCACCTGCTCAAGGCGACGCTCCTCGGTCAGCGGCGGCATGGTTGCCCGAATGACATTGCCATCACTGGAAATCCCAAAGCCAAGGTTGGCTCCCTGCAAAGCGCGCTCGATCTCCTTGAGCGTACTCTTCTCCCATGGGTTGATCACCAACAGTTGCGGTTCTGGAGCTGACACGGTGGCCATTTGCGGGATGGGCGTGGGATTGCTGTAATAGTTAGCCTTGACCCCTTCCAGCAACGCAGGCGTCATGCGTCCGGCATGAATGCCGCTGAGTTCGCGACGCAGGCTGTCCAGCGCACCGCCCATCCGCTCTTCGGTGGTTTCCTCCACCTCTTCAACAATTTCGGGAAGCATGGTGTTTCAATGGATAAGTGTCCCAATCGATTCGCCGCAAACGGCTTTCAGAATGGCGTTCTCAGCATGGACGTCCAGCACTATGATCGGGAGCTGGTTGTCTCGACAAAAAGCAATCGCCGTGGCGTCCATCACCTTCAGGTTGCGCTCCAACACCTCATCGTAGCTGAGGGTCGTGAAGCACCGGGCATCCGGATTCGTCAGGGGATCCTTGTCATAAACGCCATCGGTCTTGGTCGCCTTGATTACCACCTCCGCACCGATTTCCGAAGCGCGCAGCACCGCAGCGGTATCTGTGGTAAAAAACGGATTCCCTGTGCCAGCGGCAAAAATGACGATCCGCTGTTTCTCCAAGTGCCGGTCGGCCCGGCGCTTGATGTAAGGCTCAGCAATCGCGTTCAACTCGATGGCGGAGAGCACCCGTGTGGGCACCCCCCGCTGTTCGATCGTCTCCTGCAAGCAGATGCTGTTGATCACCGTCGCCAGCATCCCCATGTGATCCCCGGCTACGCGGCCAACGTTCCCCTCCGAGGATTTCACGCCCCGGAAGATGTTTCCCCCACCGACCACGACTCCGATCTCCACCCCCTGCTTGTGGATGGAGATCACGCTCTCCGCAATCTGTCGGATGGCTTCATAATCAAAACCCGCTCCCTCCGAACCGCCAAGGGTTTCACCACTCAGCTTGAGGAGGATGCGTTGGTACTTGGAGGTCACGGGCTTCAGAACTGGAACTTGACGAAGCGATCAAAGTTGATCCCCGTACCTAGTGCCTTGCTGGTGTTCTTGACCAGTTGGCCCACGGTGACTTGGGGGTCTTTCACAAACGGCTGCGTCTCGACACAAACCTCCTTGAGGAACTTGTTCACGCGCCCGGAGATTATTTTCTCGATGATCTCCTCCGGCTTTCCGGATTCGCGGGCCTGAGCCTCCAGCAGTTCCTTTTCCTTCTCCAGCACAGTGGCATCCACCTGATCGGGGCGCACGGCCTCGGACGGCGTGGCGGCGATGTGCATGGCGATATTCCGCGCCAAAACCTGCAAGCGGTCGTTGTCACAGGGAGCTTCGGTTTCCAGCGGAACGAGGACACCGATCTTACCCGTCATGTGAACGTAGCTGCCCACGGTTCCGTTGATCACCACGGCCTGCTTCGCGTCCAGAAACTGCATGTTTTCGCCAAGCTCAGCCACATTCTGGGTGAGCAGTTCCTGAACCGTGCCGCCTCCGGAAGTGGTTTGGTTCAGCACGTCTTCGTCTCCGCATGCCAAAACCTGTCCGGAAAGTTGCTGAAGCAAAGTCTGAAATTTTTCGTTCCTGGCCACAAAATCGCTTTCGCACGCGAGCTTGACCAGCGCGGCACTTTTGTTGTCTGCTCCAGTTGCCAAGCCGATGGCACCTTCGCTGGTTTCCCGCGAGGATTTTTTCAGCGCCTTGGCCTGTCCCTTCTTGCGCAGGAACTCCTTTGCGGCGTCCATGTCTCCCTCACACTCCACCAGCGCCTTCTTGCAATCCATCATTGCCACGCCGGTGACTTCCCGCAGTTCCTTCACTGCGGATGCTGTCACTGCTGCCATTGGTCTCGGTCTTTCTCTGCTTGATAAAAAAATTAGGCGGATGCTGCGCTTTCCGTTGCGGTTTCTGGAGCTTCCCCTGCCGCGCTTTCCGGGGCCGGGGGCTCTGCTGCACTTGCTGCTTTAGCCTCTGCTACAGGTGCCTCCGGGGTTGGAGCTTGCCCTGCACTTGCTGCTTTAGCCTCTGCGCTTTCTAGGGCCGGGGGCTCGACTACAGGTGCCTCCGGGGTTGGAGCTTGCCCTGCTGCACTTGC
>PBTB01000097.1 GCA_002726945.1 Deltaproteobacteria bacterium | reverse complement strand
TTCACGGATCACACAACGGAGAGTCCTTCGGACCCACAGGTGGGTTCCAAGCTCGACTCCGAGTTTGACGCGCTCAACCTCACCCCCGTGCCCCGGCACTCCAACCCACCCCCCGGCACCACCCGAAGCCGAAGCGTATTTGGTGATCCCACCCCGAGAGAAAACGGTTGGAGATCAAACCTTGGTCTCTTGGTTGTTCCACGAATGCGATCCAAGAGGGGGCAGCATGGGGCGCTCAACACCCGCCGAGTTCAATGCAGGATCTGACGAGGATGCCGATGTAAGGCACTACCCGGTTTCGGATGTGCCTGATGAAGATGCTTGAGGCAGAGCGTCCCGGAGACCTTCAACACATGTTTCTGCTCCTCATCTATTTCTAAACCACCCGTGCGGTGGATAACAAATGGCAGAAAATCCGAAAATTTCGAGTGCTCTTCTAAACCACCCGTGCGGTGGATAACGGTTGTACTCAGGTGCCCTAAACCCACTCGATCTTCTAAACCACCCGTGCGGTGGATAACCGGTGGAATGCGGGTAAAGCATATCGGAGAAGAAACCGAAAGAGCCCTACTCTCCTCTATTACTGGGTACTTCAGCATCTAACGCACGGTTCTTGTATTCGGTCAAGCCGGCAGCGGCAGGTGTGCCGGCAGCAGACCTTGGGCTTGCGCCTGCGCCCAGATCCTGCTCGGCACCGTGGCTGCCTCCGCCGCTGCCGCCACGTTCGTTGCCACCTCCTCGGCCGACTTCATACCCATCACGACCTTGCCCACCACCGAGGGCAGCGCTGCAAAGGCGACCGCCACCGCCTCCACGGAGCAGCCGTGCCCCGCCGCCAGCGTGCGCCACCGGTCCATCTTCTTCGTGGTGGCATCGTGCGTGGTGTTGGCACGGACGGAGCCGGCGTTGACGTGGTGCAGCCCCGCCCAGATGCCCGCGATGTGCACCTCGATCCCCCTAGCGGCGCACTCCTGCAGCACCGGCCAGCCGTCCTGGCTGAAGAGGCTCCACGAGTACGCCAGCAGCGCCGAGTCGAAGCAGCCCTCGGGCGAGGCACGGATCACGCGCAGGATGTCGTCCGGCTGCCACGCAGTTGTCTCCAGCCCGCCGGTGCCCGGGGTGACGACCTTGTGGTCGATGTTGGCGTTCATCCCCAGACTCACGTGCTGGATGGCGCCCTCCGCCTTCAGTTGCATCAGCCCCGCGATGAGGCCGTCGGGGGCCGTCGCAGCGGCAAAGGCGCCCTCAATCGAGTCCGCGTCGTGGATGCGCAGCGTGTGCAGGCTGCTCAGCCCCATGCGCTGGCAGCTCTCCGTGTAGGATTTCCGCGCCCCGGCCGCGGTGTAGTCGGGCAGCAGGCAGCGCTCCTCCAGCGGAATGGCGAAGGGCGTCCACGGCTCTGGCCCCAGGCTGGCGACATGGCGGAGGGGGCACAGCCGCCGGATCACCTTGCCGGCCTTGGTCATGACGACCGCGCTGCTGCCCAGGGGCGATGCGGCGAGGGCGTGGCCCAGCCGGTCCTCGGAATCACCGTACAGTGGGGCGGTGTCGAAGTGAACGACCCCCGCCTCCAGTGCCGCGTGCACCGCCGCATCCACCTGCGTGAGCTCGATGGGGCCGGAGCGGTCGGTCACGATGGGGCCGCAACCGAAGATGATGTCGGCCGGATCGACCGCCCCACCGTGGACGAGGTTGAGTTCTGCCCCGCGGCTGGCGGTGGACAAGTGCAAATCCGCGATTTGATCAGTACTAGAGGGTAAAGGGTATGTCATCGTCATTGCTTTGCTAAAAATTAACGTGAGTTTTGGATAAGGGTTCTTCCCTTTCGCACAGGGTTACTGATGCAGGGCTGAGTTTTGGCATGTCACAGGCGGTTTTACATGGTTGCAGATGCCTGACTTGCTATGAGCAATTATCCAACTAAAGTTAGTGTAGCATCATCTGCAAAATGTACAATCGGTGTGCAACACAGTATTTGTAGGGATTTGTACTCGGAAATCAGCTATAAATAACTGATCTGTTTGAAGATAGTTTGGTGGGCCAGGTAGGACTCGAACCTACGACCAAGGGATTATGAGTCCCCTGCTCTAACCAACTGAGCTACTGGCCCGGAGGGGGTTCCATTGGACGATTCCCGCCTTGGAGGTGCAAGTCATTTTCTGGATCACGACCACTCGACGCCGAGGCCCGGACGATCCAGCAGGCGCAGGTTGCCGGTCTCCAGCACGAAGCCGCCAGCCGCAGGGTCTCGCACCAAATCGGTGTCCCCGTCGAGATCGAGAAAGCGGGTGTTGGGAGAAGCGTAGGCGGCATGGAGGGCGGCGGCGAGGCTGACGCGGCTTTCGACCATGCAGCCCCACATCAGCGGAATCTGGGCGACCTCGGCCATCCGGGCGATCCGGAGTCCTCCGTCAATCCCCCCACATTTCATCAGCTTGATGTTGAAGAGGCCGCACGCCGGTTTTGGAGTCAGCAGGCGTACCACGTCTTCCGGAGAATGCAGGGACTCGTCCGCGCAGAGGGTTTCCCGAAGTTCCAGCGGCATTCCTCGCATCTCGCCAATTGCATCGGCAGGCATCGGCTGCTCAATGAGTTCCAGTGCCAATCCGCGAGTTTGCTTGAAGAAGTGTCGGGTTTGTTCCGCAGAGTAGCCCTGATTGGGATCCACCCGGATCATGGTTTCGGCGGGCAGGGTTTCCCGGAGTTTGTAGAGCTTTTCAATGTCCTCTTCCACATTGCGTCCAAGCTTGATCTTGAGGGCGCGGTAGCCTCTGGTCAGGCACTCCCGTGCTTCAGAGAGGACTTCGGGAATCGGTTTGAGCCCAATCGTGATCGAGGTGGGGAGTGCTGTGTGGCAGCGTCCCAAAAAATCCACCAATGGGACATCCAGCACCTGAGCAAACAAGTCATGGAGGGCCATGTCCACCGCTGCACAGGCTGCAGGTGTCGCGTAAAGCCGAGTCCGAAGTTGCCGGATCAGGGAATGGGCATGACGCACGTCCCCTCCAAGCAGCCAGCCGAGTTTGGTTTCGTCCAGGGCGGCTGCACACGCATCCGTGGTCTCTCCGGTGACATGCACACTTGGCGAGGCAGACCCTCGTCCAAGCAACCCACCGTCCGTGCGGATTTCCAGAAAATGCAGGGTTGCTTCGTTACTGGAGGTATAGGCCACTGCGAAGGGGTGCGTGAAGGGAATCGTCTCCTGCCACGAGCACAGGGCGTGAATCTTCATGGGGTGTTCGGGTTGGCAAGAAACGCCCGGACCAACGGAAGCAGACGCTCAAGCCCTTCCTCCAACGGCAGCAGCACGGGGAGTTCGAGGGTGCGCTCGAAGTCTTGCTGAACCGACTTGACCTCGTCCGGACTCAAGCCCTCTGCGTTGAGGGTGACGGCGAGTGGTGTGGCGCCGTAGTGCCGGATGAGCGCGAGTTCGCTTTCCAGCGCAGGGATCGACCACCCCAGTGCCTCGGTGCCCCGGAAGTACGAACGCCCGGGCGCGTGCTGGAGAACGACACCCTTCGCCTCCGCTGAACAGAGAAATTCAGCCCCGCACGGTCCCGCTGGATTGCGCAATGCCGACTGTCCTTCAAGCAGGATCAAGTCTGGGGATTGTTCCTGGTCGCAGCGCACGATCTCGGCTTCGAGTTCTCCGGTGACGAAATCGTTCATCGTCGCATCGAGGATGAAGCCGTATTCCATGCCCTGCAACCAGCCGGTCTGCCCCGTGTAGATCATCTCGGTGCGGATTCCGGAGGCGTTGCACAACTCCCAAAGCCAGTGGGCCGTGGTGCGCTTGCCGAGGGCGCAATCCATGCCCAACACTGCAATCCGGGGTGCACGAACCGTGCGGATGGCTCCGCTCCAAAACCGTAGTTCGTGCCACGGACGCGACTTGCGGATGTCGAGCAGTTCCACATCTTTTTGCTCGGCGAGTTGACAAAGTTCCGGAAGATCGCTCAGTGGCTCATGGAGTCCGTTGACGAGACCGACTCCGGCCTGCACTGTTGCAGTGAGGATTTCCTTGATCGGGTCCGACAGGCGCCCGCCGTGCTGCGTGATGCCGATGATCGCCCATTTGGGGTGAATGCGAACTTGCTGGCAGGCTTCCGCCACGGAGCCAAACACCGGAATGCCGCGCGGGGTGCCGTCCACCACAACTCCGGCATCCCGACCCGCCTGATCCGGATCGACAACGCCAAGGATTTCATAGCGCGAGGAGCCCCGGATGAGACCGAAGGCGGTTTTTGCACGGTGGGCATTGAATTGTTCAGGCGCGAGAATGAGCGCGGGATCGGGCATTGAAAAAGAAAAATGGGAATGCGGTCTAGCTGGATTCTTCCGCGCGAGCGACGCTGTGCATGTGTTCCTGAAAACCGGAATTGCTAAATCCAAACATGGGATCAATCAAAATGTAGTGATCACAACAAGGCGGAAATTATGCCGTAAAACGGGGTAACGACAATCAGTAAATCGGCTTGGAACTCACATTCGGACGGGTGTGCCAGCGTCGGTGCATCCAGAAATACTGCTTCGGACACTGCCGTACCTGCTCTTCGAATGCGGAGGTTGCGCGTTGCAGCAGTTCGTGTTCATCAACTCCCGGATTTCCAGAAGCGGTGAACTCAATGCGCTTGAAGATCACCTCAACGCCGTCCCCCACATACGGGCAGACGCAGAGCAGCACGGGACTGTCGAACATGCGGTGAAACGCCGCCACGCCACGTCGGGTGCTGGCAGGAGTACCGAAAAAATCCACAAAGACCCCGGACTTGCGCTCATCCTGATCAATGAGCAGTCCAACGATGCGCTTCTGCTTGAGAGCGTGCCAGATTTCCATGACCGCATCCGCGCCTTTGCCCAGCAAGTGGATGCCGAAGCCCCGGCGGGTTTCGTTGTGAAGTTCGTCGGTGAGCGGATTCGTTTGCGCTCCGGCATAGACCGTCATCGGATAGCCCCGTTCGGCTAGCACTGCTGGAATGAATTCCCAGTTGCCCAAGTGTCCGGTGACGAGCAGGGCACCACGATTTTCCGCAAGCGCCTCATCCAGCACTTCCAGATTGCGCACCTGCACAAACGCTTCCGTGCGGTGCTGCCACGTTGCCAAGCGCAGCACATCAACGGCAAAACGCGCAAACCAGTGGTAGTTGCCCCACGCAATGCAGTTACGCTCCTTGCGGGATTTGTCCGGGAAAGCGACACGCAGATTGGTGTCCACCACCCTCCGACGCCTCCGGATGCTCCAAAGCAAGCTTGCCAGCAACCACGTCACGGTTCGACGATTCCGGGATGAGGCAGTTGCGGCCCAGCATCGCAGTTTCCGGAACCCCCACTCTTCAAAACGCTGCCGCCTGCTCAAGATACGTTGTTTTTTTCTGGATGGAGTGGGAGGAACGTCTGGAGAAGTCGGAGGTTTGGTCTCTGACTTGGCTTGCGGCGGTGCAGGCATCTGGATTCCCGCCTGCGCGGGAATGCTGGGAGCAGCAAGAGCGGAAGCAGGGATGGCTCTCTCTTTCCAACCTCCGATTGAGGCGGTGCTACGAATCTGCTCCAGCAGCAGATTCATGCTGCGGTGGTGGGACTCCTCAAGCTTTTGCTGTTGAGCCAACCACGCCTGAAGCTGTGTGATCAGAGGTTCGGCTTGTGAGGACTCAACACGCTCCAGTTGCCTCCGAATCTGCTGCCACTCTGCAAGCTCCGTTGCCTGCTGGTCATGCCGAGTGCGCTGCAGGTTCGTATGGTGAGCCAACTCCCTCAGCAAGTTCGAAAGTCCGGACGAAACGGTGGGCACGAAAGCGGGGTGCAAGAGGCGAAATTCTGCAACGCTTCACCCTACCAGAGTGCGTGTCCGGAAACAACCTTCAGAGATGAGTTGCCAAGTGCTGCGGGGGTTGCTATCTTGAGCCTTGAACCCTAGAAGCTCACCGAGTTGCACTCAACCCACATTCACTTCTCTGGCATTTGCGGAACGGCGATGGCGTCGCTGGCCGTGCTGCTGCAAAAACGCGGACACCGTGTCACCGGCTCGGACGCGGACGTTTATCCCCCGATGAGCACCTTGCTCGCCGAAAACGGACTGTCGGTGAACGAGGGCTATGCGGCAGCGAATCTTGATCCGCCCCCAGACCTTGTGGTGATCGGCAATGCGCTCTCGCGGGGCAACCCGGAAGTGGAGGCCACGCTTGCGCAGGGGTTGCGCTATGTCTCGATGGCCGAATTGCTCAAGGAGCATTTCATTCAGGGCAACACCTCCCTCGTTGTTGCGGGCACCCACGGCAAGACCACGACAACGGCCCTGCTCGCGTGGGTGTTCCGTGAAGCCGGGCGCGATCCGGGCTTTCTGATCGGAGGCATTGCCGAGAATCTGGGGACGAGTTGCCATGAAGGTCAAGGTGGCGTCTTCATCACCGAGGGCGACGAATACGACACCGCCTTCTTCGACAAACGCTCCAAGTTCTTCCACTACCAGCCCCAGCAACTCCTGCTCAACAATCTGGAATTCGACCACGCCGATATCTTTGCTTCGTTCGACGACATCAAACGCGCTTTTCGGGGGCTGCTGGGGTTAGTTCCGTCGAATGGACGGATCGCCGCCAATGGAGACGATCCCGCATTAGCGGAAGTGTTACAAAAGGCCCACTCGCCGATCATGCGCTTTGGGCTGGGTCCGGAGAATGATTTGCAGGGAACCAAGCTTCGTGTGGCTGACGAGGGCATGAGATTCACGGTCAAGTCTCCCAGCGGCGGGGTTCCGGATCGTGAGTTCCGCCTGCCGATGCTCGGCGAACACAACGTTCGTAACGCCCTCGGCGTGCTGACACTTGCCCAGCACAACGGCATTCCGGACCATGCGGTCCAGTCCGCCTTCAACCGCTTCCGAGGCATCAAGCGTCGACAGGAGTTGCGCGGAACCGTGCGGGGCATTTCCGTGTACGACGACTTCGCGCACCACCCCACTGCGGTTCGGGAGACCCTTGCGGCCCTGCGGCTTCGGCATCCGGACCGACGGCTCATCGCGGTCTTTGAGCCGCGTTCCAACACGAGCGTCCTCAAGTTGCACGAGTCCAAATTGATCGAAGCCCTCGCCGTTGCCGATTTTGCCCTGCTGAACCACCCCCATCGTCTGGAGCAGATTCCGGAAGCAGCGCGGCTCGACTCTGAAGCAGTGGCTGCTGCTTTGCAGAAACGGGGCTTGCAAGCGCATGCGTTTTCCGATTCCGGGAGGATCTTGCAACACCTTGCAGTGGAGTGCCGACCGCAGGACGTGGTTGTGATCATGAGCAACGGCAAATTTGACAACCTGCACCAACGGCTGCTTGAGACGCTGGTCGACCCTGTTTCTCCCGACCAACCTCCAACCAACAAGACCTGATGGCATGAGCCTTTGCTCCAGAGGTCACAAAGCCGTTTTTCGATCCCAAACCACATCTATTATGAACGCGGTCGAATATTTCGAAAAACAAGGACGACTATCAGAAAAATTGGGAGCTAATGAGTGACCCCATTTTTGATGACCCTATTTTTGACTGGTCTAGCCTTCCTTATACTTCTAGCGAAAGTTTAACTTCAGTTCTTGTAGTCTATAAGCTACAATGAAAAAATGGATATTCAACCTCAAGAAATCAAAGCATACATCAATGCAGGAGGAAAGTCTCCCTATCAGGAATGGCTGCACTCCTTGAAGGATGTCAAAACCAGAGCACGAATCCGTCAAAGAGTTGATCGTTTAGAACTCGGTAATTTCGGAGATTGTGAATCTGCTGGAGATGGAGTCTATGACCTTCGCCTTGATTTCGGCCCAGGTTATCGGATTTATTTTGGACAAGTAGATAAAACCATGGTCCTTTTACTTTGCGGAGGAACAAAACGGAAACAGCAAAAGGACATTGATCAAGCAAAAAAATATTGGAAAGACTACCAATTGGAGGATTAATATGGGTAAGCGTTCAAGAGATTATCATACCAGTTTGATTGAAGACTTGAAAAACCCTACAGAAGCAGCTGCTTATTTAGAAGTTGCTTTGGATGAAGGAAGTAATGAAGAGTTTTTATTAGCTCTCCGAAATGTAGCAGAGGCTAGAGGGATTTCAAAGATTTCAAAAGAATCGAGCCTTAATAGAGAAAGTCTATATAAAATGCTCTCATCAAAAGGGAATCCACAACTATCTAGTCTAGTAGCTCTCTTGAAAAGTATGGGGCTGAGGCTTTCTGTTCATGAAATTAGTCATTGAAAATAAGTCCGATCGCCAGCAGCTCTTGCAACACCTGCTGCGAGCAGGTGCGGACCTTGCCTTCATGTGGGAGAATGACGTGCTGATGGTGAACCGGCAAGCGCAACCGCTGTGGAGAGA
>PBTB01000096.1 GCA_002726945.1 Deltaproteobacteria bacterium | reverse complement strand
AAGGCAAGGTCCGCACCTGCTCGCAGCAGGTGTTGCAAGAGCGACTGGCGATCGGGACTGTAACCCGGGGGCAACGTACCGGGAAACGCCGTCTCTCTGCAAAATTACAACCCTTGAGAGGGCGAATTTTGCTGAGGGCGGTCACCAACACTCAAGCGGGGGACCATCAAAAATCTAATTGGGGCTTTAGTTCGTTACCACCTTGAAAGGGCTGGTCCTGATCAGTTATTATAACTTGTGCATCCTGACCCAACCGCCTATGAGTGAATCGCCCAACGATTCGGCCCAACCTTCAGACAAGAATTCGGAAGACGTCCCCATGCCATTGACCGCGCACCTGACCGAGTTGCGCACGCGGTTGGTTCGGAGTCTGGCAGGCATTGTGATCGTCTTCATGGCGGCGTTCTACTGCGAACTGGAGTTCGATCAGCCGCTCTTGGCCATCTTCCGGAAGCCGCTGGACGACCGTAACATCCCGCTGCATTTTCTGGAACTGACCGAACCTTTCTTCACTTACCTGCGTATCGGCCTTTACGCTGCGCTCTTCCTGACCTTCCCTTACGTTCTCGGTCAACTCTGGCTGTTTATCCGCCCAGCCCTCTATTCTCGTGAACAAAAGGCAGTGTGGCCCTTTGTGCTGCTCTCCTACCCGCTTTTTGTGGGAGGCGGGCTGTTCGGCTACTTCGTCGTACTGCCCTTCGGCTACGATTTCTTCCTTGGCTTCAAGAATGAAGTCACTTTGCCGACGCTCAGCATGGCCTCGTACCTTTCGTTGACGATCCACCTGCTGTTTGCGTTCGGATTCGTTTTTGAAATGCCCACGGTCACCTTCATCCTCACCCGACTGGGCATCATTGACGCCGACTGGCTGAGGAACAATCGCAAGTATTCTCTTGTAGTCATCTTCATCGGCGCGGCCATCCTCACCCCTCCGGACGTGTTCACGCAAACGCTGATGGCGGGGCCGCTGATCATTCTTTACGAAATCAGCATCTGGGTGGCCCGCTTCTCCGGAAGCAACACCTCTGCCAAGGAACCCGCAAAGTCCGCCGTCTAGCCTTCAGATCATCGGCAAGCGGTCCGTCGGGTTCCGCTCCAGAAATTGCTGGTCATGGTAGTAGCGGATCGTGGTGTTTGCCGAGGCATGCCGCGCATAACTCTGCACCTTCTGAAGCGGCTCTCCCAGTTCCAAGGCAAGGGTAATCGCCGTGTGCCGCAGGTAGTGTGCCGAGATGTTCAGTCCCACAGCACGACCCAAGCGCGCCACCACATCGTTCACGCCCTTGCCTGACATCGCCCCGCCCCTCGTCCGGAACCCCAGTGACGGAAACACCCAGAGGCTGTTCACGTCATGCTCTTGGAGCATCCTGTGCCATTCCTGCAAACCCTCGTTCAACTCCCGACGCAGCTTGATCCGTTGGGGGGCACCACTCTTGGTTTCCTGCAACACGATCACATGGTGCTGACCGTCCGGTTGAATATTGTTCCACTGCAAGCCGGCGGCTTCGCCCCGCCGTGCTGCGGTCAAATAGAGGAACTTCAGGAGCAGGGCATTGCGCTGCCGGAGCAGTGGTGCTGTGCGAATATCGTAGTCTAGTTGCTCATTCGCCTCAAGCATCGCGTTGAGTTGCGAGACCTGAAGGGCCCCCTTGTTGCTGAACGCCGCAACCTTTTCCGTCCGTAAAACCGAGGGCTGGATTGGATTTTCAGGAAGGTGCCCAAACTCTGTGAGTACCTTGAAAATCTTGCGCAGCGCACTCACCGACTGATTGACGCTTGCAGGCTTCCATCCCAAGCCTTTCAGGTGCTGCTTGTACTCCAGCAGCCGCAAGCTGTCCACCTGACGCAATTCTTCCAGCGAATGCATCTGCGTCCACTCCTGAAACTGCCGAAAGGCGCGGGCATAAGCCCGCCGGGTGTTTGGTGCATACTCCCGGAACAGCAAATCCAGAGCTTCAGTTGGCCCCAGTTTCGGTTGTTCCGAAACTGCCAACCCAGTTGATTTTGGCTGTGGGAATCGCTCTGGAATCTCCTGTAACACCAAAGAATTGAGCGGCATGGTCAGGGCTTGAGGGTGATGTTGACCACATAGGGGGGATTCCGGACCAGCGCCTCCTGCGGTGGTGGTAGTTCCAGTGCATCCACCGCTTTCAGCAACTCTTGGTTGAACAAGCGGGAGCGGCTGGGGAACAACAACGCACACTCCACAATCCTTCCGGAGGCATCAATACTCAGTCGAATTCGTGCTTCAATCGTAGTCCGTTCCAGCTTGTTCAGTTTCTGGAAAAAGAGCAGCCGAGTCTTGATCTGCTGCCAGATCGTTTGGTTGTAGCGTTTCTCGGCCACCCGGAACCGCAGTTTGTCCAAGGCGTTGAGGGGCTGGGGAGGCCGAACGCTTTTTTCCGGAGCAGGCTGGAGTTGGGGAACGAGTGCAGCAACCAGTTGCTGTGGCTCGTCCACTGCGGATGCGGGCGAAACCTCCTCGGTACGAGGCTCTGCTTCGGTCACCACGATTTGCTTCAACAGAGGCGTTTGCTTGGGTTTAACCCGAGCCGTCTCTATTGGTTGCTGGGCCTCAACCGCTGGCCGTTTGGTCTCCACGACGACCTGCAAGCTTTGCGGTTGCAACACGTCCGTGATGCGCTTTTTGGTGTCCGTGTTTGAGGGTGGGAGCGCGTTTGTCTTCGCAACCGGAGTCGGTTCCGCCGGGCGTGGCTTGGGAGTGGTGGTTTCTGGTTTTGATTCAGCCTCTTTCAAAACACGGGGTTGAGCCTGCACCACCATCACTCGTGCCACCTTCTCAAGACGCTCCGGACTGACTGCCACCACATGCTTTTCCAGAAATGGAAGCTGCTGCAACACTTGTGGTGTGACCGATTCTGGCCCGTCTCCGGACACCCCAAAGGTTTGGTACTGCCAATCCGGTCCTCGCCAGTACACGCGCACGGTGTTTCTGTGGTGTCGAATCCAGAACAAATGCGCTCCTGGAAGGGCTTCCAGCGCATCCACCGCACAGGAAGCATCCACGCATGATGGAGTGGGGGCACTCTTCAAGCGGGCCTGCTCCTGCTCAAAGGTGGATTGTAGGGAGAAGTCAAAACGCTTCTGCAACTGTTCCAACACCTCGGCCTGAAGTTGCTGCATTGCCACCTCCGGAGCTGCGCCCCCGCCTCTGGGTTCCGCCAAAACGGCATACTGTCGAGCCTGCGCCAACCCGGGATTCAGGCACAGTCCACCCAACCCTGCGAGGACCAATCCAACCAGCAGTTGGAGGGAGCTTTGGAGGAGGGTCGCCCTGTTCACGAAAGCACTGAGAGACGAAATAATCATAAACGCATGATGGCGCACCTGCCTGCTGCTTTGCAAGCATTCTTCCCACATTCCCGGCGGCTGGCAAAGAATTCGCAGCACTGTCTCTTGCAAGACTGACTCCCTTCACGGATAAAATGACACAAAAATCCACCTCTGACTTCTCTTCCTCCGAAAGCCGACAACGGCAGCGGGTTGTGGACACCCTGACCCGGTTGATGGTCACGGACCGCACCATTACGAACGCTGAGATGCGGTTCCTCAAGGATATGTTTCAACGACTGGATGACAGCCAGCTTCAGCAGGTCCTCCACTCCTGGTTCCCCAACGAACGGCAAGCGCAGGCGGTGTATCTGGAAAAGCGGTTTCACCAGTACCAGCAGATGTATGGCGGTGCAGGAATCTGCTGACCATCGTTCTTGATGAACCGAGACATCCTGCGGTTCGCCCTGACCAGCATTGGTGCAACTGCTTCCCGTGCCATGTGCCATGCGCCGCCACCTGCTTTCCGGCGTACTTTGTCATACATCCCCTGCTTCAGAACCACAGACTCTGGCTCACCCTGACCATTTTCATGCTCGCACATAGTGGCACCCTCACACTGCTGGCCTCCCGTCATGTCTTCGCCCGCACTGGGTGAGGTTCACTCCGAAACCGACTCCAACTGGACGGACAGTTTCATCAGCGACGAGCGGATGCGTTCGTTTTCAGGCTCCACTCGCAACGCCTGTTCCCACGCCTGTTGTGCTTGTTGCGGTTGACCCAGTTTCCGGTGGAGTACCCCTAGGTTCCACCAGGCCACCGCATAACCCGGATATTTCTTGGTGAGGCTTTCCAAAAAACTCTGAGCCTCGTCGTAACGCTTACGCCGGATCAATACGGTGCTGAGACGGAGCAAGGCCCGAGGATTGTCCGGACGCAAGTTCAATGTGTTGCGGTAGGCATCCTCAGCGCGGTCATGGTGCCCGAGTTTTTCATGGGCATAGCCAAGGTAGAGCGCCACTCCGGGATCGTCCGGGAACCGTCGCTGTAATCCCTGCAACCGCCTCAGTGCAGTTTCGGGGGTGCCACGTTGGATTTCGATGCGGGCGAGATAAACTTGTGGATCGGCAATCATGGGCACGGTGGCACTCAGGTCTGAAAACACCTGCTGCGCCTGATCGAACTTGCCTTCCCGAAAATGCTGCTGTCCCTCGGCCATCCGTTCATCGTAATCGGGCCGGGGCTGTGAAGACTCCGGCACCAGCCATGGACCCAGTGGACGGATCAGGGTGTGGTAGGGTGGCAGTGTTCCGTAAGTGCTGTCCGCCAGAAAAGGGTAGAGGCGCAAGCCTTTCTGGATGAAGGACTTGCCCTCCTGCGGAGTGCGGCCAATCACCAGTCCATAAATCATTAGTGCCGGCCCCGCGAACGGGTTTTTCGCGTTGGCGATCACCACCTCGGACTTGGCTTGCAGGGTCTCGCCCTGAAGGTAGTAACTCAGTGCCAGCAACGTGCTGATTTCGGAATTCCCCGGCTGACGGGTCTTCAGGATTTGCAGCCGCTCGTCTGCTTTTTTCAGGATCGGCACATATGCAGGATTCTGCTCTCCGGCTTCCAAGATGTCGAGCAGTGCCTCGTATTCCAGCACCTGCTCCTCCAACGAAGGATGATCCGCCGCCAAACCGTGAAGCTGGTTGCGGAAGTTACTCCACTCCGGAGAACCCCGCTGCGGGACTTCCTGATCCCGCCACTGATAAAACGCCCGGACAGCCTCCCACGTCTGCCCCCTCGGGAACCCTTGCAGCCCGGAGAACTCCGGAATCTCGGTTCCCAAGTCCGCAAGCACTGCGGCAACGAACTCATCCGGAGTGTCCAGCGGGTAGCTTTTGGAGAGGGGAATCACCTGAGCCGTGTTGTCCGTGACCCGAACGATCTGCCACTCCACCCCCACGCGGCGCAGCACTTTTTGGATTTTGGCGTCAACCAAGAGTTCCAGCTGAGCCTCTTGGAGGGACGTCTTCAACGCTTCAGGAGAGCGGGTGCCATAGCGTTTCTGCCAAAGCCGTGCAGCAAACGGGGACATCACCGCAAAACGGTTAGAGAAGCGGAGTTGCTGTGACAACTCGTCCTGAAGGAAACTCCCGAACCACTCATGCCCTTGAGACGGGTAGATGACGCGCGGGGTCAGAATTCCTGTGTGAGGACGGCTGTGAAGGGCAGAAGGAAAGGCAAGTGCCAGCAGGAGCGCGAACAAACCTGCGGCAAGAAAACCCCGCAAGCAAGAGATCGGAAGAGAGAAAGAAAAGCAGCCCACCATCCGCATACTCCCAGGAGGTGGGCCGAAAAGCTCAGTAGCCCTGATTGGGGGTATCGTAGGAAGGTGCCTGATAGGTCGTTGTTCCCGAATCCGAACCCTCACTGTCCAAACCTCCAGGGTCGGATGCTGCAGCGTCTGCATCTCCTCCTTTGTCCGGGGCAGTCTCGGCACTTGAGGAAGGCTCGGCCTCACTGTTGGAATCCTCGCTTTCGATCTGCTCAAACCTTTCGATGAGCGCCGTCAGCTTCTGTTCCCACTCCAACTGCTGCTCTTCCAGCGAGGATTTGGCGGCCTGCAATTCCTCATTGGCGGTTTGCAACTCCTTGTTGGACACCTTCAAATCCGCATTCTCCATGCGGTAGAGTTCAAGGGTGTCCACCATTTCCTGGACTTTGCCCTCCAGACGACTCATCAACTCATTACTCATAGCTCATTCCTTGATGTGATTTTTGGGACTCCACCTCCTTGGGGAGCTTAACCATCTATTCTGGTCAATCCGTCCGACAGCAGAAGCGTTTGTGTGCCAGAACAGGGATTTCAAGACTCAAAGTAATGGACAGAAACGGCCATGAAGTCAAGTGAAAAACGTCACGGCGTCCTTCTGACTTGCTCACGCAGGCATCCGTTGCTTGGTGCGACCTCGACGTGGGTACGCATGAAGCACGAACAGGCGCTCCCGGATTTTAGCAAGCACTTGTTCCGCCGAAAGTCCGGCATCCTCGCGTTGCTGGTCCGGAGACCCTTGCGCGATGAAGCGATCCGGAATGCCGAAAACTTGCGTGGGCACGGTGACTCCAGCCCCGCTCAGCACCTCCAGCACTCCACTGCCGAATCCGCCGTGTGCCGTGTTTTCCTCCAGTGTCACCAGCAGGTGCACGGTGGAGGCAAGCGCGGTGATCCGTTCGGCATCCAGCGGCTTGACAAAGCGTCCGTTGACCACGGCCACTGAAAAGCCATCGGCTTGCAGGGGCTCAGCAACCTCTTCCGCGACTGCAACCATCGTCCCTACCGCCAGCAGCGCCACATCCCTGCCGGGCTGTAGCAGGTGGGCTTTCCCCAACTCGATGGGTGGCACGGAGCTTTCGTCCAAACTCGCGGTGTCGCCCCGGGGGTAGCGCACCACGCTGGGGCCGTCATCATACCCGTGCGAAAATTCGACCATGCGCCGCAATTCCGCGCCATCCTTGGGAACCATCACCACCATTTCCGGAATCATCCGGAGGTAGGTGAGGTCATAGGCACCGTGGTGGGTGGGACCGTCCGCTCCCACCAAGCCGGCTCGGTCCAGCATGAAGCGCACGGGCAGGTGCTGCACGGCAACATCGTGGATGATGTGATCAAGCGCCCGCTGAAGAAAGGTCGAGTAGATTGCCACGAAGGGCTTGATTCCAGTGGTCGCCATTCCTGCTGCAGAAGTCACGGCGTGTCCCTCCGCGATGCCAACGTCCAACACACGCTCCGGATATTTCCTTTGCAGCCCAATGATCCCGGTCCCGCTTATCATCGCTGCGCTGGAAACCGTCACCTGTGGATCTTGCTCCATCAATTCACCGAGCTTGTCTGCGAACACCTTGGAGTAGCTGGTTTCCTTGACCGTTCCCGGTTTTTTGGTGATGAACTCTCCGCTTTCCGGAACAAAGGGTTTCACCCCGTGGTACTTGAAGGCATCTCCCTCCGCAGGTTTGTAACCCTTGCCTTTTTGCGTGAGGGCGTGGACCACGATTGGCCCCTCCAGTCCCTTGACGTGTTCCAGCAGATCAACCAAGTCCTTGAGGTTGTGACCATTAATGGGACCGAAATAGCGCCAGCCCAACTGCTCAAAGAGCATTCCGGGAGACCAGAACGACTTGACCGAGTCGTGAATCCGCTGGAATCCGGTGTGGACCGTTTTGGAGAAGGGCACCTTGGTGGCCATCTCCAAGGCTTCTTCCCGGATGATGTTGTAGGGTTTGGAAATGCTGATGCGGGTGATGAACTTGGAGAGCGCCCCCACATTGGGATCAATGCTCATGCCGTTGTCGCTGTACACCACCAGCATGCGCTTGTCGAGGAAGCCGTTGTGGTTGAGCGCTTCAAATGCCAAACCTCCGGTCATGGCTCCATCGCCGATGACGGCGATCACCTGATGCGGCTGCTCTTGCAGATCCCGACCGACGACCATGCCGACTCCGGCGGAGATCGAAGTGGAGGCGTGTCCCGCCCCAAAATGGTCATACGGGCTTTCATCGCGGGAGAGGAATTTCTTGATCCCGCCCTTTTGGGAAAGGGTCTCAAAACGCTCGCTCCGTCCTGTCAGCAGCTTGTGGGCATAGGCTTGGTGTCCCACGTCCCAGAGCAGCCGATCCTGCTTCAGGTTGAACACCTTGAACAAGGCCACCGTCAGTTCCACCGCCCCCAAGGACGAGGCAAGGTGCCCTCCCTGTTTGCTGGTCACTTCGATGATGCGATCGCGGCAATCTTGGGCCAGTTGTTCCAACTCCTTCAAAGAGAGGGGTTGAACATCCTGTGGTTGTGCGATATGGTCTAGCAGTTTTCCCATCGTGGTTTTCACCAGATCCGTTCAGTATTGGCCATGAGCAGTGTAACAACCGGAGTTCCGTACCCGCAACTCTTCATTCTCTGGAGAATCTCGTGAGTGATCAAGCTGTCCTTGAACAAGCCAAGAAAATCCAATCGTCTCTGAAGAAGCAACGCCAGCCAGTCTCGCAGGTTCAGGACGCCCAGCGTGAGGCTCAGGCGATCAGCCAGTTTGTGCGGGCAGCACTCAGCCCGGAGCATCGCTGGTTCATTCCTGGTGAGGAGCAACAGGCCATCGCGGCAACCTTCAAGCTCATCAACCAAACCTTCGCCCGACTCTACGAACAGTGTCGCACATCGCACCTCTTCCAGCAACAGGCGGCGAAGTACATTGCGATGGGCAAGCAAATCTCTCACCTCTCGCACTGCATCCACATGAGCCTCGACCACGGGTTCTACATGACAGAACCGCGTGGCGTCTCTCCGGGAAATGCCCTCGCGCTCTCGTGGCAAGAAGTGGAGCGGATCAGGGCTGGTGTTGAAGAACAAGGCCGGTGGGTCCGGATCCCCCTGCCCATCCCGGTCGATGACGAGACCAAGCAGCAGTTTCTCGAACTGTACCAGAAAGCCTCCGGGCTTGTGCAGAAACTGCTTGCGAACAGCAAGCTCAAGGACACCAGCCACCCCCTCTCGGTGGAGGAGCTTCAAGCGGTGTACAAGTACTTTCAACTCGCCCGGAAGATGCTCGACCTTGAAGAGCAAGCTCAGGCGAACTCCGTGAAACCGGTTCCGGGTGCAAAGTCCAATGACGTGGATTCCAAACAACTTCACAACCAACTGGATCAACTCAAGCAGCGCATCGCTTTGCAATCCACTCCCGATGCCAACAAACTCCGGGCCACCACCTCACTGGAAGAGGTGGTGCAGACCGACGCGCAACTCCGGCTGGAACTGCTCTACGTCCCGCTTGAGCCGGTTCGCTACCTGAAAATCTGCAATGACCGACTTGATGTTCTCTGCGCAGAAGGTCCGGAGTCTGGAATCCCGCAGTTCGACAAGGAAACCGCAGGCGCGCAATCCCAGCTGCAACTCATCGTGAGCGCACTTCAAGAAGCCCACGATGCCCTTTCGCAAATTGCGTCCATTCTCAACAACCTCTCCATCTCCTTCGGCAAGATTTACAACAACGCCTCAGCCCGCAGCATCACCCACGTGTTCCTCAAGAAAACACTGGAGACGATCCGGGGTCTGCTCCAGAAAGCCGTGCGGGTTGCACAAACACGACAGCAAATTCTGGCGAACCTCAACAACCATGTTGAGCGTTCCGGACTTTTTGAGCGGGCGGTCATTGAGGGGGTGGCTCACGGCATCACGCTGGTGGATGAAGGGCAGCTGCACCTGCAGGAGTATGAGGAGCGGCTCAACGACCACCTCGAATTCCTTCTGCAATCTCCAGACATGCAAGGGGTTGCGTTGTTCCAGCGGTTCCACAAGGCTTACGAGGAGCGGACTTCGCTTTCTTCCGCGTGCATGGTGCTTGGCAGCGTCTCGCTTGTTTTCGATCAGTTGCTCACCACCATGTGGCAGATGCAGGAGACTCAGGACGCGCTCCGGGCAGTGGTGAAGGACGGTACCGCTTCCGAGGCGCAAAAAGCCAAGCTCACCGAGATTGTGCAGCAGATTCCGGAGGCGGCTCAAGAGCGTCTGGGGATTTGCAAATCTCAAGCGGAGGAACTGGAATGGGTGGTTTCTGAGATGCTGGACTCGGCGGCAACCGAGGAACGGAGATTCCTCAAGGAGTTGAATCAGGAGTTGGAACCCGTCCGGGCACGCCTGAAGACCAAAGCAGGGGCCGCCAAGGAGCTTGCGAACCGGGAGTCCGCAAGTCCTGCTACTGGCGCAGCGGCTGCTCAGAAGGGGAAAACACTCTCTCAGGGGCTGCTCAAGCATCAGTTGCATCAGGGGGCAACCGGGGAAAGCTCCTTCAATCCCCTCCCGTCCAACATCATGGCAGTTCTCAAGGCGGCACTGAAGGACATCCCGCGTTCACGACGCGCCAAGATGCTCCACCATGTCCTGAATCACCCCCACATGTTCTTCAACGTTCTGGACAAGCTGGAGGCGCAGTTTGATCCCGACGGGACTTTCGTTCTCGGTCTGGAAAACGACCTGCACGAAAGTCGGGAGACCATCGATTTTCTGTTGAACTTTGTGCGCCTGAAGTTTCTGGCTTCCGGGTATTTCAATCCGACGGGGCAGGCTTATCCCTACGATGCTGAGGGCAGACGCTTTGAGATTTCTGGACCAATAGAGAAGTACCTGATGATCAGGAAGGGTTCCTTTGAAACCCCAAAAAATATGTTCACTCGGTTGGTACGTGGGTTGCTGGGAATGGACGAGACCAGGCTCTTGGAAAATGCCCTGTCTGAACAGGCGTTGATGATCTTCAGCAGCGACTTTGTGCTTCGCAAGCAAGAGCAGCAAATTGTGCAGGATGCCCTGACTAGGGCCAACACGCCGATCCCCTGATCAAAACCCGGTGCGGAAGCCAAGTGCGAGTTGGGCTTCGCCTCCCGAGTTGCTCGGAAGTTTGAGGGACGTGAGGTCCAGCCCCAGCAGCCAGACGACGGCGTTGGCGTCCCATGAGGTCCAACTCCAGCCCATATGCAGCACCTCCGCCTTGGCGGAATACCCCGCTACTCCGTCAACCATCACCGATTTCCACTCCAGATGGCGGTAGGTCAGGCTCGCTGCTTTCCCGGGAACTTGGCCCCAGCGGTTGTGCAACCCGATTTCGTAGCCGGCACCGTCCTCAAGAGGCTTCAGTCCGCCAATTCGTGATTCGAACCCCAAGGCCGACTTGGGGCTTCGCAGCACCAAAAGCTGGAGGTAAAGCCCCGGATCTCCGCCACTTTCGTCAAACAAATGAATGGCTAACCCGGCGGCACCTGTGGTATAAATACTCCCTCGTGTTCCTACCGATTGATACAGTTGGAATTCCGGAATGACCGGGAACGATTGCGCTTGTGCCATGGAGGCGAGCAGCCAAAGCAGCGTTCCCCAACCGAATGCGGCGAGCAGTCTTTGAATCAGCATATCCCTGTGAAGTTAACGTGGTGCATGGTGGTACCACACTTCCGCACAGGTCACAACCTCAAGCACACACCATGCGCTACCTGAGTACACGTGGAGGCGTGCAGGGGCTGTCCTTTGAGGACACCCTGATCGCAGGACTGGCCGAGGACGGCGGCCTGTTGGTTCCGGATTCGCTACCGCAGGTGCGGGATCAACTCCCGCAGTGGCGCAATCTGTCCTATCAGGAACTCAGCCTTGAAATCGTCCGGAGTTTTACCGGAGGGGCCATTCCGGAAGCTGACCTCCGTGGCCAAATCGAACAAGCCTACCGCAGCTTCACGCACCCGGAGGTCACGCCCGTCCGCACCCTTGGCCGTGTGCACCTGCTGGAACTGTTCCACGGCCCCACCTTTGCGTTCAAGGATGTGGCCCTCCAGTTGCTGGGGCATCTCTTTGAGCATGTCCTGAAAAAACGCCGACAGCCCTTGCGCATCCTTGGAGCGACTTCCGGAGACACCGGCAGTGCAGCGATCCACGGAATGCGTGGACACAAGGACATTTCCGTGTTCATGCTGCATCCCAAGGGGCGAGTGAGTCCGGTGCAGGAGCGGCAGATGACCACCGTTTTGGATGCCAACGTCCACAACATTGCGGTGGAAGGCTTGTTCGATGATGCCCAGCACATCGTCAAGGAACTGTTCGGCGATCTTGAATTCAAGACCCGTCACCATCTTGGTGCGGTCAATTCGATCAACTGGGCACGCATCCTCGTCCAAATCGTGTACTACTTTTATGCATGGGGGCGGGTTTCCAGCAATTCCGGGGAAGCGGTCAACTTTGTGGTCCCCTCCGGAAATTTCGGCAATGTCCTCGCGGGCCACTACGCCCGGCAGATGGGGCTGCCGATCCATCGGCTTGTCGTCGCCACCAACGAAAACGACATCCTGCACCGCTTCTTCAGCAAAGGGGAGTACCACACTGCCGGAGTCCGGCAGACACTGAGTCCCTCGATGGACATCCAAATCTCCAGCAATTTTGAGCGCTACCTCTTTGACCTCAGTGGTCGCTCTCCGGAGCAACTCAGGCGCTGGATGCAGGATTTTCAGGAAACCGGATGCCTCACCATTGAGGGTGAGCGGCTGCAAACAGCGCAAGCCACCTTTGGCTCCGCACGAGTGGACGAGGCCGGAACGCTCAGGGCCATTCGGGAGACTTACGAGGAGTACGGCTACTTGCTTGATCCCCACACGGCGGTTGGTGTGGAAGCCGCCAAGCAGGTGGACTTGGAAGGTCCAGTGGTCTGCCTTGCTTGCGCCCATCCTGCCAAGTTCAGCTCGGCAGTCCACCAAGCAGCAGGCACGACTCCGGAAATGCCCCCGCCGCTTGCCGAACTGGAGAACCTGGAGACGCGCTGCGCCGTGCTTCCTGCTCAGGCGGGTGCTGTCCGCGAGTACCTCACCCAAGTCCTCAATGGCTGAGATGTCGACAGCTCCGATGTTCAACAGCGACAGCTCGGATTCCCCCAGTTCCATGGAGCGCGATCCCCTTGGGTTTGAGTCCGCCGATGCTACCGGTTCCATTTCCTACGAACCCTTCCGGAAGCATCGTGCGTCTTGGGCCACTTCCTTCCGTCGGGGGATAGAGTACCGCATTTTCTGCTTTGGGGTGTGGCTGGGGCAAACGCTGTCCGTGCCCCGGCTTCAGCAGCTTGGGCGCATCACCGGGACGCTGGTGTACCACCTCTTTCCCAAGGATCGGGGCATTGCCGACACGCAACTGGAACGGGTCTTCCCGGAGGTGAGCACGATGGAGCGCAAGCAGTGGTGCCGGGAGTGCTTCCAGAGTTTCGGGCAGTTTTTGTTCGAGTTCTTGGGCATGTCGCAGATTGCAGCGGCTCCGGAGCATTGGCTGAGCATCAAGAATCCCCAAGTGCTTGAGAATGCCCTCAAGCAGCAAAAGGGTGTGATTGTGCTGACCATGCACCTAGGCAACTGGGAACTGTTCAGTGCCCTTGCCGAACCCCTGAACCAGCCGATGGTCGCCGCCGTTACCAATGTCCCGGAACCCAGGATCAACCAAAGGCTGCGAGCAATGCGTGAGCGCGGACCGATGCAGATTGTGCCTCGTGGAGACTCAGAGGCGCTGGGAAAAATCCTCACGTGCTTCCGGAACCGCGAGGTGTTTGTGCTGGCGATTGATCAGGACACCAACGTTCCCAGTATTTGGGCACCCTTTTTCAACTTGCCCGCGAAGACGCCAATCGGTGCTGCCGCTCTTGCTCTCATGAGCGGAGCACCCGTGGTGAGCGGACTCTTCGTCCGGGAGCAGGATGGTCGGTTCCGGTTGCATCTGACTGATCTCGGAGTGCAGAAAAAACAACCCCAAGAAGACGAGGATCACGCCGTGTTCCGCATCACCCGAAACCTGAATCGGCACATGGAATCGCTCATCCGGCAGCATCCACAACAGTGGGCGTGGTTCCATCGGCGCTGGCGGCACAAACCCACCGAGGCCGAACTGGCCCGGATGCAAGCTCTGGAGGACGGACCGTGCCGTTTGTAATCGCCAACCGCCAACGCATCCACTACGAGACCGCGGGAGAGCGGGAGCCGTACCTGTTCCTGCATGGACCTTTTCTGGTGAATCTGGACGCCTGGTGGCAGACAGGTTACATTGAACAATTACAGGAAACCTTTCGACTCGTGGTCATCGAACCCCTTGGGCAAGGCCGCAGCGATGCCCCTTTGGAATCCGGGCATTACTCCATCAGGGCCCGCGCAGCGCATGTGCTGGAAGTCCTCCGCGAGGTTCAGGTGGACTGCACCCACTTTCTCGGATTTGGCCTTGGTGCGCAGGTGGGCTTTTCTCTGGCGGTTTCGCACCCCGATCACATCCGCACCCTTGCCACCGCCGGAGCGCATCCTTATCCGCTCATTGATGAGCTTCAGGTGCTGGAGGAGGCGCAAAACCAGCTCTGTAACGGACACATTGCCGCCTACCTCCAGCAGTGGCACTCAGAGGCACATCTTTCCAGCGAGCAGCAGGAGCAAATCGCCAACGGGAATCCGGAAGTGTACTCCACCAGCTTGGGCGAGTCCTGTCGTTGGGAGGGGGTAAGCGAACCCCTCAACTCGATCCGGGTGTCCGCACAACTTTTCACGGCCACCTCTGAACCCCGCTTTCTGTCGGTTCGAGAAGCCGGGCGCCAGATGCCCAATGGGCGTTACACGATCCTCCCAAAAAACCAGTACACTCACGGGCTTTGGCACCCGGACTTGATCCTGTCACCGCTCCAAGAATTCTACCGCCGCCAGCGTTGATGCGTATCCGTCGGATGCCCCGCACGTTTCCGTTTCTCGTCAGTGCCCTGCTCTGCCTTGCTCCAAGCTGCGTTGGTGCAGTCCCCATCGCTTTACTGTCCCAAGTGTCCGGGGAAGTGCGGATGTGGCAGGATCAGCAGCAGACGACCCAAAAAGCCACAGAGGGAGCGTTGCTTTCCTCCAACCATCACCTCCGCACTCTGGCCAACGGCAAGGTGACGCTCTTGCTCCGGGACGGATCGGAAGTTCGGGTGCTGGAAAAAACGCAACTGCACTTCATCCGCAAGGCAGAGCGAACGCTCACCCCGAGCGGGAGCCTCCAGATCACGCTCTACCACGGCACGCTCAGTGCTTGGTTTCGGCAACGTTCAGTGCCGCACCAGTTGACCACTCCCGCTCTCAGCATCGAATCTGGGAAAGCCGAGTTTCAGGTTCAGGCCACCAAGTCGCACACAAGCGTTGCGGTTGCCTCAAATTCCGTCCGAGTCCGCAACCGTGCCTCCACCCTGATGCTGAAAGCAGGTTCCCGTATTTACCGTGCGCGAGTCAACAACAAGCTCTTCCGGACAGTGAACCCGGTTCCCCACGCACTGCAATTGCAGCTCGTGACTCCGCAGGAAATCCCGAACTTGACCACCGACACTCCGATTGAGTTTTCAGTGAATCTGGTTCGCCGAGGCCGCAATGATGGGGTGGACCGACCGGGATTGATCCGCCTCACCGCCAACTACTACGGATTCGACTTCCCGGAACGGGTGACGCTGAATCGCAATGGGAAAGCCGTGGTGCGAGGTACTCTCAAACCGCCTCATCCGGAGGATCGGTTGTTCAACGGCAAGGTGGTGATTCGTGCGACCACGGACAACCTTGGACTGTTTGGGGTGGAGCGCGGCACGTTGAGCGTCACCATCCCGGTATCCGATTAACCCACGCAAGAGGTGCGGGCATGTTCACAGAATTCGGCTGGGTGGGGGCAGGTATCACGGCGGGAATAACTGCAACGCTCGCCCTCCAGTGGTGGTTGCGACGAATCCCTGCCGCTGTTGCGCCCGATCCCGGAGCTTCAGAACCCTCTCCTGTTGGCACAGACGAGTTTTTGGACGCAAGGTTGCCGAAACCCGTCATCCTTGCTCTCATTGCAACCACAGCGATTTTGGCGATGCTCCGGCAGGATTATGCGCTGTTGCTGAGCGACAGCCTGCTACTTGCCGCTTTGAGCGGCATCGCGTGGTGGGATTGGCAGCATCTCACCATTGACATTCGTTTGGTCGCCCTCACCGCCTTGCTCCAGCTTGGTTGGGCGGTTTTGTTCGTGCCTGCCAGCACGGTTGAACTGTTGCTCGGTGGAGTGTTCGGAGCTGGAGGGCTGTACTGGCTCGGGATGCTTTATGCCGCCGTTCGCGGCATCGAGGGGCTGGGGGAGGGCGATCCTGCCGTGTTGGGGCTGATCGGCCTTTGGGTGGGGTGGCAGGGCTTGCTCACCACAGTCCTCATTGCAGCCCTGTCCGGACTCCTCATTGGCGGGTTTGTGCTGTTTTGCACCCGCCAACCGCTGCTGCAAACCCGGATTCCGTTTGCCCCGTTCCTCTGTCTGGGTGGAGTCGGCACCGTCCTGCTCCAGCAAGCCTGTTTGTGCAAGTCACCGTGGCTGGTTTTCCTGCACACATTCTAAAGTTCACGACCCTGCCTCCGTTCTCACCGTGTGGTTCCGATTCACTCGCCAAAACTCCCTGCACCTCGTGCTTGGAGAAAAAACTCTCGGTCTTGTCAGTGACCAAGGGGTCTCGGTCCACCGGGCTGTCGCATCCCTTTTGACTCTGGACGAGGTGCTGGTCCATTGCAAGGAGATGCGTTTCAAACAGGCGGTGGCGTGGTTGGAATTTCCGTGGGTGCAAGTCGGGTTTAAGACGGTCATCCAGCCTTCTTCCGAAGAGGCGTACCACTACGCGCAGGCCCAGCTTTTCCAACTCACCCACCCTCCGGACTCAACCCCCATCGGATTGCAGTTCTTCGAATCCGGACAGCATGAGCGTGCTGGACTGCTCTACGCCCGCCCCACTTCAGCAGCACTACAATTGGTTCAGGCATTCCGCCAGCAGTTTCGAGTCCCGTTGCCTTTGATTCCCCTCATTGCCGGGTGGCTCTCCCTGCTTCCCAACGAATCTTCCAAAACCGTGCTTTCCGGACTGGAACAATCCTTCTTTGTGGAGCAGCATGAAGGGGTCTTTCAGCAAGTTTGCGAACTCCCGCAGCTTCCACAAGCCGCTGCCACAACTTGGGCGGCGGATCACTTTGGCACCCGCAATGACGCCATCGTCCACATTCCGCTCTCCCTTGGAACTGAAGAATCCAGAGAGCCGATTTCCGACTCCGCAACGTTGGAAATGCAGACCTTGGTGCAGGCTTGGCCCGGATTTTCCAAGCATCCCAGCCGAGGGTTCATGTGGATGAACCGCATCCGGAAACCGTTTCCTTGGGTCGAAGCCGGACTGTCGCTCCTGCTCTGTACAACGATTGCCTGGGGGGTGTGGTCGTGGCGACGCAGTGAGCAACAGCTTCAGATACTGCAGGTGGAGTTCGCCTTACAAAACCAGCTTCTTCAAGCACGCTTGCAGGAGCAGGAAACGTGGCAGGCGTTGCAACAGCAGCAAGAGCAGGTGTTGAGGCTCCAAGGCTTGTGGAACGAGACTTACAAGCACCCGCCAATCCATTTTCAGCAAGTGGAGTCGTGGCTGCAACTCGTGCAGGGAGCTTGGGCGGCCCATTTCAGCTACCAACCCGCAGGAATGGAACTCACCCTCCTGACGCTCAACCCCGATTCCCTGCAGGCGATCCGGGATCGTTTTGCACAACGACCCGAGGTGCAATCGGCCACCTTGCTCGCGCTGGAACAAGTCGAACTTCGTGGAACACCAGTGCGCCAAGGCACCCTTCGGGTGAAGCTGAACCCAGACGATCTTCCCAAACCATGAGTGAAAATCTCCCCAAAATTGGAGTGCTCGGACTCGGATTTCTTGGAAAAACCCTGCTAAGAGAACATGCATTTTCACCGGATTCGTGGGGAACGTGGCGGGAAAGCCGAGTGGCAGGACTGGCCCTTGCCCAGCACTGCTTTGATTGGGATAATCCGGAATCATTCCACCAGCTGCCCAATGACAATGCGGTGCTGGTCCTCACCATTCCTCCAGTAGAAAAAAATCTAGAAGACGAGGCGCTGCGCTTGCAGGCTTGGGGTGCGTGGATGCAGCAGAACCGCCCGCAACAGCAACGACTCATCTACATTTCCACCACAGGTGTTTACTCTTGGCAGGAGAGGTTGTGGAACGAGGACATGCCACTCAGCCCGGATGCCCCCTCTGGCCAACTCCGACTGAAAACGGAGCAGGTGCTGTGCGAGTTTTTCAAGGTGCAGGTTTTGCGGCCTGGAGGAATTTACGGCCCCGGTCGTAACTTGGTGGAACGCCTCAAGGTGGGAAAGGGAATTCCGGCAACTCCGGGGTTGACGCATCGTATCCATGTCTGTGACTTGGCGGGAATCGTGGTCTGGCTGGTGCAGCATCCGGAGGGTCCGGGCTGTGTCAACGCGGTAGATCAGGAGGCGCGACCCTCGTGGGAGGTGGCGGAGTGGCTGGTACAGCACCATCCAAAGTTAACCCCGGAAATGCTGCCGGAACGACCAGAAAGTTTGTCGCCAGGAAACGTCCCGAAGCGCCGTATCGACAACCAGCGGCTGCTCCGGGAAATGAGGTACGAGTTGCGCTTCCCAACCTTCCGGGAAGGCCTGCGGCCTCACTGATCCTTGAGGACCTCGTGCGCTGTTCCCCAAGACCGTCAACTCCCCCCGCATTCCCCCCGGTTTACAATTATTTTTCCCGATTTTCAGAGGAACAACACTCCAGAGGGGGACTATCTGCCTGCGAACGCTCCACAACCAGCAACAACCTGCTCGCTGTGGTCGGTAAAGGCGTACTGTGCCAGTACCCGTATACTCCCGCTGCCTAAACACCTCCAACCTAAAACCTAACCAATGTCTCAAGGCTTAAAGCGGGGACTGACCCACTACGGCGACCCGGATTTTTCCCGCTATCTAAGATACTCGTTCGCCAAGTCAATGGGGTATTCCGGAAAACTGCTGGCGCGTCCGGTGGTCGGCATCGCCTACCCGTCCAGTGGCTTCAACAACTGCCATCGGCACTTTCCCGAACTGCTCGAAGCCGTTAAGCGCGGGGTGCTGGCAGCGGGTGGCTTGCCCTTGGAGTTTTCCACCATTTCCCTCGGAGAAGTCTTCCTCAACCCCACCAGCCTGATGTTCCGCAACCTCATGTCCATGGACGTGGAAGAGATGATCCGCGCCCAGCCCATGGATTCAGTAGTGCTGATGGGAGGCTGCGACAAGACGGTTCCCGCGCAACTGATGGGCGCCGCCTCTGCCGGATTACCTGCTGTGCAACTCGTGGCCGGTCCGATGATGACTGGCTCGCATCGGGGAGAACGCTTGGGCGCCTGCACGGATTGCCGCCGCTTCTGGGCACAATTCCGGGCAGGGACGCTCTCGAAAACCGAGATTGACGGCATTGAAGATCGGCTGGCCGTCACAGCAGGGACGTGTCCTGTGATGGGCACGGCCAGCACAATGGCGTGTCTTGCGGAAACGCTGGGGATCACGCTGCCCGGAACCGCCGCGATTCCTGCGGTTCATGCGGATCGGCTCCGTGCCGCTGAAGCCACCGGGGAACTTGCAGTGCAGCTCACCGAAAACGGCATCACCCCGGATCGTCTCATCACTCCCCGCTCCATCGAGAACGCCCTGCGAGTGCTGCTCGCCCTTGGCGGTTCAACCAACGCCATCATCCACCTCACCGCCATTGCCGGACGTTTGGGCGTGAAAATTTCCCTGCAAACCCTCAATCGGCTCAGCGACGCCACTCCGGTGCTGGTCAACCTCAAACCAACGGGTTCTCACTACATGGAGAACTTCTTTGCAGCAGGGGGGGTGGGTGCGGTTTTGCAGGAACTCAAGCCGCTGCTGCATCTGGACTGTCCGACCATTACCGGACAAACCTTGGGAGAGCGACTGGGGCAAGCATCAGAATTTGTGGATCGTTCCATCATTCACCCCTTTGACAAACCCGTTGAGTCCGTGGGAGGGTTGGTGGCGCTCTTTGGCTCGCTTGCCCCTCAAGGGGCCATTCTGAAACGCTCGGCAGCGGATCAACGCCTGTTTGAGCAAAAGGGGCGCGCGGTGGTCTTCACTTCACTGGAGGACTTGTCGAACCGCATTGACGATCCGGGTTTGGAGGTCACGGAGAACGATTTTCTGGTGCTGCAAAATGCCGGACCCCGCAGTGGCACAGGGATGCCGGAATCGGGCTACCTGCCGATTCCCAGCAAGTTGTCCAAGGCAGGAGTGCAGGACATGGTGCGGATTTCCGATGCACGGATGAGCGGCACCGCCTTCGGGACCGTGGTGCTGCACGTCACTCCAGAAGCCGCAACAGGAGGACCACTGGGGCTGGTCCGGAATGGCGACGAGATCGAGCTGAGCGTGAAGAACCGGCGACTTGAACTGCTGGTTCCGGACGAGACGCTATCCCGCCGACGAACCGAAGCCGTCAATGTTTCGGCATCCCAATCAATCGATGCGAGTCGCGGCTACGCCAAGCTCTACATGGAACACGTCCTGCAAGCCGACGAGGGCTGCGACTTCGACTTCCTCAAGAGCCCGTAGCGAAAAAGGGCACTCCCAATTCTCGGGACGTATGCGTTCAGCGGGGGGACGTCTGAGAATTGCTTGACGACAAGCTCTGTTGTTTTCCCTCGCGGAATTCAACTCGTAAGTGCAACTCCCCGTCGGGTGAAGAGAGGTACGCTGCGTTCGCATGAGAGCCTTTCAAACCAACAAGCATGAGCGCACCAATGAGAGATGACATGTAGTTCACCCAAGAAGAACGCTACCAGATTGAGGCGCTTTTGAAAGCGGGTCATCCCCCAAGCGAGATTGCAACCGTGCTGAAGCGTCACAAGTCCACGATCAGCCGCGAGTTCAGGCGCAACCGCGGTCTTCGCGGCTACCGTCCCAAGCAGGTACAGCGTAGCCCACCCCACCCCACCACCAACAAACACCAAAACAACGCCGAGGGACACCGGTTTCGCTTGCCTGTTCACCATCAGTACTCCATTCTCCCACTTAGCACCAACATGACGGCAACGTCCGCACCTGCTCGCAGCAGGTGTTGCAAGAGCGACTGGCTATCGGGCCAAGAAATCATTTAAGCAAATTTCGTAGGGAGTAGGCGGTGCTACAAACCACGGTGCTGTGTTGAAACACCAATTTGCCAAACCAGAAAATCACATTGACTGATCTGCACAAATTCCGGCGTGAAACCCGGGCATGGCTTGAGAACAATTGCCCTGCTGATATGCGCCAGCCGCTCAGGGAAGAAAATGACGCCGTCTGGGGTGGTCGAAACCCAACATTCAAAAGCAACGAGCAGAAAGTCTGGCTTGAACGAACGGTCGAAAAAGGTTGGACGGCCCCCGAATGGCCGGTCAAATACGGCGGAGGAGGGCTTTCAAAATCCGAGGGCAAGATCTTGCGCGAGGAGATGAAAGCCCTTTCAGCCCGGCCACCGCTCATGTCTTTTGGTGTCTGGATGCTGGGGCCTGCACTGCTGAAATACGGCACTGAAGCTCAGAAGCAAACCCATCTGCCACCAATCACCCGGGGTGAAATCCGCTGGGCTCAGGGCTACTCGGAACCCAATTCGGGTTCGGATCTGGCTTCGCTCATGACAAGATGCGAACTCCACGGTGACCATTATCTGATTAACGGCCAGAAAATCTGGACGTCATACGGGCATAAGGCAGACTGGATATTTGTTCTGGTCCGCACAGACTTTGAGGCAGCCAAGCATGACGGTATCAGTCTTGTGCTGGTCGACATGGCACAACCGGGGGTGACCACACGACCGATCAAGCTGCTCTCGGGCATGTCGCATTTCTGTGAAACCTTTTTTGATGACGCACGCTGCAAGGTGGATAACGTGGTCGGAGACCTCAACCGGGGCTGGACGGTTGCCAAGTATCTGTTGACGCATGAGCGTGAAATGATCGGGGGTTCGGCCATCGGCCGTGCCGCCATGCGACCGCTCAGCGAGATCGTGACACAGCAGGTCGGCCTGAACGAACTCGGTGTGCTTTCGGATTTGGTGCTGCGGACCGATGTTGTCAGAACAGAAATTGACAGCCTTGCGTTCCTGTGGACAACTGAACGTGTTGCAGATGAAGCCAAGGCAGGACAAGGGGTTGGCGCCATGTCTGCAATGCTGAAATACTCTGGCACAGAGCTGAACAAGCGACGTTATGAGTTGATGATGTACAGTGCAGGACATGATGCACTGACACTTGGCCATGAAGCCAACCTTGCGCGGGACTGGTTACGGACCAAAGGCAACTCTATTGAAGGTGGCACATCCGAGATTCAGCTCAACATCATTGCGAAACGAATCCTCGGCCTGCCATCAGCTTGAATTGAGCGTAAGGAGATACCCATGGCCATGGTACTCAGCGACGAACAGAAAATACTACGGGACACAGCCCGGACATTTCTGCAGACGTCTGCACCAATCGACCAACTGCGACGACTGCGTGATGAGGCCAGTGCCGATGGTTTTGATCGCAAGACCTGGGAATCGGTGGTTGAGATGGGTTGGACGGGGGTACTGGTGCCTGAAGATCACGGTGGCGTGGGAATGGGTCACGTTGCTGCCGGGGTGATTGCCGAAGAAATGGGTCGAACACTGATGGCATCACCCTATCTTTCGACAGCAGTGATGGGGGCCACTGCAGTGGTCGGTTACGGGTCTGCAAGTCAGTGTAACAAATGGCTCCCTCCACTGGCAGCTGGCTCCCTGAATGTTGCTGTTGCCGTGGATGAGGGCCGCAGCCACTCGCCGGCATCAATCTCCACCACAGCACAGCCAACCGAACGGGGTTTCAGGATTTCCGGCAGCAAATTCTTTGTTGCCGATGGGCATGTGGCTGACCTGATACTGGTATCGGCCAGAAGCGCAGGGGGCCCCAATGACACAAACGGCATTTCGTTGTTTCTTGTGCCCAGTGCTGCCTCCGGAATCGAGATCCAGCGACAGACGATGGTAGACAGTCGAAATTCCGCCACAGTCCGACTTGAGGGGGTTGAGGTCGATGCCGAGACGCTGCTCGGTGAAGCAGGTGCGGGTTACTCCGCGCTTGAACATGTGCTTGATGCAGGTCGAGCATGTCTCGCTGCTGAAATGTCCGGTTCAGCACAGCAGTGTCTTGCGCAAACGGTCGACTACATCACCACCCGCCAGCAGTTTGGTCAGCCCATCGGTTCGTTCCAGGCACTTCAGCACCGTGCGGCACATCTTTTTGCAGAGATTGAAATTGGCCGATCGGCCGTAATACGGGCGTTACAGGCACTTGATGCCGCCTCAGATGACAGGTCACTCATCGTGTCAGTCGCCAAGTCGAAGGTTGGTTGGGTTGCACAGTTGGCGGCTCAGGAAGCCATCCAGATGCACGGCGGAATAGGCATGACCGATGAACTTAATATCGGATTTTTTCTCAAGCGTGTGCGCGTTGCCGAAGCGCTCTATGGCGATACGAACTTTCATGCTGATAAATTTGCCCGTCTCCGAAATTATTAGGAGGTCTCTGGACGATACGACAAAGGCTTTGCGGTCCCATGGTGGTGCAAGAGTGCTTGGGCGTGTGATGACATCAGCTTTTATCCCCGTGGGCTCCGTCCTGACCGGGGATTCTCAGAACACTTTGGAGGCTTACAGTCTGGAATATGGCAATGGGTGCTCCTGAAAAAAGGAAATACCACCTGCATCAACAGATTCGGCAACAGCTTCTGAAAATTTCCAAATCACTTAAGGCGATTTCCTGAAACGAATATACCATCTTATCCCACATTGAGCAGGTTGCTTTCCTGAAAATTATGGTTTACAGTAGAAGACGTTGAGAACCGAAAGGGTGTTGCAATAGCTACTGGCTATCGGGCAGCAAAAGGAGAGACAACAAACCAGAAATACACCATGTCAGCAAAACTCAAGAAGGATGCCATTGACCTTGGCATCGTGACCCGTAACCCTGAGGCCATGCTCACGTTCTACCGCGACACCCTGGGGTTCAACTTCAAGGAGGAGACACCGATGTCCGGAGGTGGCAACATGTTGCGACTGATGTGCGGCTCCAGCATGATCAAGCTGGTGACGCCAGGCAATCTGGCAGACGTGGATGCGCCACCCGGAGGCATTGGCGGTGCAACCGGTTATCGCTACTTTACGATCACGGTATCAAATCTTGACGAGGTGACACAGGAGTGTGCCGATAGTGGTGCCAGTGTGGCCGTACCGGTGACCGAGATCCGGTCCGGAGTTCGAATTGCGATCGTCAACGATCCGGATGGTAATTGGGTTGAATTCGTGCAGTACGCCAACTGACAGGCTCCTATGAAAGACACCTGGACACACCATCACGTTGGTATCCCTGTCAAGGATCTTGATGTCGCAATGGCAAACTTCGCCGCCATTGGCGCAGAATTTCAGACACCGTTTCTCATTGACAGCCGCAACATGGCCGAGTACCTCGTGTACGGCAAGACACCGGACCCCGCAGTGCAGACGCGTGGGGTGATGGGCAAGATGGGAACCATGGGGATTGAATTGCTGCAGCCGGTTGCAGGACACACCGTGCATCGAGAGTTGCTCGAAAAATCCGGCGAGGGAATTGGCCACATCGCCTATAAGGTTGAAAATCTCGAGGCCGAAACGGCAGAACTCGAGCATCAGGGTTTTGAAGTGATTTTGAGTATCCGACCAAAAGACCGGCGAACCGCTCTCTATATCGATACCCGTGGCAGACTGTCGAATCTCATTATCGAATTAATGCAGGGCTGAGAGCCATAAAAACGGGCTTGTTGACTTCTGGAATACCCTGAACACACAACCCCGACTCACACGCCTGCGGCTCGTCCATCTTCTTCAGCCTCTTGAACCGTATTAAGAGCCTGTCTTGTTGTAACCGGACAGTATTGGCAAGTCACAAGCAAGGATTGCTTGAGAACCTCTCCCCTTCCAGCATCAACCCGACTGGTCTTGCCCAATCAACCCCACCTGATTTTTGACAAACCCCAGAGCATTCCCGTATCATCAACCCATCCACCTTGTTCAATCTCCAAGCTGCGACTGGTCCGGTTCCGAAAGCCCCTTTGAATCCAAACCGACCGCTTACCGTCCACCCCTACCGTTGGGTGATGCTGTCCGGGGTGTGGCTGTTGTACTACTGTTTCGGACTGACCGCCAGTGCTCTCGCCCCACTGGTCCGCCCGATCACCTCGGATTTACAAATGAGCTATGCCGCCATGGGGAGTGTGCTGGGCGCTTGGCAACTTGTTTATATCGGCTCCGCGCTCCCCTGCGGCACCTTGGTGGACCGTATGGGGCTACGTTGGGCCTTGCTCCTGGCCGCCGGGTTGATCGGACTCTCCTGCATGTTGCGGGGGTTGGCCTTCGGGCACGCCAGTCTGTTCCTCGCCGTGGCAGTGTTCGGGCTGGGTGGCCCCCTGCTTTCTGCTGGAGCTCCCAAGCTCATCCGCCTTTGGTTCGAGGGTCCGGAGCGGGGGCTGGCAATGGGACTCTACATCACCGGACCTGCCCTCGGCGGCGTGACCGCCTTGTCCCTGACCAACGCCATGATGATGCCCCTTTTTGAGGGGGAATGGCGCTCTGTCCTCTTCACTTACGGATTGGTGGTTTGGGCTTCCAGCCTGTTCTGGCTGGCAATCAGTTTCCATCCGCTCAACCACAGCCTTGAGCGTCTCCAGTCCCAAGTGACGCGGCAGCCGCCGCTTGCCGTCTTTACCAAACTGATCCGGCTTCCAGCAGTCCAGTGGATTTTGCTGCTGGGCATTGGTGCCTTCCTCTACAACCATGGACTCAACAACTGGCTGCACGAAATCCTTCAGACTCGCGGCATGGATGCAAACCGTGCGGGTTACTGGGCATCGCTCCCCACGGGAGTGGGCATCCTGAGTGCCCTGATTATCCCAAGATTAGCGCTACCTCAGCGTCGCATCGCCGTGCTGACAGGGTTGTTCTGCTGCGCAGGGGTTGCCGCTCTGCTACTCTGCTCCGAATTGGATATGCTGATCCTTGCGGGGCTTGCGCTCATGGGGGTGACTCAAATCATGATAACGATCCTGTTGCTGGTGCTTGTGGAGATCAAGGGCATTCGCGATCAGGACACCGGCACCGCCGGAGGCTTGTTCTTTACGGCTGCGGAAATCGGCGGGGTTTTGGGTCCGCTTAGCCTGGGGTTAATTTCCGATGCAACGGGCGGGTTCACTCCTGCATTGCTGATGCTGAGCGTGGTGTGCCTGACAATGGTCTTCCTGCTGCGGATGCTGCGCCCGCACATGTAAACTTCTGCATAACCTCATGTGCAATTCGGATTGGTGCTGGGTTTTTTCGTGTCTTGTCGCCTGAATCAGCGGAGGGCTCGGAGGGCTCCATCAAGAACCCCCATTCAATGCATCCAAAACCGGCCCGGCCCGTTTGATGACCCCAACGCCCTGAAAAATCAACTCCCCATTGTCACAGGGCGGATTGAAAGCTCACACAGGCAACTCATTCAAAAACGGCTCAAAATCCAGGGAGTCCGATGGACTCCTTGAAATGCCGACTCCATGCTCGCTCTCAGAACTGCCAGAAACAATCAGCAATGGAAACCGTACTGGAAGAACAACACTACGGCATAGTCAAGCAGGTCCACTTTTACTTGCACCTCCTCCGATTCGTCGTGGTATGCTGAACAGAGTCAGAAAGAGGTATAGGCGGTCGGGGTTCAGGCTGCAAGCTGCAGGGAGAACCCTAAACGTCTACAGCCTGACAACCTGTGCCTGATTCAAATCCGGACTCCGAAAATCACCTCCATGCCCGAAACGCAGGCAACCCCCGCTCGTCCCGCCAAGCCGCCGTGGCTCAAGGTGCGCTTTCCGGGAGGAGCGCGCTTCAACTGGCTCAAGGAGCAGTCACACGGACAGAAGCTCGCAACGGTCTGCGAGGAGGCACGGTGTCCGAACATCGGCGAATGCTGGAACAGCGGTACCGCGACCTTCATGGTGATGGGCGACACCTGCACACGAGGCTGCCGCTTTTGCGCCGTGACCACCGCCAAGCGTCCGGGGGTGTTGGACATGGAAGAGCCACGCAACCTCGCAGAAACCATCCGGAAAATGAACCTCAGCTATGTGGTGCTAACCACGGTGGACCGTGATGATTTGGAGGATCAGGGCGCAGGGCACATCACCCGCTGCATCCGCGCCACCCAACGGGCCAATCCGGGTCTGCTCATCGAAATCCTCATGCCGGATTTTCAGGGAGAAACCACTCTGGTGCAGCAGATGCTTGATTCCGGAGCAGACGTGCTGGCCCACAACGTTGAGACGGTGGCACGGCTTACGGAAAAGGTCCGGGATCCCCGCGCCGGGTATCGCCAGTCGCTGGAGGTGCTGCGCTACCTCAAGGCCAATGCCCCGGAGCGTCACACCAAGTCCTCGCTCATGCTAGGGCTGGGGGAAACGCAGGACGAAATTTTCCAAGCAATGCAGGACATGCGGGAGGTCGATGTGGATTTCCTCACGCTGGGACAGTACCTCCAGCCCACCCGCAAGCATCTCAAGGTGGAACGCTTTCTGCCCCCGGAGGAGTTTGAGAAACTGCGGCAGGCGGGCGAGGCGCTGGGTTTCGATTACGTCGCCGCCGGACCCTTGGTGCGCAGTTCGTACAAGGCCGCCGAGTTTTACATCGAGCACAAAATCCGGGGGCGGGCATGAGCCCCCCCGAAACGCTCATCCTCCAGCCCATCCGCCGGATTTCCGGCACCGTCTCGCTGCCCGGTTCAAAAAGCCTTTCCAACCGCATCCTGCTGCTCGCAGCACTTGCCGAGGGCACGACCGAAATCCGCAACCTGCTCGACAGCGACGACATCCGGGCGATGCTCGGTGCCTTCGATCAGCTTGGCATCGAATACACGGAAGACCGTGCAGAAAACCGTGTAACGGTGACAGGTCAGGCCGGGCCTTTCCGCTCGTCTGGAACCGAACTGATGCTCGGCAACGCCGGAACCGCGATGCGCCCGTTGACGGCGGCCTTGACGCTGGGGCAGGGACGCTTTGTGCTGGACGGCGTTCCCCGGATGCGCGAGCGCCCAATTCAGGATTTGGTGGACGGGCTGTCGCAGTTGGGAGCCACCTTGCGCTGTACGCTTGGCACGGGTTGTCCTCCAGTGGAAATCGAGGCCAACGGACTGGCGGGCGGCATCGCCCACATCAGCGGAGCGATCAGCAGCCAGTACCTCTCCGCCCTGCTGATGGCCGCACCCTACGCCCGCACCGACGTGATCCTCAACATCACCGACACCCTCGTCTCCCAGCCCTATGTGGAGATGACACTGCGGCTGATCGAACGCTCTGGCGTACAGGTTCGCAACGATGATTTTCAGTGCTTTCAGATCCACGCCGGGCAGACCTACCAAAGCCCCGGAGTTGCACATGTCGAAGGGGATGCTTCTTCGGCTTCCTATTTTCTGGGTGGGGCAGCGATTACGCGGGGGAGTGTCACGGTCGAGGGCTGCGGAACCGACAGCCTGCAAGGCGACGCTCACTTTGCGGAAGTGCTGGAGCAGATGGGTGCAGAGGTGCGTTGGCAGCCAAATACCGTAACCGTAACCGGCGGCACACTGCGTGGGGTGGACGTGGACATGAACCGCATGCCGGATGCGGCGATGACGCTTGCCGTCGTTGCGCTCTTCGCCGAGGGAGCGACCGCCATCCGCAACATCTACAACTGGCGGGTCAAGGAAACCGAGCGGCTGGAGGGGGTTTGCACCGAACTCCGCAAGCTTGGGGCGGAGGTGGAAGAAGGGCGCGATTACCTTGTGGTCACACCTCCGGATAATCTGCAGTCCGCAACCATCGACACCTACGATGATCACCGCATGGCGATGGCCTTTTCGCTTGCCGCCTGCGGCACCGTACCCGTGACTCTCAACGATCCAGGCTGCGTCCGCAAAACCTTCCCCGATTACTTCGATGTGCTTTCCGGACTCGTCTCCTAAAAAAAATCAGAAGTCCGCGGTCCTGGATTTTCACGCCTCCACGGTTTCGGCGGCTTGCGACTGAGCGGCTCCCCTGCGGAGTTTTTGCAGCAACTCCTGCTGCTTGGCTTTCACCTGCTCCACACTGCGCTGCTTGACCAAATCGTAGCCCCGGATGTGTTCGGGGAGCGAAGCAAGTTCAACGGCGATCATGTGGTTTCCAGACGAGAGGCGGTGCAGAATTTCTGTGAGCAACGCCTCGTAATCCTTGCTGAGTTGCCGCTCCAGACGGCGTTCCTCAGTGTGTCCGAAAGGATCGAGTGCAGTGCCGCGCAGGAATTTGAATTTGGCGAGCACACCCATCGTCTTGAGCATCCATGGACCGTAAGTCTGCTTGACCGGCTCGCCCGTTCCCGGATTGCGCTTTGACCACAGGGGCGGCGCGAGGTGCAACTGGAGAGCGTAATCGCCCTCAAAGGTCGCCTCCACCTGCTTGAGGAAATCCCCGTTCGTGTAAAGCCGGGCGACCTCGTACTCGTCCTTGTACGCCAGCAGCTTGAAATAGTACTGCGCCACCGCCTCCGTGAGCGGCTGGTCGCTGGTCGCTGGTCGCTGGTCGCTGGAACCTCCGGATTGTAGGAGCGGGCCATGCCCGCGCTCCTTGGCGACAAATACCGATTCCGCTTCTCGCACCCGCTCAACAAGGGAACGGTAGCGTTCAGCGTAGGCTTGGTTTTGGTACTCCACCAGCAATTGACTGCGGTGGTTGATGAGTGCGTCCAGTGTCTTGGGCGCGATTGGCTCGTCTGGAACCACCGTGTCGGCAAACGCAGTCTTGCAGACCTTCCCCAGATCGTGGGCAGCGCGGCGTCCCCAAAGGAATGCGGTCTTGTTCATCTCCACCGCAACCCCGTTCAACTCGATAGCTTTTTCCAGTGACTCCGCACCCAGAGGAACCAAACCACGCTGGAATGCGAATCCGAGCAGGAAGAGGTTCCCCGCAATCGCATCGCCCATCAAGACAGTGGCCAGCCCTGTGGCATCAAGAAACTCGGTGTTCCCGGCTCCTGCTGCGTGTTCGATCCCCTGCTTCAATTCCAAGTTGGGGAAGAGCCAGTCGGGGTTTTTCGTGAAGTCTCCGGTGATCATCTCGTAGCTGTTGACAACGAGGCGCGTGTGCCCCTTGCGCACGGTGGAGAGCGCCTTGTGCCCTCCTGTAACCACCAAATCGCCGCCGATGATCAAATCGGTTCCGCCAGACGCAATCCGGGGAACGTGGATTTCTCCCGGATGATTGGCGAGCCGCAGATGGCTGAGGACCGCTCCACCTTTTTGGGCGAGTCCAATCATGTCAATGATGCCGATACCCTTGCCTTCAAGGTGCGCGGCCATGCCCAGCAAGGCACCCACGGTAATCACGCCCGTGCCCCCTACCCCCGTGATGACAATGTTGTACGTGCCGTCAATTTCGGGGAGCTCCGGAACGGGCAGAGCGTCATAGGTGTCGGCTTCGGTCACGGCAGGTTTGGATTTGCGCAGTCTCCCGCCGTACACGCTTACAAAGCTCGGGCAAAGCCCGTTGGCGCAGGAGTAGTCCTTGTTGCAGGCAGATTGGTCAATGGTGCGCTTGCGTCCCAGCTCGGTTTCAAGCGGTAACACCGCCACGCAGTTCGACTTCACCCCGCAGTCCCCGCAGCCTTCACAAACCGCCTCGTTGATGAGGATACGCCGCTTGGGGTCCGGGAATTCTCCGCGCTTGCGGCGGCGGCGTTTTTCGGCAGCGCAGGTTTGGTCATACACAATCACGGAGGTCCCCGGAATCTCGCGGAATTCGCGTGAAACTTCATCAAGCTGCTTGCGGTGGTAAACCACCGTGCCCTCCGGAAATCCGGTTTCACTCTTGTACTTCTCCGGTTCGTCCGTGACCACCGCCACGCACTTTGCCCCTTCGGCCATCACCTGTTGGGTGATGCGAGGAACCGTCAGAGGTCCGTCCATACGCTGGCCTCCGGTCATGGCGACCGCGTCGTTGAAGAGGATTTTGAAAGTGACGTTGACTTCTGCAGCGACTGCAGCCCGCAGCGCAAGGAATCCGGAGTGGTAATAGGTGCCATCTCCCACGTTTTGGAAGACGTGTTCGCGTTTGCTGAAGTGCGCCTCGCCCACCCAGCTTGATCCTTCACCGCCCATCTGCGTGTAGCCGGCGGTGCTTCGGTCCATCCACTGTGCCATGTAGTGACAACCGATGCCAGACAGCGCCCGGCTGCCCTCCGGCACAAGCGTTGAGGAATTATGCGGACACCCCGCGCAGAAGTAAGGCAAGCGCGCCAAGGGTTCCGGAACCAAGTCGGGCGTCATCAACTCTTGGATGAAGGCCACCCGCTTTTGCAGGTTTTTGTCGTTGGCATACTCCAAGACGCGCTTTCCGAGTTCCACTGCGATGTGGTTGGGGTCCAGTGCCATTGCGGAAGGAAAGAGGATCGCTCCGGATTCGTCGTGCTTGCCAACGATTCCCGGTGCGTTTGTCATTCCGTAGAGTGCATCCTTGAGCTGCGGTTCGATGAGTCCGCGCTTTTCCTCAACGACGATGATACAGTCCAGCCCTTGTGCAAACTCCCGGAGTCCTTCCGGATCGAGCGGCCACGACATAGCAACCTTGAAGAGGCGCAGCCCCAACCGTTGCGCGAGCCCTTCGTCAATGCCCAACTCTTCAAGCGCGAGCCGCACATCCATGTACGACTTGCCCGTGGAGACCAGGCCCAACCTCGCGTCCGGGGTGTCCCAGATGGTGCGGTTGAGTCGATTGAGGCGGGCAAAGGCAAGGACGGCGGGCAGTTTGAACTCGTGCAGCCGACGCTCCTGCTCCTGAGGGGTGTCGGGCCAGCGAATCTGCATCCCGCCTTCCGGAAGCACAAAATCTTCGGGCGTGATGAGCTTGAGGCGGCTGGAGCCAATATCAACGGAAGCGGTGGATTCCACGGTGTCGTGAACGCACTTGAGCGCAGCCCAGGTTCCAGCATAGCGAGAAAGCGCCCAGCCGATCAATCCGCAGTCGAGGATTTCCTGCACGCCGGAGGGGTTAAGAACGGGGATCATCGCGTCCATCATGGCAAACTCACTCTGGTGGCAGGTCGTGGACGATTCGCAGGTGTGGTCATCGCCGAGCAGGGCCAGCACTCCCCCCAGCGGCATGGTGCCCGCGAGATTCCCGTGGCGCAACGCATCCCCGGAGCGGTCCACTCCTGGGCCCTTGCCGTACCACATGCCGAACACACCATCGTACTTGCCCTCGCCGAGTAGGTTCGCCTGCTGTGTCCCCCAGAGCGAGGTGGCCGCGAGGTCTTCGTTGACGGCGGTGTGGAACTTGACGTGATGCTCCTGCAACAGCCCTTGAGCACGTTTCATCTGCTGGTCCAGCACCCCCAGCGGAGATCCCCGGTAGCCTGTGACGAATCCGGCGGTGTTGCGCCCAGCGGCAAGGTCACGGCGGTGCTGCACCATCGGCAGCCGCACCAGTGCCTGAATCCCCGTCATGAAGGCGTATCCGGATTCCAAGGTGTACTTGTCGTCAAGCGTCACGTCACGAAGCTTCATGTTGGGTTGCTGGTGGTTGCTGGTGGTTGGTTGCTGGTGGTTGGTTGCTGGGTTCCCTGCCACCGACCACTTCAATTGAGAGTAGCACACCCCCTGCTTCGTGCAAAAAAAACCGGATTTGGCTTTTTGGTCCGGAAGCCCTCTGGTAACCTGCGGGTCGTCATGCACTGTTTCTCACGCACCCTGCTGCCCGTTCTGCTCAGCTCGGCCCTCAGCCTCCTGTTTCCTGAAACGATTCCCGCGTCCTGCTTCAAGCCAACCCTACACCGCAACCAGATGCCCCCAGCAGCGATTCTGCTGGAACTGCCACCGGATTCGGCCTGTGTGCTGGAACACGGGGAGCCGGCGGTGCGGCTGAGCTGGCAGGGTAGCAACACGACCGTCCTCTTCAAGAACAAGGGCGAGCGCAGCGCCCGTTATCTCATTGACCACGAACGCTGGGAGCAAACCGTGCAGGCGCAGCTGGGACTGGGTACAGGCTTCGACTTGGGCGTGATCGGACGCTACACCGATGAAGGTTCAGGACGCTGGGATCCGTTCATGCGCAGCTTTCATGAAGTTCTTGGGCTGCCGTACAATTCACGACGCATCCGTCCGAATGGGGAATACCGCTACTGGCAGTGCAATCCCTCAGATCCGAGCATTGGCTGCACATCCGACGATGTCAACGAGGGACGAGTTCTCGACCTGTACGCTTCGCAACGAGGCTGGGGCGACTGGATCGTCATGCTCAAGTACGCCCTGCCAATGCGCGATTCCAGAACGCACTGGGCGGGTCGGCTGGTTTGGAAGGAGCCTTCGCGTACCGATCTACCGACGATCAGTTCCGGGGCACGGGATTTTGGCGCGGGCGTGATGGTGGAGGGGGCCGGAACTTTTTGGGACTGCCCCACCGACTGGTTGGTGAACCTCGGAGGCGTGGCACCCGGAGCCACCAAGCATCAGGCGTATCCCCAGCACAAGACCTTCCTGAGTGGCACTTTGGGATTCTCCCGATCCTGCGAGGAACCCTGGGCATGGCTTGGGCAATTTCAGTTCGCCTCACCACGTTACCGAACCCCGTATCCTCCGGTGCAAGCCATCGGCACCGCCCAGTTCATCCTGATGCTGGGATTTGAGTACCGCACCACCCCCAGCCGCTGGCGCTTTGGGTTCACCGAAGACACGATCTACAACACCTCCGAGGACTTCAGCCTGCTGCTGGAGTGGGTGTGGGAACCGTCCGACACTCAATAATGTGAGTTTTGGATAAGGGTTCCCTCCTTCCTGTCCACCGACTCCCGAAAACCAACAACCAGCAACCGAAAACCAAAAAAGCCGACACGCCCCACAACAGGACGTAGCGGCTTTGGCTATACTCAACAAGGCTGCAATTTAGTGCTTGGCCGAAAAATACCCAAATTGCTGATATTAAATGACATTTCTTCAATTTCACAGGATGAAGATTTGTTTGATACAGTGTTCAGATGGCCAAAATCAGCAAAAAATGGGATTTTTGATGAGTTT
>PBTB01000095.1 GCA_002726945.1 Deltaproteobacteria bacterium | reverse complement strand
GAAGGGCGGGAGTTCATGGAGATGGCCCCGCGATTGGCGCTCTGGCCGGGGCTCTGCCTGACGCTGGTCGTCTACTCCCTCAACATGTTTGGAGATGCCCTCAGGGACCTGCTCGACCCCCGACTGCGCGGTGGAGAGGGCAGTTACGGCACTGCGGTGGTGAAACGCAAACGCGGCTTCCTCTCCAGGCTGCTCAACCCCTTCGCTTAGCAAGAAGTTCTCCCCCCAACCGGGTTGCAAACCCCATCCAAGCACAGGGTCTCAAGGCCAGCGGGCGGTGCCTTCATAACACCCGCCATTTACTCTTCATATGGTTTCCTTCTGAGATGGAGGGCTGCCTTGGTGGTCCTCCATCTTTCTGCCGAGCACTACCAGAGGGTGAGGGCAGCGGGAGGCCGACAGGGAGGCCGGAGTCAAGCCCAAACGCAAGGAAGTGGAGTTTGAGGAAGAGCGCAACAAGAAGGTCGTCCACAGGAACTGAAATTCACATCGTCTGCTCCACGCACGCAGGGAGTTTGGCTGCTTGCTGAAGTGGAAACGGGAGCGCGTGCTTGTCCCTAAAATCCCGCACCAGCTTCAGGGTCTTGAAATACGCCGCCTCACCGGGGTCGGTGCTGCGCGCCAGCAGGGACGCGACCCGGACAGTTTGACGATCCCGCTGCCATCGCACAGCAGTTACCCATTGCATCAGGACGGATTGAAAACTCCCACCGGTGTCTCATTCAAAAACGGCTCAAAATCCCGGGGCTCTGGTGGAAACTGGAGCATGCAGACTCCATGCTCGCTCCCAGGGTTGCCTGAAAAATCAACGATGGACGCATTCTGGCAGCAGCACACACTGGAGTGCGTGAGTGAAAAATTCCACTTTTACTTGCACCCTTCATTGACACCTGATCACTGATTCGCCTTGTTCGTGTGCGGAATTCTGGGCAGAATCTCTCTGTTTGCAACCCCACACCTTGAATTGCCATGCCCATCGCCAATCACAAAACCTACTGCCGGATGCTGGACAACGCCCAGCAGAACGGCTTCGCCTATCCGGCCATCAACATCGCATCAATGACCACCGCCAATGCGGCATTGCGGGCCTTTGCCGAAGCCAAGAGTGACGGCATCATTCAGGTTTCCACCGGCGGGGGCGAGTTTGCTTCCGGACAGTCCGTGAAAAATGGGGCGCTCGGTGCGATTTCACTTGCCCAACACCTGCACCTCATGGCGGAGCAGTATCCGGTTCAGATCGCCCTGCACACCGACCACTGCCAGCCCAAGAAGGTCGATTCGTTCCTGCGGCCCCTGATCGCCGAAACCGCCAAGCGCCGGGCACAGGGTTTGCCGAACCTCTTCAGTTCCCACATGTTTGACGGCTCCGAACTTCCGCTTGATGAAAACATGGAAATCTCCAAGCAACTGCTCGCCGAATGCACGGAACAGGAGATCATCCTTGAAGTCGAAGCCGGAGTGGTCGGCGGTGAGGAAGACGGGGTGGACCACGGTGAGCAGCCCAACGAAAAACTCTACACGACTCCAAAGGACATGGTGCAAGTCTATGAGACGCTGAGCGGGATTGGGCGCTTCATGTTCGCCGCCACCTTCGGCAACGTCCACGGCGTGTACAAGCCTGGCAACGTCAAGCTCAAGCCCTCGATCCTTCGGGACGGGCAAGCCGCCGTGACTGCCAAGCACGGGACTGCCGCCGAGATGGACCTTGTCTTTCACGGAGGTTCCGGTTCGTCCATTGAGGAAATCCACGAGACACTCAACTATGGGGTGATCAAGATGAACGTGGACACCGACACCCAATATGCCTTCACGCGCCCCATCGTGGATCACATGCTGACGAACTATGAAGGCGTGCTGAAAATCGAGGGCGAGGTTGGCAACAAGAAAATGTACGATCCGCGCTCCTACCTCAAAAAAGCTGAAACTGCGATGATGGAGCGCGTCCAGCAGGCATGCGACGATCTGCTCAGCACTGGAAAGTCGCTCAACGCCTGATGGTTTAGCCACGGATCACGCGGATCAAGGAGGAGAACCGCGGATTTCACGGATGACCATGGAATGAACGACCCCGCAGCAAGCAGCGGCGGCTCACGTTTTGAATCACCCTGCGTTTTTTAGATCACCCCAGCGCCTTGGTCACCACCTCCAAGACATCCTTGGAGAGCCGGGGTGTTTTCCGGATTCTCTCCAGCTCCGCAACCATCCGCGTCTGCCGCTGGTCGTCGTACTTCTTCCAGCGGTTGAAGGGGCCGACCAGTCGTGCCGCCACCTGTGGATTGAGCGGATCAAGTGCCAGCACCTGATTGGCCAAAAACGCATAGCCCGCTCCGGAGGCTGCATGGAAGCGGATCGGATTTGAGCGCACAAACACTCCGATCAGGGACCGTGCCTTGTTCGGATTTGTGAGATCGAAGGCCGGATGCTGAAGCAGCAGTTGCACCCGCGCCAGCGTATCCGGCAGGCTGGAGATGGCCTGCAGCGCAAACCACTTGGTGATGACCAGCGCATCGTCCTGCCAGCGTTGGTAAAACGCCTCCAGCGCGGTTTCCCGTTCCGGACAGTCGAGGTGGGCCAAGATGCCGAGCGCCCCTATCGTGTCCGTCATGTTCTGGGCCGCTTGAAAATGCTGGTACACGAAGGTGTTGGCCTCCGTGGTTTCCAAAGTGCCCAGATAGCACAGGGCTCGGTTGTGCAGGGCGCGCAGGCCCGCGTGATCGGCCCGGAACTGATACGGCCCCTCGACCTTGCTGGAGGTGTAAGCCCCGCGAAGTTCGGATGCGAGCGTTTGGGCAATTTTCCGGATCAGCGTGTTGCGGACCTCGTGAATGCCCTCCACGTCCACCACGGTCATTTCCTCTCCCAGTGTCTTTTCATCGGGAAACGTGATCGCCAGCGCAATCAGGGCCGGATCAGAGGATTCCCCTTGGCCGAGCAAGATCCGGATGGCGCCATGCAGTTCGCCGGATAGCACCGGATGCTTACCAGAACGCCAGTCCGGAATTTGCGAGAGTACAGCGCGGGACATGAGTTGTTGTCCGGCCTCCCAGCGATTGAAGAGGTCTGGGTCGTGGGTCATCAGGTGGGCGAGGTCGGCATCGGCGTAGTCGCAATACAAGCGCACGGGTGCAGAAAATCCCCGCAGCAACGAGGGCACGGGTGTCTGCTCGATTCCAGTGAAGGTGAAGCTTTCTCTTTCCTCATGCAGTGCCAAAACCTGTTGGGTTTCTCCCGTTTCGGAGGCTCCGGCCAGCCTCAGCGGAAGCGGTTGTCCCTGCGGATCAAGCAGCCCCATGCGGATGGGCAGGTGATACGGCTGCTTCTGCACCGGGGCTTGGTCATCCGGGGAATTTCCCGCTGTCCCTGCCTGTACCGTTTCCCCGAAACCGGTTTGGCCGAGGGTGTTCGGCACGGCCTGCCGCACCGTCAGGGTATAGGTTTGGGCCTCGGTGTCATACACTCCGGAAACATGCAGTTCCGGTGTGCCCGCCTGCGAGTACCAATTGCGGAATTGTGCCAAATCGAGCCCGCTGGAGTCCTCCATTGCGCCTACGAAATCGTCACAGGTGACGGCCTGTCCGTCATGCCGCTCAAAGTAGAGGTCCATGCCCTTGCAGAACTGGTCCTCACCGAGCAGGGTGTGCAGCATGCGGATCACCTCCGCACCCTTTTCGTAAACCGTGGCCGTGTAGAAGTTGTTGATTGTGAGGAAGGCCTCCGGGCGCACCGGATGTGCCATTGGCCCGGCGTCTTCCGGGAATTGCGCCAGTCGCAAAATTCGCACGTCATCAATGCGCTTGATCGGGCGCGAGTTAAGGTCGGCACTGAATTCCTGATCGCGGAAGACCGTCAAGCCCTCCTTGAGGCTGAGCTGGAACCAGTCGCGGCAGGTGACGCGGTTGCCCGTCCAGTTGTGGAAGTACTCATGTGCGATCACGCCTTGGATGAGGGCGTGGTCGCCATCGGTCGCGCTTTCCGGATCGGCCAGCACGAGTTCCGAGTTGAAGAGATTGAGCCCCTTGTTTTCCATCGCTCCGGCATTGAAATCGTTGACTGCGACAATCATGTAAGTGTCGAGGTCGTATTCCAATCCGAAGCGTTCTTCATCCCAACGCATTGCCTGCTTGAGGCTCGCCATCGCGTGATGCAGGCGGCTGACGTTTTCCGGTTCGGAGTAGAGGCGCAGGGTGATGTTGCGTCCGGAGGCGGTGGTGAACGAATCCTCCAGCACCTCAAGATTTCCTGCAACGAGTGCGAACAGATAGCACGGCTTGCGAAAAGGGTCTTCCCATGTTCCCCAGTGCCGACCGTTTTCCGAAACTCCGGAATCCACGCAGTTGCCATTGGAAAGCAGCACCGGGAATTTGGCTTGCTCGGCCTCCAGCGTGACGGTGTAGCATGCCATCACGTCCGGACGGTCGAGGGACCAAGTGATCCTGCGGAAGCTCTCCGCCTCGCACTGGGTGCAGAACATGCCGTTGGATTGGTACAACCCCTCCAGCGAGGTGTTTTGTTCCGGGTGGATGCGCACCTGCGTTTTCAGCGTGAACACCTCCGGAACCTCCAGCAGGGTGAGTTGTTCCGCCGTGATCTCGTACTGCGTCGCAGCAAGCGGCACCCCGTTGAGTTCCACTGCAAGGGTTTCCAGTTCCCGGCCTGCCAGCACCAGTGGGTTTGCAGCACTCCCTGTCTCCAGATTCCTGTGAAACATAATGGTGGCATCCACGAGGGTGTGGTCGTCATGGAGCCGAAAGTGCAATTGAACCTGATCGATCCAGAAATCCGGAACGTGGTAATCCTTGCGGTAGGTGAGGGTTAAGGGGTCGGTGCGCATCATTCGTGTTGAGTTTGGGCGGAAATGGGGTTGTGATGCTTTTTGCAAAAGCAACCCGCAGGATAGTCGAAAAACCACCAGAGTGGAATCGAGAATGTTGAACCAGGCCTTTGCCGGAACCGGGCAGTTTGCAGAAATCCGGGATGCGGTGCGTGGGTTGTGCGCGAAGTTTCCGGGGGCATACTGGCGCCAACTGGATCGCGAGCGTACGTATCCCGAAGAGTTCGTACAGGCGCTCACGGATTCAGGGTTTCTGGCCGTGCTGATCCCAGAAGAATTCGGGGGCAGCGGTTTGGGTGTCCAGGAAGCTGCCACCATCCTTGAAGAGGTGCAGCGTGCCGCATGCAACGGCGCGGCGTGTCACGCGCAAATGTACATCATGGGCACACTGTTGCGGCACGGCTCTCCGGAGCAAAAATCCAAGTGGCTCCCGCCAATCGCATCCGGGGAGTTGCGCCTGCAAGCCTTTGGCGTCACCGAACCGACCAGCGGGACGGACACCACCAGCCTCCGAACCTTCGCCAAACGCGATGGGGACCGCTACATCGTCAACGGCCAGAAGCTCTGGACCTCGCGGGCGGAGCATTCGGACCTCATGCTGCTGCTGGCCCGCACCACTCCAAAGGAGGAGGTGACGAAACGCACAGCAGGCTTGTCGGTGCTGCTGGTGGACCTGCGTGAAGCCATAGGCAACGGGATCACAATCCAGCCCATCCGCACGATGATGAACCACGCGACCACCGAGGTCTTCTTCGAGAATCTGGAGGTTCCCGCTGAAAACCTGATCGGCGAAGCAGGCAAGGGCTTCCGCTACATTCTCGACGGCATGAACGCCGAGCGCATCCTGATTGCCGCCGAATGTGTGGGGGACGCTCGTTGGTTTCTCGAAAAATCCGTTGATTACGCCTCCCAGCGTGTGGTGTTCGACCGCCCGATCGGCCAAAATCAGGGGGTGCAGTTCCCGATTGCCCGCGCTTTTGCAGAGACCGAAGCTGCCGCCCTCATGGTGCGGGAAGCCGCTCAGCGTTTCGACTCCGGACAGCCGTGTGGCAAGGAGGCGAATCTGGCGAAACTGCTCGCTGCTGATGCCTCATGGAAAGCAGCAGAATCCTGTCTGCAAACCCACGGCGGTTTCGGGTTTGCGGAGGAATTCGACATTGAGCGCAAATTCCGGGAAACTCGGCTTTACCAAGTCGCACCGATTTCCACCAACCTCATCCTCAGCTACCTCGCCGAGCATGTGCTGGGATTGCCGCGTTCGTATTGACACAAATCGTGAAAAATCACCACAGCACCACCTCCATGAATGGCATCGCAACTTCCTCAGAACTTGACCTTGCGCACCTTCAGCAGTGGATTGGCAACACGGAAACTGCAGAGGATTGGATCTCGCCCACTGCGGTGGAGGGGTTCCAGCACACCTTGGATTACGACAAAACGGAGCTGCTTCACGCCCCTCCCGGATTCCACTGGACGCTGGGGATTGCCAAGCCGAAAATTTCCGAAGTGGGACAAGACGGACACGCTGCACTTGGAGGGTTTTTACCACCGATGTCCGGACTCAACCGCATGTGGGCGAGCAGCACCCTCGCCTTCAAACAACCGCTGGCGGTGGGGCAAGCTGTGGAACGGAACTCCACGGTCAGCAACGTGGAGCTTAAATCTGGACGTTCCGGGCCGCTCGTTTTTGTCACCGTCCAGCACTCGTATGAGCAAGTCGGGAAAACGTGCCTTGATGAGCAGCAAAAGCTGGTCTTCCGCACTCCTCCGGACCCTAGCAAGCCCGTTCGTGAACCGGACCCCGCCCCGCAGAATCCGGAAGTGCAACGGGAGATCACTCCAAATCCGGTGATGCTTTTTCGCTATTCCGCGCTCACCTTCAACGGCCACCGCATTCATTACGATGTGGATTACTGCCGCGACGTGGAGGGTTATCCTGGACTGGTGGTCCATGGACCGTTGCTGGCGACACTGTTGATGGACTTGGCCGTGCGGATGAGGCCGAACGCTCAACTCCGGAGGTTTGAGTTTCGAGCGGTCAGTCCGGTGTTTTGCACGGGGTCGTTGTTGGTGTGCGGCCGTGAAGCAGACCGTCAACTGCAACTCTGGGTTGCACACCCGCAAGGAAGCTTGGCGATGCAAGGAACCCTCGAATACAAGGAACCCTCGAATACAAGGGGGCTTGATGCCTAAGCCCCGCCACCCAACTCCGCTTCGGGATCCGGATGCTCCAGTGCGGCGGCAATGCGATCCACCCAGACTTGGGCCGCTTCCGGGTTCGGTTGTGACCTGCGAAAGGCTTCAAGGTGGGCCCACGCCGCATCCGCTCCTTCCGTCAGTTGCAGGATCCGGGCGTGGGAGAGGGGCTCCAGCCAGTCCGGCGGGAGCTGGGATTTCCTCACAGGGTGGTGCAGTTGCGGTGGGCACCGTCACAGAAGGGTTTCTTCTCCGAAAGCTCGCAGCGGCAGAGCGCAATCGTCCCTGCCTTCTTCTCTTCGGTTCCATCCTCGTGAACCACGGTTGCACCGCCCTTGATCAACAGCGGCCCCTTCGCGTTCACCTGCACTTTCAGTTCTGGCATTTGATCTCCTCGTTTGAGCTTGGATTCAGCAAACCCCTGAATTTTAGTCGGTGACAGGCAGGTTGCCAGTTGCCCAGAACCCGAAAAATACGGTGCAGAGGCAGTATTGAAACACATTGATTCAAACAATCGACATCCAAGGGGTTGACCATTTTTGGTAAACTTGAGAGTATAGTAGGTACCATAACAGCTTTGCAAGCATGATATGGAAATGTCACCAAATCCAAATTTCCGGGATCGTGACAATATGAGACTGGACGATATGGCTGATCGAACCACTACCAACAAACGCTCTTCCCGTGCCAACGTGGCACGCTCCTCGATGAGATCCGACGATGACGGCGGCCATCGCGGGGAGTATGATCCGAGGTTCCGCATGGACAACGTGACGGGCTTTGACTACGGAGAACTGGAATATCCCAATGACGACCCGGTGCAGGTGTACCTGCGTAAGATGGGCCGCTACAAGCTCTTGAGCCGCAAGCAGGAACTGGAAGTCGCCCAGGAGATCGAGCAGGGGAACGAGGCCTTGATTGAGGTGTTTGTCGAATCCCCACTGGTGATGGACTACCTTGTCTTGCTCAAGAGCGAGTTGAAGAAGGGCGAGACCCGCGCACGCAGTTTGATTGCTGGCATTGATCACAATGACAACCTCATTGAGGACGAGGAAACTGCGTCAAAGACCCTCGTGAAGGGTTTGTCCCGGATGGAGAGGGCATACAAGGGCCTGATTCGCGCTCGTAATAAGGGCGGCAAGTCCGACCTCTCCAAGAAGCGGGCGGCGTTGTGTGAGGAACTGAAGCACATCAGCTTCAGCTCCCAGCAGTTGTTGTCGATGGGCAAGCTGCTGCTGGACCAGCATCGGCAGGTGCAGCTGGACCAATCCCGTGCCCGCCGTTTTGAGAAGGCACTGAACATGACGTATGAGAATGCTCAGAAGCTCTTTGAGAAGTTGGACCAGACCGACACGCCCAGGAAGAAGTTGTACACCGAGAAAAAAATCGCACGGGCAACAAATTCCCAGTTCAGGGCGGCTCGGAGGAATTTTGAGAAAGCCGGACTCTACCGTCACCGCGCCGAACTGCATTTGGAGCAGACCGGAGTGCTGGAAGATGAGTTCAATGGCACGGTGCATCGGCTGAAGGCCGCCCAAAACCGGGTCAACGAAGCCAAGAACCGACTCACGCGGGCCAACCTGCGACTCGTGATCAGCATTGCAAAAAAGCACATCAACCGCGGACTCCAGTTCCTCGACCTCATTCAGGAGGGGAATCTTGGTTTGATGCGGGCGGTGGAGAAGTTCGAATACCGCCGAGGCTACAAGTTCTCAACCTATGCGACGTGGTGGATTCGGCAGTCAATCACACGGGCGATCATTGATCAGGCCCGCACGATCCGGATTCCGGTCCATATGATCGAGACCATCAACAAGCTCTCACAAATCTGGCGGACCACCACGCAGGAGCATGGGCGCGAACCGACTCCGGGCGAGTTGGAAGAGCATCTCAAGATGCCGCTCGACAAGGTCAAGGAGGCGTTGCGAATCGCCCGTGATCCGGTCTCGCTGGACACGCCAATCGGTGATGACGACGACTCGCACCTCCGGGACTTCATCGCGGACGACAAGATTCGTAAGCCCGACGAGGTCACCACGCGGCATAACCTGGAGCACTCCCTGCGGAGTACTTTGGGAACCCTCACGGATCGGGAGGAGCGGGTGATCCAGCAACGCTTCGGCATTGACGGAAACAAGGAGGCGACGCTGGAGGAAATCGGGCTGGATTTTGATGTCACCCGTGAGCGTATCCGCCAGATTGAGGCCAAGGCCATTCAGCGGCTCCGGCACCCTTCGCGGGCTCCGCTCCTGAAAGCCTTCCACGAGTAAGGCGATTTCCTGAAATGAATATACCATCTTCCCATATTGAGAGATAGTCCCCCTCTTGAGTGTTGGTGCCTGTCCTCAGCAAAATGCACCCTGTCAAGTGTTGGGATTTTGCAAAGAGACGGCGTTTTCCGGTGCGTTTCCCCCGGGTTACAGTTATTGTTCCCGATTTTCAGAGGAACAACACTCAAGGGGG
>PBTB01000094.1 GCA_002726945.1 Deltaproteobacteria bacterium | reverse complement strand
GGATCCCGGCTCAAACGTCGCACTGGCGGCAAAGGAGACCACCACTCCCTTTTCCTCAACCGTCACCCGCGTGTCGTCCCCAAGCTCGGTCTGCTCCACTTCCTTGGAAATTTGCTCGACCACGGAATCTCGGCCTTCCTGCATGAATGGAGAACCCGGAGGGAGCGGCTTGAAGCTCTCGGCAACGGCCTTGAACTTCCGGGTCTCGTACACGCATGTTGCAAAGAGCAGAATGAAGAAGCAGAGCAGAAGGGTGACCAGATCGCCGTAGGTGAAGATCCATTCCTGATCGAACGGCACACAGACTTCACAATCTTCCTCGTCAATCAGTTGGCCCATAGGCTCCGCTCAGGATGGTGCGTGGAATCAGCGTGTCTGGTCTTCCGGAAGCAGGACGATCTCCACCCGCCGGTTGAGGCTGCGCTTGTACGGAGTATCCGCATGGAACCGGGGCCGAGAGTCTCCGAACCCCGCGACCTGGATACGCTTGGCCGGAATCTCCTTGGTTTCCAGATAAGCGGCGATCACGCTGGCGCGGGCGACGGACATCTCCCAGCTTGAGGGGTATTTCGGGTTGGTGTCGGATGAGTCCGTGTGTCCGGAGATGAGGATGTCGTTCTGCATCACTCCAATGATTGCCAGAGTTCCATCAATCACCTGCTTGATTTCTTGCTTCAACTCGGTGGAGCCTTGGTCGAACGCGACAACCTTGTTGAACGCAACCTCCACCCCACCCTTTGAGGCCCGGACGGTGACATCGTCCGGCATCTCAACCTGCTCCAAGTCTTGCTTGATTTTATCCTGCTGGGAACTGCGACCTTTGAAGACGAAGGGGCTTCCGGGAGGCTGGGACTTGAAGCTTTCAGAAACCTGAATGAGCTTATTCACGTCTGTCCGGCACATCGAGAAGAGCAGGATGAAGAAGCAGAGCAAGAGGGTGACCAGATCGCCGTAGGTGAAGATCCACTCCTGCTCGAACGGCACACAAACCTCACAGTCCTCCTCGTCAATTAGCTGGCCCATGTCGGCTCCAACTCAGGAGGATCAGCCGCCGCCTTCACCGCCGCCGCCCTCGAACTTGAGGGCTTCGTACATCTTCTTCTTGTCCGGTGGCAAGTAGTTCATGAGGTCGCTTTCGATAAAGTCTGGACGCTGCCCGCCTTCAATGTAGAGGACACCGTCCTTGATCATTTCCATGAGAACCTTCTCATCAGCTGCATACTGGGAGAGCTTAGTTTTGGCTGGAGAGAAGATGGTGTTAGCAAACAGCGAACCGTAAAAGGTTGTAATCAATGCAACGGCCATGGCTGGTCCGATCGCGGAAGGGTCATCAAGGTTTTGCAGGAGCAGGACCAGTCCAACCAGTGTCCCCAGCATCCCCCATGCAGGGCACAGAGAGGCCATTGTTCCAACTACGTTTATTTCGGTATCCTTCCCAGCCATCGTGTATTTCATCTCGTGCGCCATCATGTCGTTGATGTTCTCGCGTTCCACACGGTCCACCACCAACCGAAGCCCGCCTCGCAGGTAGAGGTTTTCGATGCTGGGCAGGGCGTCCTCAATGGCGAGGATGTTCTTGCGGGCAATCTTGGCAACGTCCACAATCAGAGTCAGGGTTTCCACCATCTGCACCGTGCTAGTCTTCCAAGATTTCCCAACATAGCCGAACTGCCCTTTGGCGTCTCCCATCGGGTGGGCGATGAGGGTGGAGGCAATGGTGCCTCCAAAGACGATCAGCAAGGAAGGGGCGTCAACAAAGTAGCCGAGGTTCCCCAGCTTGAGCTGAAAGGTGGTGAAATCAAAGGCCATGGCCATCAGCAACATCAGCCAGGCCAAAATTGTTCCAATGAGTGTTCCTTGTTCCATCTGTGTTCCTAGTGAGCAATGGCGTGATCAGACATACCTCTGAGTTCTGGAGGCAAGCAATATCCGTGACATTCCCGTAGAGCATACCGCAATCCGGGCAGAAACGCCAAACCCTGCTTGACGCTCACGCAGGCAGCGCGAACAAGCGCCTCGCGTTTTCGGCGGTTTGTGCGGCGAGTTGCACGACCGGAACTCCCAAATCTTCGGCAAGAAACTCTGCGATCACGGGAATCCGCGAGGGGTCGTTGGGCTTGCCCCGGAACGGCACGGGCGTCAGGTACGGAGCGTCCGTTTCCAGCAAAAGGCGGTCGAGCGGCAGGGTGCGCACTACTTTCCGGAGTGCTTCGGCGTTCTTGAAAGTGACGATGCCGTTGATGCCGATAAACCAGCCCATCACCAACAGTGCATCCGCCATTTCCTGCGATCCCGTGAAACTGTGGGCAACGCCTTTCCGGGAGACCGGATTCTCCTCCAGAATCCGGAGGGTGTCCTCCTCGGCTTCGCGGGTGTGCAACACCACCGGAAGCTGGAGCATTTCAGCGCTCTGAAGTTGTTTTCGGAACACCATCTGCTGGGTTTCTGCGGCGGAGAAGTTGTAGTGGTAGTCCAGCCCCATTTCACCGACGGCCCGAATCTTCGGGTTGCGCTGTACACGCTCCTGAATTTCCGCGCCCAGTGACTCGGTGTAAGTCTTGGCATCGTGCGGATGCACCCCAAGGCTGCCGAAGACTTCTGGATGCTCCTGAGTGAAACCGTCCACAAAATCAACGGATTCCGCGTCCACCGCAATCGTCACTACGGTTCCCACCCCGGCATTCTGAGCTTGCTTCACCGCTGCTTTTGGGGTGAGGGCGAGCCGGTCCAAGTGGCAGTGGGTGTCAATAAAACTTGTCATGCAAGCGGATATTGGGATAGTAAAAGGGAACGTTTTTCAGCAAAAGCAGGTGCTTGTCACTTTGGCAGACAGACAGGATAATTTCTCGAAGCAGACCAGATTTTCCGGAAATGATCAATTTCAATCTCCCGACACTGCCAACTACAACGGGCGCGGTACGACTTGCGCTCGTTGTGTTGGGAGCCGTCCTGCTCTCCGGCTGCTACACCGTTCAACTCTATCACGACTCTGATCGTCTGCACTCCAATCCGGATGCGGAAGCCAGCGACCTGTCCGTGCTGGGTGGCACTTTCCGGCTGGAACCTCCGGTGGCACTGCGCGAGTTGTGCCCCAGCGGGGTGTCCAAGCTGGAGGTACGGCAGGGCCCCCTTGACATCCTCATCCAAACCGCCACGCTTGGTGCCCTCCACCAGCAGACGATGCGGGCGTGGTGCAAGCGGCGCAGGCGTTGATGCCATGCCCACCAACGACCTCAACCGCTTTGCCCGGCTTCTCGGCCATCGATTCCGGCACCCGGAACTGCTGGAGCAGGCGCTGACCCACAAGTCTGTGCCCTCCGAGGTTGACGGAGAACTCCGGCCCAACAACGAGCGGTTGGAGTTTCTTGGCGACGCAGTGCTGGACCTGTTGGTGAGCGAACTGCTGATGGAACGCTTCCCGGACCTTGACGAGGGGGGACTCTCGAAGTTCCGGGCGAGCCTTGTCAACGAAGCTCTCCTCAGCCGTATTGCCATTCGCCTTGATCTCGGCATGTTCCTGCGTCTTGGACGGGGGGAGGAAATGACCGGAGGCCGCAAGAAACCTTCGCTGCTCGCCGATGCCTTGGAGGCGGTGATTGCTGCGCTCTACCTCGACAGCCGCTCCGAGGGTGGCGTTGAAAAAACCGCTCAGGTGGTTGAACAGCTTTTTGATGAGGAACTTCCTAGGGATTCCTCCGCCTTCATTTCCCGCGACTACAAGTCCGAATTGCAGGAACTGGTGCAAAAACTGCTCAGCACCTTGTGCCTTTACGAACTTGTCGGGGAGGAAGGCCCAGACCATGAGAAGGAATTTGAGATGGCCGTCCTCATCAACAATCAGGAATACGGGCGCGGGAAGGGCACCAGCAAGAAGGAGGCAAGCCAAGTGGCGGCCCAGTCGGCCTTAGAGCAACTGCAACAAGAATCCAGTCAGGCCGGATGACCACTTCAGCGAAATCCAAATCGTCTTTGAAAACCACCCCAAAAATCCGGGTCCGGCTTCAGAAGGTGATCGCCCAGGCCGGAATCGCGTCTCGCCGCAGTGCCGAGGAGTTGATCCAGACGGGTCGCGTGACGCTCAACGGCGAAACCGTCTTGGTGTTGGGTACGCAAATGGTTCCGGAAGTGGATGTGCTGGAAGTGGATGGCGAGCGCGTTCGGATCACGCAGGCTAGGGATCAGGAGGTTTACGCGCTCTACAAGCCCAAGAATTGCATCACCTCCCTCCACGATCCGCAGGGCCGGACCACCATCCGGGAGTTCTTTCCAAAAACCAATCGGAGGTTGTTTCCGGTGGGGCGCTTGGATTATGATGCCGAGGGGCTGATCCTCGTCACCAACGACGGGGAGTTGGCGCACCAACTCATGCACCCCAAGTTCAAGGTCTGGAAGAGCTACTTTGTTAAGGTCAAAGGCAAGGTGGAGGACGCGCAACTGGCTCCGATTCGCCGGGGCGTCACCTTTGAGGGGCGACGGCACCAGCCCGCGAGGGTGAAGGTGCTGCACTTCATCAACGACAAGACGTGGCTGGAGGTCTCTCTTCAGGAGGGCACCAACCAGCAGATCAAGAAGATGCTCCTGCGTGTCGGCTACCCGGTCCTCAAGATCAAGCGCTTCCGGATCGGGACGCTGACACTGGGGGAGATGAACCCTGGAGAGTCGCGGCGACTGAGTCAGGACGAACGGGACACCCTGATCACTGTCGTAAGCTGACCCAAGGCACACACACGACATGGCCAAGGCCGAGCTTTACAAGATTTCCATTTCCGACGGCAAGATTCTGCTGCGGGTGCCGCCTCAACTTGTGGGGGCGGAGGTTCCGGATTTGGACGAGATCCAAGCCGACTTGCATGTCATGGGGACGGACTACCTGCCCGAAATTCTGCTGGAAGTCTTCGAGCAAACCTCCGGAAATTTTGAGTACCTCTGCGACGAGAAGACCACGGAATTCATTGTCTTGGTGGAAATGAACGAGGACGAGTCACAGGTGTTCCTGAACATCGTTCCACCACAGGAACCTGCTCAGCCCGTCACCATGGAGCGTTGTTTGGATGCTCTCAAGGAGCAGGGCATTCAGCAGGGCATTGACAAGGACACGATCCAGCGCATGATCAACGAGCAGGTGTATTACGAACCCACTGTCGTTGCACAAGGTCGAGTGCCCGTACATGGCCAGGATGGCTGGGCCGAGATGTCCTTCCTCAAGGAAGGCACGCGCCCCAAGCCCGGAGCGCAGGTCAACCTGCGGGAAATACCGATGCTCCAGGAGGTCAAGGCCGGGAACACGCTCGTCAAGCTCACCCCCTCCACGGCAGGGGTGGACGGCTTCACCATCACCGGCAAGGCGATCACGGCGTTCAGCGGCAAAGCCTACCGCATCCGTCCCGGACGTAACACCCGCTACAATGACGACCGCACCGCCATCATCGCCACCAAGGATGGATCACTCTGCCAGCTAGGCTCCTCACTCTCGGTGGAAGAGGTGAAGGTCATTGACAAGGTGGACGCCAGCACCGGACACATCCGTTTTGACGGCATCCTGAAAATCAAGGGCAGTGTCTCCGACCGTTACAGCGTGGAGGCGACTCGCATTGACGTGGGCGGTTCCGTGGGCAAGGCCAAGCTGCGGGCCAGCGGCGACATCCGGGTGAAGCAGGGCATCGTCGGAGGCTTGGTGCAGGCGGGGGGATCGGTGCTGGCCCAGTCCATGGACGACGCGCAGGTGAGCGCGGTGGAGAACGTGCTGGTGACGGACTACATCAGTGCGTCCAAGGTGTTTGCGGGCAACACCCTGCGGATCGTGGGTGAGCGCGGCTATGCTTCCAGAGGCACCCTTCAGGCGGGAAACCTGCTCTGGATTTCCAACATTGGCGAGGAAATTCCGGAGGATTTGCCAGAGGATTCCGAGGAAGAACCGCCCCAGACGTTTTTGGATGCAGGCATTTCCATCAACGCCCGGAAAAGCTTCAACGCCCTCAAGGAAAGCCTGCAAAAATCCCACGAGCAGTTTGAAGACCAACACAAGGAGCTTGAAGAGGCACTGGACAGCCTCAAGAACCAGCAGCTTCCAAGTGATCCGGAGGCGCTTCAGGAGAAAGTCAGCAGTCTGCGCAAAAACCTGTGGGGGCTGTTCAACGACCTCCGCAAGCTGGAGTTGCAAAACGACATCAACCAGTTCAACAACGAAGTGGACGGCGGCATCGTTTTTGTCACCAACAAGGTGCAGCCCGGAACGGCGGTCAATGTCCGTCGCATGCGCTACAACGTCCTCACTCCGGCGACAAAGGTCGCGTACTTCTTTGAGCAGAACGGGATTCAGTCCCGGCCATGCGGCGATCTGTTGGAGAAGCACCAGCGGTACTTTCCCCGGATGCCCTTCTAGCAATCCCAACCGGACTGGAGGCGATGGCAGAGATCACCAAGGTTGAAGTGCAACGGCGCGTGAAACGCCGCGAAATTCTCAAGGAGATGGACCTCAGCGGATTGAACTTTGAGGAATCGAATCTCGATGGCGGCGACTTCCGGAAGTGCAAGTTGGAGGGCAGCACCTTCAACGGCGTCCCCATGAGCTACACCCGCTTTGAAGCGTGCAACCTCAGCCGCTGTGAGATGCGCAACACCAGCCTGCGGGAATCGGCCATCATCGAGTGTGACCTCAGCGACACCAATATGCAGGACAGCGACCTGTCCGAAGCCAACCTGCGCAACTGCACGCTCGTCCGGACCAACCTGAGTGGTTGCCGCCTCGTGCAATCCGTGATGCTGGACGTGAAAGGGCACCTCTCCAATTTCTCTCAGGCGGTGTTGCACAACGTTCTGCTTGGAGGAGCCAAGCTGCAAATCTGCGATTTCAGCGCCTGTGATGCGAAAGAACTGTTGGCGGAAAACGCCGATTTCAGTGGATCACACTTCACCGGGTCACACCTTCAGGCGTCTCTGCTGACCGGTGCAATCCTCAACTTTTGTGACCTCACGGCGGCCTCGCTGGAGGAGTGCAAGCTCGGGAATGCCTCCCTGTTTGCGGCGACCTTGCATCACGCGCGCTTTAACACGACCGACCTGACTTCCTCGCAGCTTGTCCACGCCCAAGGGTCAGAAGTGTTGTTTCAGGACGCAACTCTCGACAACGCGAACCTCTCCTTTGCCGACTTCACCGGCAGCAACTTTAACGGAGCGGGGCTGTCCGGGATTTACGAACACGAAACTGTGTTTGAAGGTGCAAGCTTCGAGGGGGCCATGCGATGATCATCCGTGCCTTCGGCATCGTCTTGGGAGCATCCCTGCTTTCTGCAACGCTTGCGCAGGCAGAGTACCGTGCCTACGAGCTGGAGGTCTTTGACCGTGTGACTAACATTTCCCAAAAGATCATCACGGCGTTCTCGCCGTCAGACTATATTGCCGCATATGGGGGGGCGGAGCGCCTTGGCGTGACCATCCGTGCCTCTTGGATTTGCTACGGGGACACGGCAAGCTACAAGCCGGTCTGCCCCATGCCCAAGGCGATCAACCCGCAGTTTCAGGACGGCGACCGCATCCAGATCATGCTCCCCAAGCATCTCACCGATCAATGGGTCGGCGTCATCGAAAACAGCTTTTTCCGTCCAGGACTTCGCAGTAATGTGTATGGAGTCCGTTTTCCGGAGCGCGGGAATCTCTATTCGCGCTACTACGAAGCACATTTGCAGAAAGCACCCTGAATCTCAGCCGAGCCATCCCAATGGAACGTATCAAGTCCGCCAGTCTCATGACTGCGATCAAAACTCCGTACACCTCTGACGGGGAGATTGACCTCGACACCTTTGACCAACTTGTGGAAGCCCAGATTTCTGCTGGAGTGGAAGGGCTGATCATCGCCGGAACCACTGGAGAGGGGCATCTGATGGACTGGGAGGAAGAACTGATACTTATCGCTCATGCAGCGCAGTGCTTTGGGGACCGGCTGTTGATCGTCGGTAACACGGGCAGCAACAACACTCGCGAAGCCGTTCGGGCCACGCGCTTCGGCTTTTCGGTGGGAATGCACGCCGCTTTGCAGATCAACCCCTACTATGGCAAAACCTCCGACCGTGGACTCCGCGAGCATTTCCAGCGTGTCCTTGATCTCGGCCCTGGGATCATCTACAACGTGCCCGCCCGCACCGGACAGGATCTCCAGCCGGAACTGATCGAAGACCTTGCTCAGCATCCCAACCTGCTTGGTGTGAAGGAGTGTGCAGGCAACGAGCGCATGGAGCATTACGAGTCCAAGGGCATTGCCTGCTGGTCTGGAAACGATGACCAGTGCTTTGAGGGACGCCATCGGCATGGGGCGCACGGTGTGATTTCCGTGATCGCCAATGTGGTCCCGAGACTGATGCGCAAGCTGATGGACACCGACGATCCTTCGCTCAACGAATGCCTCCAGCCACTGATGGCGTGGCTCTTCCACGTCCCCAGTCCCAACGCACTCAACACACTCCTCGCCATGACGGGGGCCACACAGCCCGTTTTTCGGCTGCCTTATGCTCCGGTGGACCAAGCTGCACGCGAGCAGGGGCTCGCCCTGCTCGCGGGGCTCAACGAATCGGACTGGGTGGGGAATAAACTGAGTTTGATGGACGACCGCGATTTTACGCTGCTCTGAAGTCGATTCGAAGAACCACAAATACGTTCGTCAGGAAGTTCATGACCCCATTATTTTGATGGGTTTCCCTTGCCGTTTCACCCTCAGCACGCCATTCTCCCACTTAGCACCAACATGAAGGCAACGTCCGCACCTGCTGGCAGCAGGTGTTGCAAGAGCGACTGGCTATCGGGGGTGAATCCCAGAGAGGCAAGGCAGCCCCGCCTCCCGCCCGGGGGAAGGCTTGGGTTCTCACTTGAAATCTGGCTCAGGAACTTCTACAAGGTTTTGGAGTGGGATCCTCTGCGCTTTCTGGGATGAACCCCTGTTCCAACTCATCAACCTTGCAGCCGCGGTGCACGTCAGGCTGTGAACCCAACCCCTCACCGAGGCAGAAAATGGGCGTCAATCCCGCAGAGTTCGCAAAGGAAAAGGACTCCGCGCCACCTTCATGCCCAAGCCGCTGCCGCTGCCGACCGGCAACGGCTGCCATGCGCATGTTTCGGTCTGGAGCAAGGACGGCAAGACGAACCTGATGGAAGATGCCAACGGAGAACTTGGACTCTCCACACTCGCCGACCATTTCATCGGCGAACTCCTGTGTCAAGCTCAAGCTGGACGAGTGGAACCGCTACCTCCAGCACTTCTTCGAGTGGGAACGCCAGAACGCGCTTGATGTCTGGGGACCACTCTCCTTCAATCACCTACCGCCCCTCGCTGGTGCAAGGGGTGGTGCAGGTGCTGGCCTCCGTTTTCGCCCACCACAAACCTGCTGACAAGGCGATCGAGTCACTTTTTCGGAGGAACAAGCGTTGGGGCAAGCGCGACCGGGCGTTTGTCGCCGAGCGCAGCTACAACCTTGTGCGCTGGTGGAACTACGTGGAGCGCCTGTCCGGAGACGACGGAGACCTTCGAAACCCCGGAACTCTGCTCAGGCGCTGGGCGGCTTACGAAATCTGGCGGCACGGGGCGGATCCCACGGATTTTTTACAGCAGTTTTTTGCAGAGGGTGGATTTGAGATTCCGGAGCCGGGTGCCTGGCGCTCCCAATGGAGCCGACTTGAACTGACGCCGTGGGAGGAGGTCGCGTTTCCGGAGTGGCTGCACCAGCGGCTTCTGGACGAATATGGCAACGAGACGCAAGCGGTGTTGGCATCCCTCAACGACTCCGCCCCCGTTTGCCTGCGGGTGAACACGCTGAAGGCCAACCGTGATCAGGTGCGCCACGCCTTGCAGCAAGACGGGATCGAAGCGGAGGCAGTCCTGAATTTACCCAACGCCCTCGTGCTGCAGGAGCGGGCGAATGTGTTTCGCACCGAGGCGTTCAAGCAGGGCTGGTTGGAGGTGCAAGACCTCGCCTCACAGCGGGTCGGGCTGCTGCTCGATCCGCGTCCGGGGGAGCGGGTGGCCGATGTCTGCGCGGGCGCGGGCGGCAAGACCCTGCACTTGGCGATGCTGATGGAAAACCGGGGGACGCTGCTGGCACTGGACGTGGTGTATTGGAAGCTGAAGGAACTGCGCAGACGGGCGAAGCGGGCCGGAGTTGGAAATTATCAGGCCAAGCTGGTGCAGTCCACCAAGGACTTCAAGCGTCTACATCGCAGCTTCGATGCCGTGCTGCTCGACACCCCGTGCAGCGGCACAGGCACGATCCGCCGCAACCCGGACAAGAAGTGGTCGCTCAGCGAGTCCGGAATCGAACGCCTTGGGCGTTTGCAGGCGGAGATCCTCGAAACCTACGCCCCACTCGTCAAACCCAGAGGCCGGATGGTGTACGCAACGTGCAGTCTGTTGCAAGCGGAGAATCAGGAACGCCTCAACGCCTTCCTTGCCAAGCATCCCGAGTTTGAGTTGGATTCCGACCCGCTGTTGCGACGTCCGGATTTGCACGGGGAGGACGGTTTTTACGCCCAACGCCTCGTGCGCAAACACTGACTAGAGCCGCTCTGGAGGGGTGATCCCCAGCAGGTGGAGTCCCTGCTTGAGCGTTTCGGCAACGCCGTGGAACAGCAGGAGCCGGGCGTGTTGCAGGGCTTCGGTTTTGGCGTGCTTGACGGAACAGGTGGTGTAGGCGCGGCTGAAGTCGCGGGCAAGACCGTAGAGCGCGTGAGCCAGCAGGGAGGGTTTGAACTGCTCTCCGGCGGACCAGACCGCCCGATTGAAGTCGAGCAACCGACGGCTCAGTGCCTTCTCATTGGGGTGGCAAAGCAGGGAGCAATCGGCATCGGCGGAGGGTTCGATGCCCAGTTGCCGCACAATGCTGCAAATCCGGACATAGGCATAGACCAGGTAGGTTCCGGTGTCACCCTCGGTCTTGAGCCAGTCCTCCATCGAGAAGACGATCTGCTTGGCAGGATCCTGCGCGAGCATTCCGTACTTGAGGGCGGCGACAGCCACCTTCCGGCAAGTCTCCTCGATTTCCTCATCCGGCCACTCCCCCTTGCGGGCTTGAAAATGCTGCGTCCGCAGCGAGTCCATGATTTTCTGTCGCAGTTGCGAAAAGAGGATGACGTTTCCCGCCCGCGAACTCATCTTGCCCTCCGGAAGCATCACCAACGCATAGGGCAAATGGTGGCACAACTCCGCCTGCTCGTAGCCCATTCTGCGCAGGGTCGCAAAGACCTGCTTGAAGTGCAGCGTCTGCTCCGCGCCCACGACATAGATTGAGCGGTCAATACCAAATTGGTCGAACTTGTGCTTGGCGAGCGCGAGATCCTTGGTGGAGTAGAGCGTGGTGCCGTCCGATTTGAGCAACAGAAAAAAACCCAACTCCTCCTCCAAGTCGATCCCGATGGCCCCCTCCGAAAGCTGGAAAACACCGTCCTGTTCGCCTTGCAGGACAATCTCCTTGCCCTCGTCGTCCACTTCCGATTCAAAGAAAACGCAGTCGAAGTGAACACCCAGCCACTCGTAGATTTCAGCAAAATCGTCGAGAGACCACTGGCGGGTTTCCTGCCAGGTGGCATCGAGTTTCGGATCACCGCCCTCCAGTTTTTTCAGGATTTCCCGAACCTCCTGCTGATAGGTCTTCCGCTGCTCCACAGGCGCGTCTTCGAGCAGCAGAGTCGCCTTGGTGTAAAGCTCCCCCAGCCATGCTCCGCGCTGCTGTTCCGGAGGGGGGTCCTGATTGAAAGACTCGTAGTACCAGAGGCATTTCGCAATGTGGGTGCCGACATCGCCGATGTAGTTGGCCCCGACGACCTCGTAGCCGTTGTAGCGGAAAATCCGGCAGAGCGCATCGCCGAGCGCGACGTTGCGCAAGTGTCCCACATGGAAGCCCTTGTGGGTGTTCGGCTGAGAAAACTCAATCATCACGCGCTCCCGAGCCGCCACCTGTGGTGCGTCAAAACTGTGGCCCTTCGCAATGGCGGGGAGGATTGCGTCCGCCAGCACTCCGGGGCTGATCGTGAAGTTGAGGTAGGGTCCAGTGGCCTGCACTTGCTCCACTCCGTGTGCACTCACATCGGAGTTCCCCCACTGCTCGGCGAGCTCAGCGGCAATGGCTGGGGGGGCTTTTCGAAAAAACCGGGCGAGTTGGAAGCACGGAAAGGCGTAGTCTCCCAAGGCCGCGTCCGGGGGGTGTTCCAGCAGGGCAAGCATCTCGGCGACGGACCACTCCGGAGCGGAATCGCAGGAACTCAACAGTTCCATGAGGGCCGAGGCCAGAGCCCGCTCAAACACGTTTTTCATGATTCAGGCGTGAATTGACCCCCCGTTGGGCCACACGGTGAGAAAGGACGAGGAGTGCGGGAGTTCAGGGCGAGGTGCGTTCCCGGCGAGTGATACGGCCCTTGGACAAGTCGTAGGGGGAGATTTCCATTGTGACGGAATCTCCGGGCAGCACCCGGATTTTGTACATCTTCATCTTGCCGGAAAGATAGCCGATGACCACATGGTCATTCTCCAGTTTCACCCGGAAAATGCCCTTGGAGGATTCAAGGACGGTGCCTTGGATTTCGAGTTTTTCTTCGCTCAAGTGTTGCTCCGTGAAAAATTTGGCATCTTGCGTTTACGAAAAAACATTATTACTGTCTCGTACAGAAGCTGCAAGCCGGATCATGTGGACCGTTGCTCGTTGCACCACTTCAAAAGGAGTTATCAATGTACGAGTTGAAGATTCAACGCGAGTTTCTTGAAAAGCTGAGTCCGGACGGAAAAAAATGGCTGGCCCGGGCAATGGTGGGTGCCTTGGTTGTCGATAAAATGCTCGATGTCAGCGAGATGCCCTACATGAAGGAAGCGCTGAACATTGTCGCAGAGAACAACGAGGAAAAGCAGGCTTTGCTGCAAGCTGCGAAAACCCGCGAGATTCCTCTCATAAACAACCTTGAGGTGGATCGAGAGGCCGCAGGCGCTTTCTTCTACTACCTTGTCGAACTGATTGCAGCGGATGGCAAGGTGAAGCATTCCGAGGTCACTTACCTCACCATGATCTGCGGCAAGCTGGGCTTCCCTCCGGAAACGGCGAAAACCGCCCTGCGCTGGTCCCGCGACCTTGTGAAGCTCAATCAGGAACGGCAGCTCATGATCGCCGCCCTCAAGGAGTTGCGACCAATTTACGCCTGATCCTGAATTCCACTCCGCACCAGCTTCAAGCTCCCGTCCCGGACCACCACCTTCAGGCTCAGGCTTCCCGATGCCTGAGCTTGCAGGAGTTGCCCTGCCAATTCCTGCTCCAGCCTTTCCGCAATCCTCCAGTGCAATCCCCAGCAGGCTTGGTCTTCTGGACACAGACCAACGGCCTCAACGGGCAGGGTGCCTTCCCAAGTGATCCGGACTCCGGACGGGACTGCTTTTTCCTGAAGCTTTGCCAGCATGTCCTCGGCGATGCGGCGACGCTCGCTTGCATTGGGTTGTGAAAAGGTGAGGATCGCGTCCAAGTGCTCCAGCCAAAGCACGGGAATATGCCGCCCGACAAAGCGTAGCCAGTCCGAGGTTTGGTTGAGAGAGCTTGGGGCGGAATCCAGTGTTGCTTCCAAAACCACCAAGCGGTCCCCCACGGTTCCGGAAAAGGGCGAATCCACCCCGGAAACCCACGCCTTCAGCCGCTGCATTTCCGGTTCGCCCATCTTCGTGAGGTGGTTCAGATGCACCAGTCCCCGTGCGGGCAGTGGTGTTTTTGTCCGGACGGGCGTTGCGGGACTCGTTGTGTCGGTGTCATCTGTGATGACGAGTGACTCTGCGTTGCTTCCGAACCAGATGTTTTGCAAGGCGCGGAGCAGTGTGGTCTTTCCCGAACCTTGTGGACCGATCCAAAGCAGGACGCCGCGCAGATGCCCATCTGGAGTTTTGACGCGCATCAGCGCTTGGAGCAGCGAGTCAAAAACCTGTTCGGCCCCGACCACTACCCTGGTGAGTTGCTCCTTCAACCGAAACAACCGTTCCGGCAGCGTGTCCAGCAGCAGTTCCGGGGCTTGTCCAAGTAACCGTCCGGCGATTTCAGCAACCCACGCTGGCGTGATGCACTCCGGAAGGAAACGGTCCCCGCCCAGCCGGACGTATTCTTGATTTGCGTTCTCAATCTCTGTGCTGAGCGTGGACTGTGTTTCAAAATGCAGCTCGGACGCACGGTCTAGGTTCCCTTGGTTCAGGGCGTTCTGCTCAGCATGCCGGACTGCCTCCTGCTTGCGTTGGAGTTGGGCAAGGCGCAGCAAGAGCTTGGGCTCCGGGCTGCCTGGATTGGCCAAGGCAAGTTGGTCAAGTTTCACGCCGTATTCGAGGGCTGCTTTTTCCAGCAAGCCCAGCGCTGAACTGGGCCGGGCCTGCTCCGGAGACGTTGAGAGTGCAAGGCGTGCCGCCAGCGGCAGGGCTTCTGGAGCAAGGTAAACGTTGTGGCTTTCCTCGACACCACGCTTGTGGTCCCGCAACACTTCAGTCGTCGCTTCGACTCCAAGCGGCAGCAGCGTCAGCAGAGCACTTTGAGTATTCGTCGAGTGGGGGTCCGGGTAGTGGGCAAGCTGCTCTGGCGTCAAGCTGACGAGCAGTTTGAGCGAATCGTGTGGCTGGATCAGTTCCAAAAGTTGTTGGACGAACAGAGGCCGAGTGGTGTGCTTGCTCGTGTGGGAAGCCGGAGCATCAAGAACCAAAATGGTTGGGGTGGACCACGCCTGAAGCTCATGGAACAGTTGCTGGGGAAAGTCCGGAGCCGCTCCCTCGGTGGAGCGATTGGGCAGGTCCGTGACCAGCCGATACCCCCGTAACGGACTGGGCACCAACTCCTGTGCAAAGCGGCGGGCAAGTTCCCGGAGCAGTGCCGTCTTTCCACAACCCGGAATCCCGACCAGCAAAACGCAGGTGGTGGTGCGACTGCTCAGTAGGCGCAAACAGCGCAGCAGTGCTTCGTCACGTCCGCGCAGGGAAAAATCGTTTGGAGAGGCCGACCCCTTGAATTCTGCCAACAGCGGGACACTGGCCTGAACCTCCGGAACCCCTGCACTCAATGAAAGTGCTGGAACTGCGGTTGCGCTCTCGTTGGCTTCCGGGACGGGGGACGGAGGAGCGACTTGGTAGTCTTCAAGAATTCCGGCCTCACTCAAGGCGTCCCAAAGCTCCGGCACTCCGGCAGGGGTCGCTTGCGCTTGTGAGGCTTTGATGAGATTCAGGAGCAACTGTTTCAGCGATGGATCGACACAGGCAAACTTCAATTGCCGTTCCGGAGCGGGGGTGTGATCCAACTCCGACTCCAAGGACTGGGCGGTGAGGGCGGGAGTGAGGTTGGCAGGAGGCGAGGCCGAATGACTGAGCAGCACCCAGAGCAGATGGTGGGGGGTGATCCAGGCATCCTTGCGACGCTCCGCCAGCCGCCGGGATTCCAGCAGAACAGTCCGGGCCTGTGTTTCAAAGCGGTGGATGGGCAGACTCATGCGGGCAAGCAGCCAAAAGGATCCGTTAAAAAGCTGACGTGAGATTATTCCAGCCACAGCCAATAATTTCAATGCGGCGGTGGCGCAACTCGCCCGTCAGGAGGAGGCCTCCGGAGTGCAGCGTCCCCTGCACTGGCTGCGCCGCATCCGCATGCGGAGACGTTCCTGACGGGAGGCACGTGCATCCCTGCGTTTGCATGTGGGGAAACCCTGCTTTCTGCAGTTTCTCCGGGTTGTCCTCAAAACCCTCCTTGCAGCAAGTAAAACCAATCCTGAACCT
>PBTB01000093.1 GCA_002726945.1 Deltaproteobacteria bacterium | reverse complement strand
GGAGAGGAGTGGGATTCTTGAAGCGATGACGCTCGTGTCCCCTGTCGGGATGGGGAGGTCCATGATGCAGGCGCACCGGAGTGATTGGGTGAAAGTTTCACTTTCACCCTTTCTGACCAACCCTCAGAGTAAAGGCTTGTTTTCCCGCCGCGCCCGGCCTACTCTGATTAGTCTTGCAATGCAAGCCATTTTCTCCACAAGAACCCAGCGTGTTTCAGCAATCTCCATCCACGACCGCTTCCGCTTCCAGCACCAATCCCACGGATTCGGAATCGTTGCATGATCAAATTGACCTTGAGCGGTTGCCCCAGCACGTTGCGGTGATCATGGACGGCAATGGCCGCTGGGCGGAACAACGACTGTTTCCGCGCTTTCAGGGACACCGTAACGCGGTGCGGGCGGTGCGGGCAACCGTTGAAGCCGCCGTTGAGCTTGGCTTGGCCAACCTCACCCTCTATGCCTTCTCCACCGAAAACTGGAACCGACCTTCCGGGGAAGTTTCGGCCTTGATGGATTTGTTCGCGGAATTTCTCATCAAGGAATTGGAAACGATGCTCAAGCACGATGTTCACTTCCGCCTGCTTGGCGACCCCTCCCGGCTACCGGATTTCGTGCAGATACCCCTGAACCAGGCCCTTGCCGCCACTCAGGAAAACCGAGGGATGCGGCTACACCTTGCGGTCAACTATGGTGGACGCGCTGAACTCGTCCGGGCGGTGCGCCTGATCGCCGCCGCCGTGCAGCGCGGGGAGTTGCGGCCTGAAGACATTGACGAAGTGGTGATCTCCCAACACACCTACACCCCGGACACTCCGGACCCCGGCCTGATCATCCGTACCAGCGGCGAGCAGCGCGTGTCCAATTTCCTGACTTGGCAGGGGGTGTATGCGGAATTCCACTTCACCCCCGTCCTCTGGCCGGATTTCAACAAATCCGATTTCCATCGCGCCCTGCTGGATTTCCAGAACCGCAAGCGCCGGATGGGGGGAGTGACCGCCACCAACACCTCGGACTGACCTCCAGAATGCCCTTCATGTCAGCCAGCCCTGCTCTGCCTTCCGATCTCCTTGCTCGCGTCAAAACGGGAGTACCGCTGGCCGGGGCACTGATTCTCCTGCTGATTTATTTGCCCCCCTTCGGCATTGGACTGCTAGTCGTGGCGATTGCCTTGCTCGGAGTTTGGGAGTACTCCGGGATGCTCTCCGGCACCTCCTCGCCCGTCCCCTTTGCCGCTCTAGCTACAGCGGTTGTGCTGATGTCGGCAGGAACCCTTTTCGCAGGCATGAACGGCCTGACGGCTGCACTCTTCGCAAGCTTGCTGCTCTGGATTGGCTGGTCGCTGCTCTCCCAACCCGTCAAGTCGCTGGAAGGCTTGGCCGGATTTGGCGTGGGTGCGCTGGGCTTGCTCTGGATCGTCTGGAGTTTGCAACACTTCACGCTGATCGCCTCGCGCCCCAGTGGAATTCCAGAGTTGTTCTTTGTCCTGTTGGTGGTGTCCTTCAGTGACATCTTCGCGTATTTCGGCGGGAAGCAATTTGGACGCATTCCACTCGCCCCCACGGTCAGCCCCAAGAAAACCTGGGAAGGCAGCGGCTGTGGGCTCGCTGGAGCCGGATTGGTTGGACTACTGTGTGCCGGGGCCTTTATGAGCATTGCCTGGCATGAAGCCTTGATTCTGGGCATCCTCACCGCAGCCGTTGGGCAGGTGGGTGATTTGGTGGAATCGAAAATGAAGCGCCTCTGTGCCGTCAAGGATTCCGGCTCGCTACTTCCCGGACACGGCGGCATCCTCGACCGCGCTGACGGGCACTTGCTGGCCGCTCCGGCATTCTACTACCTGACCTTTTGGCTATGACCGCCAGCAAGCCCATCTCGGTTCTCGGATCCACAGGGTCCATCGGGGGCAGCACCCTGGACATTGTCCGGGAGTTTCCGGAACGCTTCCGTGTGGTTTCGCTTTCTTGCCACCAATCCGTTGAGCAGCTAGCCGAACAAATTCGGGAATTCCGGCCCGACCGTGTTTGCGTGGGGTCGGAAACCGCTGCGGGCGACCTGCGAGCCACGTTTCCAGAAGTGGGAGTTTGTGTTGGTGAGGTGGGCTTGGTGCGGCTTGCTGGCGATCCGGAGGTGGAGCTTGTTGTTTCCGGTATCGTCGGGGCAGCGGGTTTGCTTCCGGGCTATGCAGCGGTGCAGGCAGGCAAGGCAATTGCAATCGCCAACAAGGAACCACTTGTGCTGGCCGGAGAGTTGTTCGTCAACGAAGCGAAGCGCACTGGAGCCACCCTGCTGCCCACCGACAGCGAACACAACGCCATCTTTCAGGCGCTCCACGGGCATGCGCGGGAACACGTCGCTCGCATCATCCTCACCGCCTCCGGGGGGCCGTTCCGCGACCGTCCGCCCACGGAGTTTGCCAACATCACCGTTGATGAAGCCCTTGCCCATCCGAATTGGGAGATGGGTCCCAAAGTCACCATCGACTCTGCAACAATGATGAACAAGGGGCTGGAGGTTATCGAAGCCCGCTGGCTGTTTGGCCTTTCCGTGGATCAAATCCGGGTGGTTGTCCACCGACAAAGCATCGTCCACTCGCTGGTCGAGTTTGTGGATGGCTCCTTCCTCGCCCAGCTTGGGCTGCCGGACATGCGCATCCCCATTGCCTACTGCCTCGCCTATCCGGATCGGTTGCCGCTTTCCCTCCCGAAACTGCAACTTGAAGCACTGGGGCGGCTCGATTTTGCACCTGCCGACTTGCAGCGTTTTCCATGCCTTGACCTAGCCATGCAGGCCGCCCGCTTCGGCGGCAGCGCACCCGCAGTGATAAACGGTGCAAACGAAGTGCTGGTCGCCGCCTTTCTTGCAGGAGCAATCCGGTTTCTCGACATCACCCAAACGCTGCAAGCGGTGCTGCAATTTTGGAAAGTGCAACAGACCCATCCAGAATTGCTGACCACTCCCAAAACCTTGGATGACGCCCTGTGCGCTGATGCTTGGGGTCGAGAACAAGCTGCTGCTTTGATGAACCGCAACCTCACCCGCGAACCTCTGCCACAAGCCGTTGCCTGAGCGACCATGACCACGATTGTTGCCTTCCTCCTAGTGCTTGGATTCCTCATCTTCATCCACGAAATGGGGCACTACCTCGCAGCCCGGCATGTCGGAGTCCAGGTGCAAGCCTTCTCCATCGGATTCCCCCCCAAGCTCATCGGCAAGCAGATCGGCGAAACAGAGTATCGCTTGTCATGGATTCCTGTCGGTGGCTACGTCCAGCTTTACGGGCAGAACATGCACGACGAGGATCCGGACAATCCCAGGAATTACGCAGCAAAGTCGATCTTGCAGCGAATCTACATCCTCGTCGCAGGTCCAGCCATGAACCTGCTGGTGGCCCTGTTGTTCATGCCGTTGGTCTATTGGATGGGCGTGGACTCTCCCGGATACCTCTTTTCCTCTCCAGTGATCCACCAGATTCGTCCTGCAACCTTGGCCGCTGAACTTGGCGTCCAACCCGGAGACGAAATCCTCTCCATCAATGGACAGGAGGCCAGCGACTGGCGCACGGTGAGTGAACTCACTTCCGCTCTCCCTCCGGACTCTCCCCTGACATTGGAGCTTTACCGCAACGGTGCTTTCCTTCCAGTCACAGGGGTGTACCAGACAGGTGAAATGGGTTGGGTGCCCCGGATACCACCAGTCGTGGGCACCCTGCTGGAGAATTCTGCGGCACAAGAGTCGGGCATCGTTCCGGGCGACCGCATTATGCGCATCAACGACCAGTTGATTCAGGACTGGAACGAAATCTCGCCGATGGTTCAGGCGCTGCAGCAACACCGGGACTCCGCTGGAGGTGATGCGGCTTTACAGCCTCTGCGAGTTGAAGTGGAGCGCGACGGGGAGCAGTTCCGGGTGGGCGTCACGCCGAGTTTTGATCCGGAGTCCGGACGCTACCTGCTCGGCATGACGCTGGAGATGAAGGTGCTGAGCTTCAGCTTTGGCGAGGCAGTGCAACGCGGTGTGGGACGGTTGCTGTACCTCGTTGGAGCAACCTTCTCCTTCCTCGGACAGTTGATTTCCGGCCAGGGATCGCTGGATGACGTCGGCGGGCCGCTCCGGATTGGCAAAGTGATTGGGGAAGCCGCTGAAAGTGGCTGGACGGAACTCTTCTTCCTCACCGCGATCATCAGCCTTCAGCTTGGCATCTTCAACCTGCTACCCATCCCGGCTTTGGATGGCGGCCACATCCTGCTACTGCTCGTTGAAAAGTTTAAAGGCAGCCCACTCAGCGCTGTCCTCCGGGAACGCACTCAGATGGTCGGCTTTTCGGTTCTCCTTGCCCTGATGCTGTTCGTCACCTACAACGACCTGCTCCAGCTTTTCTTCAAGCTCCCTCAGTGACACGGAGTGTGACGAGGTGCCGACGCACTTCGCCCAGCAGTTCATGGATGGGCAAATCCGGGATTTCCTCCCAACTCATCAACTCCAGTAGGTAACGGCTCACACGCCCGCGCACCAGTCCGCGCTCCTGCCACTGCTCGTGAACCGACTCGATTTCTCTGGCGAGGAGGCGTCCGTCTATTTCGCGCCGCAGGAGAAACCGGAGTGCGCTGTCCGGATACTCCCGCACATAACGTTGCAGGGAATCGCGGGTGACTGGCCCGGTTCCGAACACCACGTCGGCTTCGTCCGTGGAAACTTCCTTCAGTCCTTCCTCAAAATCATCATCGTCAATGTCCTCGTCACTGAGGTCGAGCAGAGCCGCCGCTGTCGTCGGAGTAGGCGCTGGAGGCCCCTCCTCAAACTCTTCCGACTCCTTCGCAGGTTCCGGGGCTGTAGATTTTTCTTCAACTGAGACTTCAGCAGACGACTCTGTACGCTCTGCTGATTCCGAGTCATTGCCTGCTACCGATTCCGACCCCTCCGAAGTTGTGGTTTCCGGAGCTTCGACTTTTGGATTTTCCTCCTGAAACATCGCATCAGCAGTGGAGGGTTCGGCGATTTCAATCTCCGGAGTCAGCAGTGGAACTTCCTCCCGCCCCTCTGCGCCCAGCGACAAGTCCGGTTCCAGCACCAAATCCAAATCCGACTCCGGCGCTTCCACCTCCACCTTGTCCTCCGTCGCGGGGGCCGCCACCAGCACCGGCTTCGGGTCCGGACGTGCCGGAGCTTGCGAAGGCCGCAGGAATTCAATCCGCTCGTGCTGGCGCTCTTCCGGTTGTAGTGGTCCGGCTTCCGGATCGAGCTGGCCCACCGTCACCCCGCGCTGTTTGGCGATGTCTCCCAACACCATTCTCATAAACTGGCGGGCCGCAACCCGCTCCTGCACCTGCTTGCGGAGTTGCAGGATGTCCTCGATGGAATAGTGCTGCCCGGAAAGATCGGGTTCCTCTTCCTCTGTTTCCTCGTGCTGCTCGATGGTTGGTTCCTCCGTTTTCAGGAGCAGGGTCCAGTACGCCTCCACATGGAGCAGAAACTCCGACAGCGGATGCCCGTCCGGCTGCTGAAGTCCAATCGCCAAGTTGCGCCGGATGTTGAAGTGGTGGTGGATCCCACGCGCCAAGCGGTCAAACGCACTGACGATGCGCCGATGCAGACGACCGCGCAGTTGCTCCTGCGGCCAGTTGAAGCGCTGGAGGTGTTCCAGAAACTGCTGGAGCCGTTCCCGGGGCAGAAACTCCTGCACCACTTGTGCTTCCTGCTCAAAGAAATCCAGAAGCCCCTCTTCGCCACGCCGAAGCTCTGCAGGATTCGCGTCGTTGTAGAGAAACCCGGAGCGGTGGAGGTGTTCGCAGAGTTGGACCAGTAACGACTCATTGTCCGGCTGGTTCCGGTCAAAGTACGAGTTCGGCTGGGGCAAATTGGCGTGGCGATGCATGAGGCTCCCGAAATTCAGATGGGATGATTTTGGGCAGGTTGTCGAGAAAAATAAAGCCCATCCGAAGGGGACGTGCAACCTTGGTGGTGGAAATGCGTTGAGATTCCCCTTGGATTTCATTAGTTTCTAAGATCACCCTGAAGCCCCTCACCACCTTATGGAGACAGTTCCTCAATGATCAGCTTGGCTGGACTGACCATGCACTACGGGAGCAAGATGCTCTTCGAGGACTCCTCCTTGAGCTTCAACTCTGGCAAGCGCTATGGGTTGGTTGGCGCGAATGGCGTGGGCAAGACCACCCTGTTGCGCCTGATCACCGGGGAGGAAACCCCGTCGAGAGGCGTGATTTCGATTCCACGTGATGTGCAGCTTGGCGTGTTGCGCCAAGACCACTTCCGGTTTGAACAGGACCGCATCCTTGACGTGGTCTTTCAGGGCAAGCCCGCATTGTGGGTGGCACTTCAGGAAAAAACGACGTTACTTGATTCTGGCAAGCATGACGCCGAAACCGGGCATCGGCTCGCCGAGCTGGAAATCGTCATTGCCGAGCAGGACGGGTACGTTGCCGAAGCGAATGCCGAGGAATTGCTGTCCGGGCTTGGCATTCTGGAGCGTTATCATCGGGAGCCGATGCAGGTGCTTTCCGGGGGCTTCAAGCTGCGGGTGCTGATGGCACAACTGTTGTTTCAAGCTCCGGACGTGTTGCTGCTCGATGAACCGACCAACCACCTCGACATCGTTTCCATCCGCTGGTTGGAGTCCTTCCTGCGCGATCAGTTTTCCGGAACCCTCATCTTCATCTCGCACGACCGCCGCTTCCTCAACGCTGTCGCAACCCAAATTGTGGACATTGACTATCAGGAAATCCGCGCCTACACCGGAAACTGCGAGCATTTTCTGGCAGCCAAGGCGTTGGCCGAGGAACAAAAAGGCAAGGAGATCGAAAGCTTGGAGCGCCGAGTTGCCGAAATGCAGTCGTTCGTGGACCGCTTTCGCTACAAGGCGACCAAGGCCCGCCAGGCCCAGTCCCGAGTGAAGCAGATCGAGAAGCTGGAGATTCCCGAAATCCGCCGTTCGTCTCGTATTGCACCCAAGCTGCAATTCCAGCAGGAACGTCCTTCCGGACGGCTGGTCCTCAAGGTGAAGGGCTTGAACAAGCAGTTCAACCAGACTCCGGTTTTGCAGGACATCTCGTTTCAGGTGGAGCGCGGAGAGAAGGTGGCTCTGATTGGTCCCAACGGCATTGGCAAGTCCACCCTCCTGAAAATTGCACTTGAGCAGTTGGTTCCGGATTCCGGAGCATACGAATGGGGCTACGAGGTCAGCATTTCCTACTTCGCGCAGGACCACCACGAGCAACTGCAGGGCAGCGTGAGCGCATACGACTGGCTTTACCAGTTCGCTTCGCACGAAACTGTCAGCTTCATCCGGGGGTTGCTGGGCCGGGTGCTGCTTTCCGGGGACGAGGCCTTGAAGCAGGTGGGTGCGCTCAGCGGGGGCGAGGCCGCTCGGCTGCTTTTTGCAAAGATCATGCTGGAAAACCGCAACGTCCTCGTGCTGGACGAGCCGACCAATCATCTTGACCTTGAAGGCGTTGAAGTCCTCGCGGATGCACTCAACGCCTACCCCGGAACCGTGATCGTTGTCAGCCACGACCGCTATTTTGTTGCGGAGATCGCCACTCACGTTCTCGAACTCACCCCCGAGGGGGCGCGTGACTACCCCGGCAACTATCAGGAGTACCTCAATCATTTTGGAGATGATCACCTCAGTGCGAATTCCGGAACGCCCCGGAGCCGCAAACCAACCCTCCAGACGGCCAGCAAGCTCTCGCACGAGCAACGCAAGGATCTGAAGCGTAACCTTGCCAAACTTGCCAAGGAAACGGAACGGTTGGAAACTCGCATCTCCCACGCCGAGCGGGAACTCGTGCAGCTCAACCAACTCTTCAGTTCCGATGGATTTTATGTTGAACATCCGTCTGCTGAAATCGAACGGCTCCAGCACAAGCATCAGCAACTGGAGCAGGAACTGTCAAAATCTCTTGCTTCCTGGGAAACTTCCTCCAAGCAACTGGAAACGCTCCGGACCCAACTGGACAACGCAGCCTAAAACCCTTGATCCAAAAAAGACGATGCCCTCAATTCCAAGTCAATGCTTCCGGAGGAATGTGCTGGCCATCGGCCTCCTGCTCCTCACCAGCCTGCCCCTGACCGGAGTTGCCCAAGACAGCACCATGGACCCTCTGGAGCAGCTTGCCAAGCTTCAGGCGCAGGTTGAACAGCTTTATCAGGAAGGAAATCTGGAGCAAGCCCTCGCGATTTCCACCGAAATGTTCTTCCTTGCACAAGACACCCTTGCACCCAACGATCCCGGCTTGGTGGAACTCACCCTTGGCTACCAAGCCCAACTCTTGGTTGAGGTGGGCTACCTTGAGGAAGCGAACCAGCTTTATCAGGAAACCCTCGGCTCCCTGCAGGAGGTGTTGGGCCCGGACGATCCCTTGACCCTGACGACGCTGGACAAATACGCCGATTTTCTGGAATACGTTGGCGAGTTCGCTTATGCCCACGAACTCCGCTCCGAATCGTACCAACGCTCCATTCGCAGCCTTGGCGAACCAGACCCCCAAACCCTGATTCGTCTCCGGACACTCGCGCTTAACCTCGAAACCCAGCAGCAACTTGCGGCAGCATCGTCTCATCTCCAAACCGTCCACCAAGGGCTTGAAATTGCTCTGGGGAGCCAACATCCGGAAACCCTCTCCACGCTTTCCGCCATCGCTCGTGTGCAGCAACTTCAGGGGCAGTTGCAAAAATCCCTCGACTCTCTCAAGCAACTCCGGACCCTGCAAACCGAGGTGTTTGGTGCTGAAGATCATGAAACCCTCTCAACGGTGGAAGCTCTCGCGGACACCCATCGTCAACTCGGACAGTACGAAACCGCAGAGGCACTTTTCTCTGAGGTTTTGGCGCAGGTCAACATCGGCATTGGCCAAGAGGACGCCCTCACGATTCAGGCGACGAGCCACCTCGCTCAACTTTACGAGGACACCGGGCGCCTGGAGCAGGCGCTTGAGCTTCACGGGCAGGTGTACGAGTTGGACCGCAAGCTGCTCGGAGACGCCCACCCGAACATCGCCACCAATCTCAACAACCTCGCCAGCGTGAACCAGCGCTTGGGCAGCTACGCACTCGCCGAGCAGCAGTTCCGGAGTGCCCTCCAGATCATGGAAGACGCGCTCGGCGATGACGACCGCTACGCGCCCAATATCATCAACCTCCAGAACAACCTGGCCCAACTCTTGGAAAGCCAAGGACTCTACGACCAAGCCGAACCACTCTTCAAGCAGGCGTTTTCCAATGCGCAAACCAAGCTTGGTCCGGAGCACCTAAGCACTCTTGCCCTGCTCAACAACCTCGCATTTCTTTACGAATCCCAAGGGGATTTCGAGCGGTCGGAGTTGAACTACAAATCCGCCATTCAACTGAACCGCGAGGTTTACGGAGAATCGCACCCCAACACGCTGGCCAACCTCAACAACCTTGGCTACCTCTACCTCCGGGACAACCGTCCGCAAGAAGCCCTTCCGTTGTTCACGGAAGTCTCTCAAGCCTGGGAAACCCAACTTGGAAAAACGCATCAAAACACGATGAAGGCGCTCAACAACCTTGGGCGTGTTCTCATGCAGCTGGAGGACTACGAGCAGGCCGAACCGCTGCTCTCCGAAGCCCTGCGGCGACGCACTGAGGTGTTCACCAAACGACATGCCGACACGCTCCGGAGCATGAACGACTTCGGAGTCTTGCTCGCCCGCATGGGGCACTACGAGGATGCCGTCGAGCAACTGCAAGCAACCCTCGCTCTGGAAGAGGAGGTGCTGGGATCCTTCCATCCGTACACCTTTGAAACGCTCAACAATCTGGCCGATTTGCTGGAAGAGTTGGAGGAATACGGTGACGCCCACGAATTGCGGCGCGAAGGCTTTGCCCGGCGCAACACCTTCTTTGATCGGGTGCTGTGGGTTGCCGGAGACAACACGAGGCAATCCTACATCGGACTGCACCGCCCGGAACAGGATGCCTACCTGCGGCTTCTGCTCAAACAAGGAGAGGCAGGCGAGGAGATCGCTTTGGAAGTGCTGAATGTCAGCCTTCAGCGCAAGGGACTCCTGCTGAAAATCACCAGCGAAACCCAGCAGGTCGTGCAGATGGCCAACGATCCTGTGCTGGGATCCATCACCAGCGAACTCACGGTCACCCGAAAGGAATTGGCATCTCTGACCCTCGCTGGCCCCACTCCGGAAAACCGGGACGTGTTTGCCAGCAAAATCCACACGCTAGAAGAGCGGGTGAATGCGCTACAGCTCCAGCTTGGACAGGCCAGCCAACGCTTCCGGGAAGTGCTGAGGCCCGTGACGCCAGAAGAGGTGGTGGAGCAACTGGAAGAGGTGGCCCTGGTGGACTTCCTTGTTTACCGTAATCAGGATCAAACCCTGCAACTGCTGGCAGTCGTGATTTCCGGGGGAGAAGTCAACATCGTCAACTACGGAGAGCTTGAACCCATCCGCGAAATGATCGAAATCGTCCGGGAGACCATTCAGGATGAAGGCTCGGAAGACGAGGATGTCATGATGGCGGCAAACGAACTCTGGGTTCCCCTCTGGGAACCACTCACGGAGTATTTGGGCGAGCAGGAAATCATTTATGTGGTTCCGGACAGCGTTCTCAACATCCTGCCTTTTGACGTGCTGGTGGATGACGATGAGGCGTACCTCATCCAAAAACACGACCTGCGCCTGATCAGTTCATCCCGGGATTTGGTTGCAGATCAACTCCCTCCTGCTAAGGGAGGCATTGTCATTGTCGCAGGTCCGGATTATGACTCTGACAAGATCATCAACTCTCCCAAAGCCAAAGAGGTTTCCCGCAAGCGCTCCAGCAGCGTGGCTCAGGGGGCACGCATGGGGTCCGGACTTCGGGGGCTGCGGTTTGACCCGTTGCCAGGTGCCGAAAAGGAAGGAGAGGTGATCAAGGAGGTGATGGATGAGAAAGACCTCTCGACAATTATTTTCGCCCGCCGGGATGGTGAGGAGCAACGACTCCGGATGATTTCTGAACGACCGCAAATCCTGCACATTGCCACCCACGGTTTCTTCCTGAAAGAGGAAGAAACCCTCGCCAGACGCATCAAAGGGCTTTCACGCGGAAGCGCGAGTCGCTTGCCACCGCCTGCGGACAATCCGCTTTTGCGGGCTGGACTCGCCTTTGCCGGATTGAACGCCAATGCACCTCTGCTTGGGGAAATCGACACCGACAACGATGGGGTTCTCACGGCGATGGAAGTCCTCAGCCTCGACCTCACGGGAACCCAGTTGGTCGTGCTTTCCGCCTGTGAAACGGGATTGGGGGAAATTCACGAAGGAGAAGGCGTGTACGGACTCCGGCGCTCGTTTCAGGAAGCTGGCGTGAATTCTGTAGTCAACTCCTTCTGGGAGGTCAGTGACGACGGCACCCAGCTTTTGATGACCAAGTTCTACGACAAGTACCTCTCCGGAATGCCTCTGCGCCAAGCCATGCGGGAAGCGCGATTGGAGATGGTGGAGTCCATCCGCTGGAGTGCCCCGTTTTACTGGTCCGCGTTTGTGATGGTCGGGCGCAACACCTGATCTCTGTTGCAGAGTTGAGGTTAGCGTTCTCCGGAAACGTCCACCAACGTTCCGGTTACATAAGACGCCTCCTCGGAAAGCAACCAGAGGATCGTGTTGCAACTTCCTCCGGATGCCCACCCCGCTCTGCATGGGGACGCTGTTTTTCTACTTGTGTGGGTGACCAAATCAAATCTCTCACTCGACACAAATGATGGGCCATCGTCCAGTCGCTTCGGTAAAAAGTCTCACTTTTACTTGCCCCCCCTTAAGGGGGAGTCTGTCAGATGCAGATTGACCTTTTGCGCTCATCATGGCAGAAAGACGTGCGAGAGATCATCACAATTTGGTTTATCGTTTCCTCCCGGATACTGTTGTGCCAAAACCGGGAGGACTCAGCACCCCACGGGCTGATAGTCCACAGATTCCTTGGATCACAATGATTGACCCTGCAATGACAAGTCCCGGACCCAGCACCGATGAGCCGAAATCTCGGGCGTTTCTCTCGGTGCAAGAAACGTTCATTCCAAACATCAAGGTTTTTGGGGCCGGAGGTGCCGGAGGCAACGTGGTCACCAAGATGGTGGACGTGGGCATCCGTCAAGTCGAGATGGTGATTTGCAACACGGACCTCAAGGCGCTCCAGCGCAACAAGGCGGACCACAAAATCGAGTTGGGAAAGGACATGACTCGCGGGTTGGGTGCCGGGGCGCGTCCGGAAGTGGGCACAAACGCTGCTGAAGAAACCGCAAACGAGATTGAACAGGCGCTGGCCGGAGCGAACATGGTGTTCATTGCAGCAGGCATGGGCGGTGGCACCGGAACCGGAGTTGCCCCAGTGGTGGCCCGGATTGCCAAGGCCCGGCAGATTCTCACCGTGGGGGTGGTCACGCTTCCGTTTTCGTTTGAGGGCAAGCGCCGCATGCAGGTCGCCCTTGAGGGCGTGGAGGAACTGCGACAGCACACCGACACCCTGCTCGTCATTCCCAACGACAAGCTTCAGGATGCTTCAACTCAGACGACCAGTCTGCTGGAGGCGTTCCACATGGTGGATTCAGTCCTTATCAACGCCATCCAAGGCATCACGGATTTGCTCAATGGGGCGGGCGACATCAACGTCGATTTCGCCGACGTGCAGACGATCATGGAGAACATGGGCCAGGCTGTGATTGGGCGCGGCACCGCTTCTGGACAGGATCGGCTGGAACGCGCTGTCCACAACGCGATGCACAGTTCGCTGATGGGCAATCAGGACATCCGGGGTGCCCGGGGAATTTTGGTGCATGTCGTGGGGCCAAAAGACACCAGTGCACTGGAGATCAACGAGGCGATGACAAAGATTGAGGAGATGGCCGATGAGGATGTCAACCTGATCTGGGGGGCGTCTTTCCCCGAGGATGTTTCGGATCAGATCACCGTCACCATCATTGCCACAGGGCTTCCGGACTGAGCCAGCGAGCGGGATTGGCCTGCTTGATGCCGATGAAGGTGATCCGAGGATGAATCAGCAGTGAATCATGGGTGGACAGCGCATCCAACTTTTCCAGACGAACAACGGCTCCTGCCCCTACCGGGACTCCGGAGTCTGGGAGAACCTCTCCTTTTACACCAGTGAGCTTGCTGACGCAGCTTACGCCTCCCTGCTCGATCAAGGATTCCGCAGGAGCGGCAACTCCGTTTACCACCCTATCTGCAAAAACTGCGAAAACTGCATCCCGATCCGGGTGGATGTCAATCGTTTTGCTCCCAACAAGAGCCAGCGTCGCACTTGGCGTCGCAATCAGGATCTCCGGGTGGTGTCCCGAGGCACGGAATTCTCAGATGCCGCCTATGACCTCTACTGTCGCTACCAAATCGGCTGGCACAAGTCAGATTCAGGGCTGGAAGCAGCAGATTTTCATGAGTTCTTGGTGTCAAGTCCGGTTTCCACCGAGATGCTGCACTACCACCTTGACGACCAGTTGGTGGGCATTGGCTGGGTGGACCGCCTTCCACAGATGCTCAGTTCGGTGTACTTCATCTTTGATCCGGAATTCGCTGCGCGCCGTCTGGGTGTTTTTTCCCTGCTGTATGAAATCGAATACTGCCGACGACTCGGCCTACCGTGGCTCTACCTCGGCTACTGGGTTCCAGATTCGCAAAAAATGGGCTACAAGGCCGAATATCGCCCCGCCGAGGTGTTGGTGCATGGGCAATGGCGCTTGCTGAGCCATTTCCAGAAAACCACCAAACCTGCCTGAGCATGAACGACACTTCTACCTTCACCCACTTGAGCGACGGCGACCAGCCGAGGATGGTGGATATCTCCGGGAAAACGACAACGAAGCGCATTGCGGTCGCTGAAGCACGGGTGGCGCTGGGGCCGGAACTCGCCAAGCAACTCCGGGAAACTGGCAGCACCAAGAAAGGGCCGGTGTTCCAGACTGCCGTGATCGCTGGCATCCAAGCCGCCAAGCGCACCTCGGATTGGGTGCCGATGTGCCATCCGCTTGCACTTTCGGGGGTGGACGTGGACATCCAGCTTGAAGGAGAACACGCCTGCATCCAGACCACCGTGCGAACCATCGGACCCACTGGAGTGGAAATGGAAGCGCTCACCGCCGCCAGCGCCGCGGCCCTCACGCTTTACGACATGTGCAAATCGATCACGAAGGGCATGGTCATCGAATCCGTCCGACTGCTGGAAAAGCGTGGTGGCAAATCCGGAGATTATCAGGCGGGTTCCTGAACTGCCGATTCCGGATTCACCAAACCGTTGAGGCGTCGTTCCAGCGCTTGCCGAATTGCTTCCTTGCTCAACTCACTCAAGCAGCCTCCATACGGACAGCGGCTCTGCTGGCACCAGTCGAAGCCCGCAAGATCCGGTGCCACCACCCATGCCTGTTGGTGGTACGGCCCCCAACGCTTGGGCGTGTGCGGACGCGCCGGGCAGAAGAAACTGAGCGTTGGCGTGTTGATTGCGTTGGCAAGATGTAGTGGTCCCGTGCTGGAGGTGATGAGCAATTGTGACCCAGCGATAGACTCGAACAACGAGCTGAGGTTGTGCTGTCCGGCAAGGTTCTGCACACGATTTTCCGGAAAGCCCGAAGTGAGTTGCTGGCAGAGTCCGATTTCCTCAGCAGAACCGGTGAGACGAATGTTCCATGGAGTTTGAGCGAGCAGCACTTCAATGAGCACCCGGTATTGCTCCACCGAAAGATTGGGGGCGGATTGGCCGCTGCCCGGATGGATGATCGCGTAGATTGGCTCCGAATCGGATGATGCTCGGAACGGTCGAAAGGCGAACTTCACGGGAGGCAATGACTCACCCAGCAAGGGCCGCAGCAGAGAGTGGTTGTAATCCGCCTCGTGCTTTTGGCAGGTTTTGCGATGCTCCTTGATGGTGTGGGTGAGCAGGAAGGAATACCACCGGAAACCGCTGCCAACGCGTACCGGAATTCCTGCCCATTTCAACGCCAGCACCAATTCCAGGCGCGGCAAAAACAACAAGGCCGCGTCAAAGGCTTTTTCGCGGAGTTCCCTTGCCAATTGTCGGTGCCCGGACCATCCACGATGCCGACCTTGCGGTTCGTAAACCAACACCTCATCCACATCCTGACACTGCTGGACCAGCGGTTCGGTGTAGTTGCGGGCTAGAAAGCTGATTTGGATTTCCGGAAGGGCATCTTTGAGCGCAGTCGCGGCAGGGAGCGTGAGGACCGTGTCGCCGATGCGATCCGTCCGGATGAGCAAGATGCGCTTCATAGCCGAGGGTGGCTACCTTCGCCTTGGCCCAAAATCGAGATTGACATGGGTGGTGCCCTTGTTATTTAGTGCTTGGCCGAAAAATACCCAAATTGCTGATATTAAATGACATTTCTTCAATTTCACAGGATGAAGATTTGTTCGATACCGTGTTCAG
>PBTB01000092.1 GCA_002726945.1 Deltaproteobacteria bacterium | reverse complement strand
TTTCAAGCAAACCGCTCAAAAACCTTGCACTTTGGTGTCGCAAGTGACGGCTATGGAATACGATTTTTGGACGATGCGGGAATCCTCATTCAACCAACTATCTGATTTCCAATGTATTTTTCTCTTCATTGTTGGTGAAGTGAAAATTATTTGTGCTTTCGTGACTTTTTCAGCAGACCCGAAATAGACCGGGATCACCAGCGCCTCCGGCTTGAGTTGCGCATGGGCAGGCAGCGTGAAAAACAAAACCGCCATGACCAGCAGGAATGCTCTCAGCAAACGAGCCATCGTTTTCGTTACTGTTTGAGTAGAGTCACAAGAGATTGTACCTGCGCTCCCGTGAGGCGATCCTGAAATCCTGGCATTCCGGTGTGGGCATTGCCCTCGGTGATCCAGTGGGCGAGCGCGTCCGGCTCACGAATTTTCACCCCGTCGGGGTGGCACATCGCGCAGACCGCCGCGAAGAGTGCTGCCGAGTGCTGGCCGATTCCGGGATCGAGGTGGCAGGAGGCGCACGGGGGCTGGAAAACCGCCTGCGTGTCGGCCCCGGCCATTCCGCTTGGCAGGGCGTGGAAGACGACCGTGACGACGTGCGGGGAGTCCGGTTCATTGGTGTGCAGCGTGATTGTCTTCTCGATGCGCCCCAACTTGCCCCGGGTGTCCACCACGAAATCGAGTTGCACCGAGTCTCCGGGGGCAATACGCCGCTGCTTGAGCCGCAATGTCGTGCAACCACAACTCGTTTGCACCCCACGGATGTGGAGCGGTTCGTTCCCAACGTTGGTGAGTTGGAGGTGTCCAACCAGTTCCTCGCCCGTCGGAACTGACTCCCGATCCAGATGGCGGGAAAGGGTCAGTCTCGGCTCGGCCCACAACGGCGTGGTGGTGAGCAACAGCCAAGCGAGCAACACGCTGAACCTGAGCAAGTTCCATCGGGCACGTCGTTCCTCCTTTGCCCGACCTACCTGCGCCGCTCGAATGGGTACTCCAAAATCAGCCGTCACGAGTCCAGAGCGTTGCAAAGCCTTATTGCTTGCGGCCCAGGCTTTCCAGATTTTCCCGGAACGCCTCGTCAATCATCTCCTTGTGGCGCTGCTGGGCTTCGTTGAGCCTTTCACCCTCCAGCGCCCGCACCGCCGCCTGCTTGAGACGGGTCATGGATTTTTCGTCCAGCACCACCCAGACGTGCAGCTCCCCGTTCTCCGGATCCTTCCACTGCTTGAGGACGCGGGAGCCGGTGATGGTCTCGTCCACCTTCTGCATGATGACGTTCTCGGTGTTGAGCCTGCCGATTTCCTCGGTGCCCTCAACTCCGGATTCCAGCAGCCGTTGACGGGTTTGGCTGATGATGCTGCGCACGCGGACACGGATTTGCGCGGCCAATTGGTTGCGGGCGGCCAGCAGGGCGTCCTCGCGCTGGACTTGAGTGCCCAGTCCGGACTTGGGGGCGCTGCCTGCGGCGCCGATGCCCTCCTTGTCCTCTCCAAAGTTGAGCTGGTAGTCTCCCTGGTTCTGCACCCACTCCGGGGTGTCCTCAAGGTTGGTCCCCTCCGGGACGGGGGCGGTGGACGAGCAGCCTGCGAGCAGCAGCACGAGGGCGGCGAGGATTGCGGGAATCATTCTCATGGGACTCCTTGGAATATGGGAGTGAGGAAATGGCCCAAGCTCAGGCTTGCGGGATTTCTGGGGCTACTTTCGCAAAACACGGCGCGGCTGTCAACCCCCTTTTTCAGGAGGATCACTGCATGTCGGAGGGTGGGCTGCACAGAACCCCTAACCCACTGGAGCAAACCGCAACTCGCTGTTCTCCACCGAAACCCGCACCGAGCCGTCCTTGAGGGTGCCCTTGAGCAGTTCACGGGCGAGGGGGGTTTCAAGTTCCTTCTGGAGGGTGCGCTTGAGGGGCCGTGCGCCGTAGGTCGGGTCGTAGCCCACGTCAATGAGAAAATCCACAGCACGGTCGTCCAACTCCAGTGTGATCCTGCGTTCGTCGAGTCGGCTTTGCAGCCGCTGAAGCTGGATACGCACGATGTCATGCAGGTGCCGCTTGCGGAGCGGGTGGAAGACCACGGAATCATCGATGCGGTTGAGAAATTCCGGACGGAAGTGCTGCCGGAGTTCTTGCTGCACCGTGAACTTCTGCTGGGCACTATGGATCAGTTCCGCATCCTCATCCTCGGTGTCCTCGATCTGCCCCGCCATTTCCGTGAGTCGCTGACTGCCGAGGTTCGAGGTCATCAGCACCAGCGTGTTGCGGAAATCCACGGTGCGGCCCTGCGAATCCGTGAGCCTGCCGTCGTCAAGAATCTGCAGCAGCGTGTTGAAGACATCCGGATGCGCCTTCTCAATCTCGTCGAAGAGCACCACGCTGTAGGGACGTCGCCGTACAGCCTCAGTGAGTTGCCCGCCCTCGTCGTAGCCAACGTACCCCGGAGGCGCTCCAATCAGGCGTGAGACCGCGTGTTTCTCCATGTACTCCGACATGTCGAGCCGCACCATCGCCTGCTCGTCGTCAAAGAGAAATTCGGCAAGAGCGCGGGCCAGTTCGGTCTTCCCGACTCCGGTGGGGCCGAGGAAGATGAAACTGCCAAGTGGACGGTTGGGATCGTTGATCCCGGAGCGTGAACGCTGCACCGCATCGGACACCAGTTGGATTGCTTCATCCTGTCCGATCACCCGCTGGTGCAGGTGTTCCGGAAGCTGCAGCAGTTTCTCGGATTCGCCCGCCAGCATCTTGGACACCGGGATGCCCGTCCAGCGCGCCACAATCTCGCTGATGTCCTCCGCATCCACCTCCTCCTTGAGCAGGCGGTTTCCGGAACCTTGCCCGTTTTCATGGGCTTGCGCGGCCTCAAGCTGCTTGCGCAACTCCGGCAGGGTTCCGTACTCCAAACGTGCGGCTTCCTCCAGATTGTAGTCGCGCTGGGCCTGCTCGATCTTCATGTTGGTTTTGTCAATCTGCTGCTTGAGCTGCGCGACGGCGTGGAGTCCGGACTTCTCCTGCTCCCACTGCGACTTCATCACGTTGAACTGCTCCCGCAGGTCCGCGAGATCCTTGCCGAGCTTTTCCAGCCGTTCCTTGGACGCCGAATCGGTTTCCTTTTTGAGAGCTTCCTGTTCAATTTCCAGTTGCAGGATTTTCCGCGAAATCTCGTCCATCTCGGCAGGCATGGAGTTGATCTCCACACGCAGACGGGCGGCGGCTTCGTCCATCAGGTCAATCGCCTTGTCCGGCAGAAAACGGTCGGTGATGTAGCGGTTGGAGAGCGTCGCGGCGGTGATGAGGGCGTTGTCCTTGATGCGCACGCCATGGTGGATTTCGTAGCGTTCCTTGAGACCACGCAGGATTGAAATGGTGTCCTCCACCGTGGGTTGAGCGACCAGCACCTGCTGGAAACGCCGCTCCAGCGCGGGATCCTTCTCGATGTGCTTGCGGTACTCATCCAGCGTGGTCGCGCCGATGCAATGCAATTCGCCTCGCGCCAGCATCGGCTTGAGCAGGTTTCCGGCGTCCATCGCGCCCTCAACCTTGCCCGTCCCGACCACGGTGTGCAGTTCATCGATGAACAGCACGATCTGGCCGTCGGCCTCCTGCATCTCCTTCAACACCGCCTTGAGGCGTTCCTCGAACTCTCCCCGGTACTTCGCCCCTGCGATCAGCGCCCCCATGTCCAGTGAGACCAGCCGCTTGTCCTTGAGGCTGTCCGGAACATCGTGACGGGCGATGCGCTGGGCCAACCCCTCTGCGATGGCGGTCTTGCCCACTCCGGGTTCGCCAATGAGGACAGGATTGTTCTTGGTGCGGCGGGAGAGGACTTGGATCACGCGGCGGATTTCGTCGTCACGCCCGATCACCGGATCGAGCTTTCCGGAACGCGCACGCTCCGTGAGGTCCATGCCGTACTTCTCCAGCGCCTCGTAAGTCTCCTCCGGGTTCTGATTCGTCACCCGTTGCCCACCACGAAGTTCCTTGAGCGTGGCGAGCAGGTCCTTCCGTGAAACCCCAGCCTCCGTGAGCAGCCGCTCCGCAGGGGATTTGCGCTGCTTGAGCAGGGCCAGCAGCAGATGCTCCACGCTGACGTACTCGTCGTCAAGCCGCTTGGCTTCATCCTCCGCTGCCACCAACGCCTGATTGAAATCGCCGGAAGCCGAGACGTGCCCAAGCTCTGATCCGGAAAACGTCGGCAGCCGGTCCAGTTCACTTGCCAAGGCGCGGCTGAAGTCCCGGACCGCCACGTCCAGCTTGTCGAGCAGACGCGGCACCAGCCCCTGTTCCTGCGTGAGCAAGGCGTGGAGCAAATGCAGTGTGGTGAGTTCCGAATGCTTGCGTCGCACCACCTCGGCGTGGGCCGCTTCAAGCGCAGCCACCGATTTCTGCGTGAGTTTCTGGGAATTCATGAAGCCTCGCTTGGGATCGTGGGTTGAACTTAGCACTCACTATAGCAGAGTGCTAACAAATCGCAAGAGCCTCTGCCCGTTCCAGATTCCATCCACAACACTCAAGGGGGAGATTACCCGCTCACCTGACGGCCGGGGTGCCCACTCAATTCAACCGCGTTGTGTTTGAATTCGTTGCTGTAACTGCGACGGATTTGTTTCTGAGTCGTGGGGTCTCCTCTTCATAAGTGAAAAAACATCTTGGCTCATTGTCTCAAAAATGTGGGCAGCGCCAGAGGTAATCAAAGATCGCTGAAAGGTTCTGCTTGACAGACGCTTGATCTGCCTTGGACAAGGTGCCAATTTTCTTGAAAACCAGCCGATGGTCCAACGTAAACAGCTTCATTCGGACCACAGAAGGTGCCGTGAGGCCGGACGCTGCGGGGGGTGTGATGATGCTCACATCCAAGGGCCACGGCTCGTTTTTTTGGCTGGTGATCATCGCCAAAACCGAGTGACCGATGATGGCTCCAAAGGTGGTGTTTTGTGAGAGAACAAGGGCAGGCCTGTGTTTGGATTGGGCGGCGTCCGTGAACGGGAAAGGAACGACAACAATATCAAACGACTCATAAGTCACGATAGGCTTCCTCATCGTTGGGAGAATCCCACTCGCTCAGAGTCGGAACCAGAGCAGAACTGAACTCAACATCCAATGGCGTGGCTTTTCTGAGTTGCACCCGCTCGTGGTCGATTTCAAAAGTCACAAGGTCGCCGGCCTTGAGTTTCAGTTGTTTGCGAACTGCTGCGGGAACGGTCGCCTGATACTTCCGGGTCAGCTTGCTCGTTGAGGTTTGCATGGTGTCTTTTTCTCCTGACATTGGGTCATTTGGTAATACTAGAGCCGATGGTAATACCTGTCAAGTTGATTGGAGCAGAGAAAAGGTGGCCCTGCCCACATTTTTGAGACAATGAGTTAATGTTTTTTCACTTATGAACTGATGTTACGCAGTCCCCTTCGTAAGTTATTGATTTTATTGATGGTGATAATTTTGATCGATTTTACGTTAAGAATCGAACACTGTTATCCTGAGTTATAGTAAAACCTATTAAAAATGGAACACTATGACCTGGCGATAAAATCTAATAAATATTGTTTAATATCAATGAATTGTATGTTTGTATCACAGTCCAAGATGTGTCCTATAACCAGTAGATTTGACTATAATATTGTTTAATATCAATGAATTGACTTCCTGTGTTTTAGTAGGAATGTGTTCTAGAATATATAGTTTTAACTATAAAACAACAATGATTTCAATGAGTTGAAATCCGAGTGCGTCATCAGTAAATGATTCTCAATCAACCACCTTGATGGACTGCTAAAAGTGGTTGACTTTGTGTAATCCGGAAAGTGTGCTAAACTTCTCAAAAAGAGCTTTTCAAGGAGCAGACGATGAGATTTCCAGGAATCGGAGCCTTGGTGGTGGGGCTGGGCGTGTTGTGGGTTTCGCTGGCTCAAGCGCAGCAAGTGGGGTTCACACAAGAGGATCGGGAGCGGATCGATCGGCGTTTTGACCAAGTGGAAAAGCATATGGTGCGCATCGAGACCACGCTCCAGATGTTCATGGAATCCACAGCTCAACGCTTTGAGCAGGTGGACAAGCGTTTTGCCGAACAGCGTGAGGACTTCAACACGCGCTTTGAGCAGATGCAAAACTCAATGAACACGCGCTTTGAGCAGATGCAAAATTCAATGAACACGCGCTTTGAGCAGATGCAAAATTCAATGAACACGCGCTTTGCGGAACTGATGCAGTTCTTGCAGATCATCACGGGGATTTTCACGGTGATCATGGTCGCCGCCATTGGGTTTGCGTTTTGGGATCGCCGCACGGTCCTTGCCAAATCTAAGGAAGTCGCGCTGGAGGCTTTGGCGAAAGATGAGGAAATCCGAAAAATTGCTCTGGTGGAGCAGGTGACCGACGAAGTCCTCCGCCGCATGGATGTCCGCAAAGCAACACCACTCCAAGCTCCCCCGTCACCTGCGACTGCTTGACAAGCCGACCACGAGGCATGACGTCTCCAGCCACCAAGAATCCAACGACACAAACGAATGCAGACAAAGTACATTTTCATCACAGGAGGTGTGGTCTCCGGCCTGGGCAAGGGCATCGCGGCGGCGTCCATCGGGGCGTTGCTGGAAGCCCGTGGGTTGAGCGTGAGCCTCATGAAGCTCGATCCTTACATCAACGTGGACGCAGGCACGATGAACCCTTTCCAGCACGGGGAGGTGTTTGTCACCAAGGACGGCGCGGAAACCGACTTGGACCTTGGGCACTACGAACGCTACACCAACGCCACACTGACCCGCAAGCACAACTGCACGACCGGGCAAATCTACGACTCGATTCTGCGCAAGGAACGGGCGGGGGAATACCTCGGAGAGACCGTGCAGGTGGTTCCGCACGTTATTGACGAGATCAAGTCCACCATCAAAGCGGCGGCAGATGATGCGGACGTCTGCATCGTCGAGATCGGCGGTACCGTGGGCGACATCGAATCGCTCCCGTTCCTGGAGGCGATCCGGCAATTCCGGCTGGAGCATGGACGCGAACACGCGCTCTTCGTCCACCTCACGCTCATCATCCAGACCACCGAGATGAAGACCAAGCCGACGCAGCACAGCGTGGGCAAGCTCCGGGAAATCGGCATTCAGCCCGAAATCCTCATCTGTCGCACCACCGAACCGCTCCCGGACAAACTGCGTCAGAAAATCTCGCTGTTCACGAACGTTGAAGCCAACGCGGTGTTTGACGGATTGGACGTCCCCTCGGTTTACGAAGCCCCGCTGATGTTCCAGCGGCAGGGGTTGGATGACCGGCTCGTCGAGTACCTGCACATGTGGACCCGCCAGCCCAAGTTGCAACCGTGGGTGGATTTGGTGGAGACTTATCACAATCCGCAGGGCGAGGTGGACATCGCCTTTGTCGGAAAATACGTCAACCAGCGTGATTCCTACGAAAGCCTCAACGAAGCACTGGTCCACGGCGGGATCGCCAATCAGTTGCGTGTCAACCTGCACTACATTGACTCCGAGGAGTTGGAATTCGGGAGTGCTGCCGAACGGTTGCAGGCGGTGGATGGCGTCCTCGTCGCCCACGGATTTGGGGTACGCGGCACTGAAGGCAAGGTGGCCGCCATCGAGTTCGCCCGCGTTCAAGGCGTTCCGTTCTTTGGCATCTGCCTCGGGATGCAAATGGCAATTGTCGAGTTTGCCCGCAACGTCTCCGGAGTCAAGGAGGCCTCCTCCGGAGAATTCCGACCGAACCACGCGCAGAACGTCATTGATCTGATGCCCGAACAGAAGGGCAAGCAGGAAACCGGAGGCACGATGCGGCTGGGAGCGTACAAGGCCGAGCTTGTTGTGCGCTCCAAGATCGCCCGTATTTACCAAACCACCCGCATTTCCGAGCGGCATCGGCATCGCTATGAGGTGATGAACGAGTTTGTTCCCAAACTCGAAAAAGCCGGACTCGTCTTCTCCGGACGGTACCCGGAGCGCGATCTCGTCGAGACCATCGAACTTCCGGAGCATCCGTGGTTCATTGGCTGCCAGTATCATCCGGAACTCCAGTCGAAACCGCTCAAGCCCCATCCGCTGTTTGCGTCGTTCATCGCCGCCGCACATGGACATCGCACCCGTCGTCAGGGGCAGCTTTCCTCCGGCGAGACACTGGAAACCGCACATGCCTGAGATGCTGAGGTTGCTGTTTGCTTTGTTCGTGCTGGTCACGTTCGGGGTGGTCGCCGCTCCGGAAGTGCAGGCGCAGAAGCGTACCGGACTCGCGATCGAGTCGTTTCAAATCACGATGGGCACCCTCCAGAATTTGCGACGCGAAGGTCTCCCGGAATCCTTGCTGTTGGTATTGGGGACTCTGAAAGACCGGAGATTCCCCGCAAAAAATGCCTTTGTCGCGGCTTTGGGGGCGTTGTCCACCACGGCACAAAATCCTGATGAAACGGAACTGATCTTGCACTATGCCGGAGCCGAGCGACTGCGCATCAGGGCCGACGAGTTCAGCAGCGATCTCAATGCGGGCGAGGCACTGTTCCGGGGCAACGTGCATGGGTGGGTTTCACGAGAAAATCTGGAGTTCACCATGCTCAAACTGCAGATCAACCGCCTGAAGGAACCACTGGGAGAGCGACTGACGGGTGCAGGCGCAGTTTGGTTTCGGCAGTGGAACCGCGAGTTGAATGCCGACTACATGGTCTTTCAGCGTGGCTGGCAGGGCAAGCGGCGTGATTCGGAATTCCTGAATGAGCAGACGCTTCAGTTGGAGGGCAATGTGCGGCTGACGACTCCGCGAGGCTCGCTGCGGACCCACAAACTCTTTGCCGATTTTTTGCATCACCGTGCTGAACTTGAGGGCTTGCCCACTTCGGAGGGACGGTTCCGGGTCGAGGCGAATCTGGACTTGATCGCCCTGCCGGAGGCAGATGAAGCCACCGAGTTGCGGCTGGCGGGAGATCCCAACGTCCAACGAGTCATCGTGCAAGCCTACCGGGCCGTGCTGGATGCGGACAAGGGCGAGGCGGTTTTCGAGGGAGAGGTCGAAATGGAGCGCACTCCGGAGGAAATGTTTGTGCGGGCGGAGCGCATTGCTCTGCACGCGGACAAGGCGCAGCGACTCCAACTTGCTCGCGCCGAGCAGGACGTCTGCCTTCAGCAACCCGGACGGGTGGCTCGTGCCAACCGGGCGAGCTTTGACGAACTGACCAAAATGATTGTGCTGGAAGGCGACGCAGAGGTGCTTTCCGGACAGTACTATCTCCGGGGAAACCGCATCAACCTCTTTCTGGAGGTCAACCGTGGTTTTGCGCAGGGGGATGAAACGGCTCCCATCGAGGTCACCATCCTGATGGACGAGAGCGACACAACACCCACCTCTTTTTCGTGCCGATGAAGATCAATCCTGCCGCCAAAGCTGCTGGAGCCAAGGGGGTCAAAGAGGAAGAGCAGCATCCACGTCCCAAGCTCGCCCTTGACGCGACATTCAAGAAGCAACGCTCTGGACTGGAAGTCTATGTGGAGCGTCCGGGGGATGGCCGCAAGATCGAAAAGGGCAGCAAAGTCACCGTTCACTACGAAGGCTGGCTCGCTGATTCGTTTGCACCGTTCGACAGCAGCCGCGCCAAGCGCAAACCCTACACCCTTGAGCATGGCGCGGGCAAGGTGATCGCAGGTTGGGAGGAGGCACTTGCCGGAGTCCGGCAGGGCACCAAACTCCAAATCCGGATTCCTGCCAAACTCGCCTACGGCCCGCAAGGGGTGCCACAGATGGACATTCCCCCGAGCGCCGATTTGATCTTCAAGATCGAAGTCCTCAAGGTAGAGCCACCGAAGGAAACCCCCAAAGATGGCCGCACCCGCGTGGTCGCCTGAACCTGTCAGTCACCACAAGATGACCAACGCCATTTGCATCGTTGACGATGAACCCATGATCCGGGAGACCTTGGAGAACATCCTCCTGGATGAAGGCTACCCGGTGATCACCTGCGCCAACGCAACCGCGCTCTTTCAGGAACTGGAGCGGCGAACCCCTGCACTCATCTTTCTCGACATTTGGCTTCCGGGCATGGACGGCATGGCCATCCTCAGCCAACTGCGCGAATCGTATTCGCAAGTTCCAGTGGTGATGATGAGCGGACATGCCGGCATCGAAGCCGCCGTCAACGCAATCAAGTTGGGAGCCGTGGATTTTCTGGAGAAGCCCCTGCAACTGGAGGTGGTGCTGAACAGGGTTTCGAAACTGCTGGCCCAACCCTCTGGAAGCCGCAAGGAACTGGCCTCGGACACGCTCTTGGAAGCAGTTTCGTATCAGGACGATGTACCGTCTGGAGCTGTTTCACTGGAAGCCGCAGGACGGAAACAGCGCACCGTTGCTGACAATATGGTCCTCAACGGCACGGGCCTGCTCACGGGGCGCAACACCGGCATCATCCTCAGCCCTGCCAAGCCGGGTTCCGGGATTCAGTTTCAAACGCTGGGCGGCACCACCATTCCCGGACACATCACTGCACTGGAGAATTTTTCGCAATCGGTCGCCGAGCACACCTTCACCGCCAATTCCACCGTCCTTGCCCAGCAAAACTGCAAGGTCCGGACGGTCGAGCACCTGATGGCCGCGTTCTTCATGGCCGGGCTCGACAACGTGCTCGTCAAGGTGGATGAGGAAATCCCCAACATCGACGGCTCCGCCCTCGACTTTGCCAAGGTGATTGCCGAAGCCGGAACCGTGGAGCAGGACGCCGAAGCCCGCACCCTCGTCATTCACGAGAAAATTCTGGTGGGCATCGAATCCCCGCAGGAAAAACACCTTTACGCGGAACCCGCAACGGGTTTTGAAATCCAGATGCGTGTGGACTACCCTGCTCCCATCCACGAACAGGTGCTGACCTTCAATCCGGAGCGTGATTCGTTCCACAAGGACATTGCCCCGGCACGGTCGTTCAACACCTTCGAGAACATCGACATGGCACAGAAGCTGGGAACGGTGGGCAGTGGCTACCTCAACTCGCACATCATTCTGCATGACAACAAGGTGATCAACACCGAACTGCGGTTTCCGGATGAATTCGTGCGCCACAAAATCCTCGATTTGCTGGGCGACCTCTTCCTCATCGGACATCCAGTGCGGGGCCGTGTTGTTGCCAATATGACCTCCCACGGCTACAATCAGGCACTGGTGCAGAAGCTGCATCAATCGCTCGCCAGCCCACAATCCTGAATTTCCATGCGCCATCAAGCCCGCGTTCACGCCGTCCAAGCGCTCTACCAATCGGAACTGATTGAGTCGAAGGCCTCAGGTCCGGTGGACCGGTTTCTGGAACACTCCGAGCTTCCCGAGAAGATGCGGGATTTCACCCGCGAGTTGGCAGTGGGCACATTGCATCACCGCAAGTACATTGACCGCCGCATCCGCCGCAACCTCGACAACTGGCGGCTTAATCGGCTTTCCGTGATTATCCGCAACATCCTGCGCCTTGGCGTGTACGAGATGTGCTTTGGCCCTGAAATCTCACACCGGATTGTCATCAACGAGTCTGTTGAGTTGTGCAAGGATTTTGTGGATGACGACTCGCATGGATTGGTGAATCGCGTGCTCCAGAAGATTTGGGATCAGCATCAAGAGTACATTGCGGAGAAAACCAGTGGCGAAAAGAGCACGTCTGCCGAATCCACCGAATCCGAACCCGAACTCCCCAGCGAGCAAGCCCCCTCAACACCCGCCCAAGACAAAGATTCCGAATCCAGTGCTTTGTAAGGCCAGGACTTACGCACACTGGCGTTTTGAAGTTAGAAGCTGGAAGAGTCCTGAGTCAACTCACGAACACAAGGAGAGAAGACGGCATCAAGCATTACCCGTCGGGACTATCGGCTGACTGACGGCCCCGACAAGTCGGGGGCTGACGGCCCGAGGCAGTTCCACTGGTGATAGGGGCGGGCGGAATCCCATCCGAGGAGTGCTTAGCCGCAACCCGGCGGAGTTGCTGTCGCCATAGTGCCGCTATTTCTTTGCGAACTCGATCACGCCAAACTCGACCAGCGAGTCACCCGTAGCGCGCAGCGTGTCCAACACAGGATAGGTCTTCAGGCCCAGTTCGCGAATGGCCTTGGCGCACTTGCCGTGCCAGAAGTCTGGCGTGTCCGGCGTCTGCCAGTCGCCACACACGGCAACGTTGGGATACAGCTCGCTGAGCGCAGCGCGCATTTGCTGCGCCGTCAGTTCCCCGGATTCGTCGGTGGCGCCCAGGATGTATCGGGATCCATTCGTGGCAACGTTGCTGGTTGCCATGAGGCGCTGCGCCTGGCCGATGTCTCGCACGTCGATGACGTTCCACAGAAAGCCCGGCGCGCCGCCCTCCAGAGCCGCGATAGTCTGCCCGAAGGCCAGGCCGATCCAGCCACCTGAAGGGTCTTGGCCGCTGTGCCCCGACAGCGCCCGGCCGATCTTCTGCTGCCACACGTTGTTCTGCGTCTTGCTGAGCACGGGACCCAGCACATGGGCGGGCATGTTCGAGACCACATCGATGCCGGTCTCCTCGCCCCAGGCATAGCCATACTTCTCGGCGTCCACCTTGCCCTTGGAGTAGGAGGCCTTCTCGACGTTCCACAGCCGCTCGTCGGTACCGTGGCCACCCCAGTCCTCCTCGGTAAACTCGTGGCCGCTGGGGTCCGCTCCACCCTGCCACCCGCCCCACACCGCCGCGCACGATGAGGTGTACATCACCCGCTTGACGCTGCCGGCCTTGCGACACGACTCCAGCACACCCTTGGTCCCGTCCATGATGGCGTCATAGGTCCGCTGCGCGCTGCCCGCTCCGTAGGCGGGGTCGGTGCGTAAGTCGGCCGCAACGTGAAACACGGCCGAGCATCCGGCACACACCTCGTCGTAGGCGCCGCTGGTGGCCTGCAGCAGATCGGCCTCGAAGATCTCGACGCTTCCGGCGCCGCTAGCGTTCATGGCCAGCAGAAACTCGGTCTTGTCCTTGCGGCTGGCGTCGCGGACGCTGGCGCGCACCGCGTAGCCCGCTTCGACGAGGTTCTTGACAACGTGTGCTCCGATGTAGCCCGCAGCGCCAGTTACGGCAACAGGGCCCTCTGATGGTCCGGTGATTCGTGGCATCTTAGCTCCTTGGTGTTTGTATCGGTTTCCCGATAGCCAGTAGTATTGCAACACCTGCTGCCAGCAGGTGCGGACGTTGCCTTCATGTTGGTGCTAAGTGGGAGAATGGCGTACTGATGGTGAACAGGCAAGCGAAACCGCTGTGGCGAGACGCAGTTCCGCCAGGGACACGGTACTTCCCGTCATCGCGGCAAGTGTAAGCGCGAAAACCGTGAAGAACGGATCAAGAAGATGGTGGTGGTGGCTGTGCCGGTGACTTCCGGTACGCAACAGCCTTCGGTAGTCTCCCCCTTGAGGGAGACCATCGGATAATACAAGAGAGCCAAAATTACGGAGGGTTCTGGGAGGAAGGATGGTGCCGAGGGGGGGACTCGAACCCCCACGGGCATGGCCCACTGCCCCCTCAAGACAGCGTGTCTACCAGTTCCACCACCTCGGCACTTCAGGCGGGCAAACCAGCAGGATACGATTTCTGCCCGGAGGTGCAAGGGGAATCCGTGTTTCCGCTTGAATTTCCAAGGGGGGCGACTAGACTGGAAGGATCGGAGGGTGTCGTGGCCGAGTGGTTAGGCAGAGGTCTGCAAAACCTCGTACAGCGGTTCGATCCCGCTCGACACCTCCAGTCCTGCCCAACTCCTGAAAATCCAGAAAAATCGAACGACACTCACTCCCACCCAAAGGTTGCTGGAGGCTTGTGTGAAACGTCGTAGAAGACGGTGTCCACCCCCGGAAGTTCGAGTAACTCGGTGGTGAGCGAATCCAGCAGATTCCAGTCGAGTCGGGCGAACTGCGCGGTCATCACGTCTTCAGAAACCACGGGGCGCAGCACCACGCTGTCGCCCTTGCCGTTCCGGGAGATCGGCAGCAGGATGACAAGCAGTTGGAAGATTTCGCGCATGAGGCCGTTGCGTTCCAACGCCTGCGTTGCCAGCGCGTCGGCGTCTCGGAGGAGATCGAGCCGATCCTTGGTGCAGTAGGCTTCCCGAATCAGGAAATCCAGTGCTTGGACTTCCGGAGCCAGTCCCCCCTGTCGGTCGAGCGCCAGCACCACGCGGTTGACGGAGCGCACGGTGTTGGTGATGCGGATGGAGGTGTCCTCCAGCCAGTCCCAGTCACGGGGCGTGTTCCAAAGCACAGCAGGCGGGGTGTAGGTGCGCTGGTCTCCCTGCACACCCACCGAGCGCACAGGCAACACGTTGGCCCGCGCTTCCGGATCATTGAGGCAGGTGCGAACCGCCTTTGCCGTGGCGGTTTGTTCCGGAAAATCCTTGTTGCCGTTTGTGCAGAGGACGTTGATCGAAAGTCCCGGTCCCGGAAAGGGATGTCGCCAAACGAGCGTTTCCGGTAAATCGAGCAGTTTACCCACCTGCCGAACCTCGTCCTTGTAGAGATCCTTGAGGGGTTCAACGACCTGTCCGGACGCCATCAGGTCCACCACCTCCTGCACGCGGTTGTGGTGCGACTTGATGACGTTGGCGTGTTCGGTGCCGCCAGACTCGATGATGTCCGGATAAAGCGTGCCCTGCCCCAGCATCCACTCTTCCGGCCGCAGGTCGAGTTCCTGAAGAAAGCGGTCGTGCATTTGGATGAAGGCCGCGCCGACGGCCGCGCGCTTGGCCTGCGGATCGGTCATGCCGGAAACGGCGGTGAGGAAGGTTGCGCTGTAGTCCCGTGCCTCAACGTTCGTGTAGCCGAGCTTGCGGTAGCATGCCATGATTTGCTCACTCTCGTGCTTGCGCATGAATCCGTTGTCGATGCACAACCCGTGCACCCGCTCCGTCCCCAGCGCCTTGACGAGCAGGGCGAACGCAACCGAGGAATCCACCCCACCGCTGAGGAACATCAGCACCTTGCGGTCGCCGACTTCCTCCTGAATCCGGAGGGTGGTTTCAGCGATGAACGTCTCCATCGACCAGCGGCTGCGCACCTTGCAAAGCCGAGCGAAGTTGCCAAGCATGGTGGTGCCGCCCTCGGAATCGGTCACTTCGGGATGGAACTGGAGTGTGAAAACCGGACGCTGCTGGTGTTGGAGCGCAGTGAGTTGGCCGGGGGTGGTTTCGGCGATGGCTTGGAACTCCGGAGGGCATTCGGTCACGCTGTCCTGATGGCTCATCCACACCTGACTTGGAAACGTCACGCCCTCCCACAACGGCGACTCCGCTACCGCGTGAAGGCGGGTCTTGCCGAACTCTCCGGTTCCAGTGTTCTCGATCACGCCGCCAAATTCACGGGCGACGAGTTGGTGGCCGTAACACAGTCCAAGGATCGGGACGTCGAGGTTGAGCAAATCCGGGTTGAACGCCGGAGCCTCTTCCGCAAACACTGAAGCGGGGCCTCCAGAAAGCACAAGTCCCCGTACATTTCCGAGGGCGGTGCGGTCGGTGGCGGGCGCGTGAATCTCGGTGTAGAATCCGAGGTGGCGCAGGCGCTTGGCGATCAGGTGAGCGTACTGGCTGCCGAAATCCAAAACGATGATGAAATCACGGGGCATTTGCGTTCTTGCGAGGTCCAAGATAAAATGAGTTGTTTCAATCAGCATCAGCGCGGACGCGCCAAATTACAACGGGAAAGGGTTCTCATGTTTGGTATCGGCCTCCCGGAAATGATGGTCATCGCGGTTGTCGCGCTCATTTTCATCGGCCCCGACAAGCTTCCTGGCGTGATGCGGTCCGTGGGGCGGAGCTTGGTGCAACTCAAGCGGGCGACCAACGACGTCCGCACCACCGTCCAAGACGAGATGCGCGACATTGAGCGCGAGATCGACCTCAAGGACGTGAAGGAGGAATTGGAGAGCGAGTTCGGCAGTGTCGCCAAACAGGCCAAGTTGCCCTTCTCGAATCTTGACGCACCGGAAAAACTCGTTGCCGTGGCTGACGCACTGGAGGGCAAACCCGCCGAAAAAGCGGCCCCGGCTGGAGCTTCCGAGAAAACCGCCCAGCAAGACGAAGCTTCCGAAACCGACTCGCTCAAGGAAGTGCCTGCGGAAGCCTCACCTGCTCCGGAAACCGCCAAAAGCGAAAAAGCTCCTGCCGAGCCGTCCGTCACCTGAGCCGGCCTCCCCCCGGCACCAATCCCGGCATTCCCAGCAATCTCCGGATTGCCACGGGCACCTCACCTCCAGACGACAATTCGTGCCACGCAAAGCGGCGGGCTTTGCACGCTTGGGCCAGTTGCTCCCCATGTTCTCGAAACCGCTCCCGGTAGTCCCGCCAGTCTTCCCGACCCACCACTCGGCTTACCTTGGGAAACTCCAGCCCCTCCAGATGCGAAACACTGTCGTCCGGATTCGCCTCAAAGGGATCGAGCACCTGAATGCAGGTGGTGCGAAACGCCACCCGCTGGAGCGCGTCCAGCCACAGGGTTTGCTGCATTTCAGGAATCAGGAAATCCGACATGAAGAACAGATGGTCCACTGATTTCAGGCGCAACTCCAAAGTTTCCGGACTCCCAACCGTTTCTGAAACAGGTTCGGTCCGATCGGCTTTTTCCAAACTCTGGACGAGGTGCCGGAACGCCCGGCGTGAGGTGCGTGGTGGCACCGCTGGTTGAGCTTGCGAAAGGGCCCGGAAGGCAAGCGCATCGCCTTGGCGGTGCAGGACATACGCGAATGCGAACGCGCAGAGCAGGGCGGTCCGGAGTTTGGAGAGCGTGGCCCGCTCCGAGTGAAAATGCATGGACGTGGAGTCATCAACGAGCAGCAGTGCAGCAGCAGGCGTGTGGCTGTCGCGTTGTTTGACGTAGTAGCGGTCGGTGCGGGCGAAGAGCTTCCAGTCGAGATCGCGCAAATCCTCTCCAGAATGGTATTCACGGTACTCTGAAAATTCCAGACTGCGACCCCGGTGCGAGAGCGGATGGAGTCCGAGCTGGGAGGAAG
>PBTB01000091.1 GCA_002726945.1 Deltaproteobacteria bacterium | reverse complement strand
TGTACCTTGAACCTCTAGACATCGGGTTATTGAGCTTTGTGAACTCGCGGTTCGGGTGGTCACTGTTTGGCAACAGCCTGTTGGATTTTCAAATCAACTCCATCTCTGGTTCCAACGTTGATGCAACCTTTCAGGCGTACGGGCAGTTTGGTGGCGTGCTTGGCGGTGCTTGGAGCTTCTTTGACCATCAGCTCGACGTGGGCATCAGTGGAAAGGTTGCATACCGGACCGGGGCGAAGTCCACGGTCACGGTCACGGAGCAGGACTTTATCGATGCTTATTTTTCAGGAAACACCTCGGCGCTGGAGAACTCGATCAAGACCAGCTACGACAACAAGACCGCATTTTCTGCAGATGTCGGGATGGTGTACCATCTTGATTCGTTCTACACCCTTGCACCCAAGCTGGGCCTGAGCTACCTCGGCGGACTCGACTTCGGGGGTGCAGGCAAGATTCCCGGAACGCTCAACCTTGGCGCGTCCACGGAATCAGAGTTCAGCGGGATTGACATCATCATGGCCGCTGATTATGTGGACCTGCTGGATGCGCAGAAGCTCACGGGTTCAAAGCTGCGGCTTGGCTTTGAACTGGGAGTGGAAAAGCTCAACAACGGGCACCACATTGCATCGTTCAGGGTAGGACACAACGGTTATCTTTCCAGTGGGTTTTCCCTCAATCTCTGGAAACTCAAGATTGACTATGCGCAGTACTCGAAAACCATCAGCAGTGGTTTGGAGGACCAACGAAAAAGCCTGGGGATGAGCCTTGTCTTCTAAGCTGAAAAACCGTGTCATGATTCTCCGTCTGTTCGCTTTTACCGTCAGCGTCCTGCTGGTTGCGGGTTGCACCACACAGGGCCGTCGAACCGCCCTCACCTTCGAGCGCAGCTTCTTCTATGAAGAGTTGTACGACTCAATGGAGCAGCTCAAGTACTACGGCTACGACGAGTCGGTCCAGCAAAGCATGAGTGTCCTCAAGACCGCACGTTGGGTTTCGAAATACGAACAGGAACCGGGCAAGCGTGAACTCGCAGTGCGGGCATTGGTGTTCCTCGCCTTCTCCAGCGACGACGGGGATGTCCGGGCTCGTGCCAAGTCCCGGCTGGAGGTGATTCTTGAGGATGACGACTGGCCGCTGCATCTCCAGATGGCGGTGGTGGACGGCATCATCGATCTCGCAAACGGCTCCAACGGCTTTCCTGAAGAGTACGATGAGATCATCACCAACTTTGGAGTGGTGAGCAGCGAGCGGGAGGATGCACTCGAATTTCTGCTGGACCAATTTGAAGACCTCACTCCGGAACTCCAGTATCACGCCGCCAGCGACCTGCATCGTTTTTTGCGGCAGCCGGTCACCTTGGAAAGCTGCCCGGTGGACCTTTGCGACATCGACATCCGTCGGGATGTGGAAACTTGGGAAAAGGGCAGGGAGGTGCAGCCGATTGCACCGTCTAACGCTGACGCGAACGCTGTGGCGACGGGTGCCTACGGGAAGCCCGAATGGAAGCCGATTTCCGAAAAGCTCGACTGGCAGGAGGAACTGGATGATCTCAAGTTTCTCGTCTGGAAGGAGTTGGAGGATATTCTTGAGGAAACCGACAACGTGCCACTGCTCGTCCGGCAGCGCTTTGCCCGCTTTGCCGGGGAGATCGAGCAGTTCTCCTTGGACGAGGAAATGGCGCAGTCCTTCCGGGACCGGATGGAGGACTGGATTCCCAACGAATCCATCAGTGTCGAGGTCCGGGATTTGATGCGCGACGGGCGCGAACGGGTCAGCACCTACGGAGCGGAATTGGACACTCCGGCCAAGTTCAGCAACGCCCAACTCCGGGAATTACCCCAACGCAATGTGGGCTTCCTCGAAATCCACCTTGCGGCGCTCCTCAAAAGCCGGCACAACCGTCAGCGTAGCGGCTTGCGTGCTGGACCTCCGGAGCTTTCGGCACTCGCATTTTCGAGGTTTGACGACTCTGCAACCGGGCTGATCCGGCATGAGGTCATCTGGCGGACGCTCTCCAAGGCATTGGAGGCCGGACTGGTGATCGAGGACTCCGGGGTGGATTCAAAGGCGTTACGAACGTTACGGCAAGTCGAGGAGCGCATCCATGTGTCCGAGGATGCCGAACCGATGGAAACACACCTTGCGGCTCGCATGGTGCTGCAACCCTTGCTGGAATTAATCGGGAATCTCTATCCTTCACTTGAGCGTCGTCGGCAGAATCCGGAACCCTTGCTGGAGGGGCTAGGCGGCAGTGCGGCTCAGGCGTCCCGCATTGCTGATCAACGGCGCTACCTTGAGGCGCTTGCTGCTGGAGCAAAAACTTTCCCGGAGGACACCTACACGATCTCGGAAAGTCTGACCATGGAGATGGATCTCATCACCCGGCATCGGCTAACCACCACGATGCAACTTTGACCTGCCAGCCACAAGATCACCAAGCTCATCCTGTGGGATCAAGAGGCCAACTGTTGACCAGTGGTCTACTCACGCTTTTCCTGCTCCTGCCTTTTTCCGCGTTTTCCACCAGATTTGTGTTCTCCGGAGACCTCCGGGGCGAAATCAAGCCGTGCGGCTGTGCGGAGGAAGGGGACATGGGCGGATTGCTGCGGCAAGCGACGGTGCTTCGTGAGCAACGCGCTACCAGCCCGGAGTTGGCTTATCTCAACCTCGGCAACAACTTTCCGAAACCTTCCGAGCAGGGGAACCTGAAGGTTCGGCTCATCCACACCGCCCTCCGGCAATTCCAGCCTGCCGCCATCCTTGTTGGCCCCAACGAGTGGGCCTATGGCCTCAACACACTTGATCCAGAACTTCCCTACTTGCTCAGCAATCAGTCTGAACGTCTGGATTTTCTGGGGCGGAAACGCCTTGAGACGGACGGACGACATGTCGAAATCCTAGGCTTTCTTTCGTCCAGTCTGGTCTATCAGAACGAGAACGATCCTCCGTTGGTGAAATCCGTCGAGGTTGTGGTTCCGGAATGGCAAGCGGACTTGACCAAAACCAAACCTGCTTTGTCGATCCTGCTCTTCCGGGGGACCGATGTAGAATTGGAGGCGTTTCAGCGCAGCGGCATGTTTGACCTCATCGTGTCCGGCAGCACCAACGATGATGAACTCAAGCAGGTGATGGCCCGGAAGACGAAACGAGGAGAAATCCCGATGATCCCAACGAAGGGGCAGGGGTTGGTTTCCGGAATGTGGGACGCTCAAGCAGGCACGATACGCTCGTCTGGAGAAATGCCGCTTCCGGAAGGATTGTCGGTGGATTGGCTGCGGCGTGACGTTGTGGACGATCCGGAACTGCTGCCTGAGTTTCAGACATACAATATGGAGGTCAAGGAACTGTTTTTCACGAATCTTGACCGCATGGACAAGCAGCAACAGGAATCGCCCTTCGTGGGTTCTACGGTGTGCCAGGCTTGTCACGCCGAAGCCTTCTCGATTTGGAAGGACAGCCGACACAGCCACGCTTTTGCCACACTGGAAACCCAGGGAAAGCACTTTGATCCGGAGTGCTTGGAGTGCCATGTCGTGGGGCTCAAGTCTTGGAAGCCCTCGCCAGATTGGGTCTCTCCCGCGCTGAAGTCGTTTGTGGGACGCACCGGCTTCCTCAGTCCGCAACTCACCCCGCATCTCATAAACGTGCAGTGTGAGAACTGTCATGGCCCCGCCCGTGCGCACCTTGCCAATCCCAGCGCGGAAAAACCTCCGCATCCTGCCCGTGCAGTCTGCACCTCCTGTCACGTCGGCAGCCACTCACCCAGCTTCAACTTCAAGAGCTACTGGCCGAAAATCCGGCACAAGTAATCCCAGGATTTCAGCTACCCCATCCAGCGGTCGCGGGAGTCCTTGGCGTTGTGCAGGAGTTTGAGGATGCGGTCGCGGTCGCCGGAGGTGATGGCGGCGGTGAGGGTGTCAAGGGTTTCCTGAAAAACCCGGACGCGGTCAAGCAGGAGGGTTGGGTTGTTGAGGAAGATGTCTGCCCACATTTCCGGGGAGGACGAGGCAATGCGCGAGAAATCCTTGAGACCACCTCCAGAATACGCGAGGACTCCGGGGTGGTCGCTGCGCACAATCGCGTCAATGCTGGCGTAGGCGAGCAAGTGGGGCAGATGACTGACCGCCGCAAAAATTTGATCGTGCACCGAGGCTTTCATCTCCAAGACCTCGGCACCGAGCGCGGTCCACAAGCCGCGAACCCGTTGGGACACTTCGACTTCCGTGTGGGTCTCCGGAGTGAGAATGCACCGCTTGCCCTGGAAAAGTTCCGGGATCGCGGCTTCCGGTCCAAAACGTTCTCCACCTGCAATCGGGTGCCCTCCCACAAAACGAACCTCCGAAAACTTCGGATTCCGCATTGCATTCAACAGCGGACTCTTGACGCTGCCTGTGTCCGTGAGAATCGCTTCGGGATTCCAGAACGGCAGAAGCTGAGCGGCGACGTTCGGCAAGGCGCGGACGGGCACCGCCAGCAGCACGAGTTCTGCCGTCCGAAGGGATTCGTCTAAATCGGGAGACGCTGCATCGACCAATCCAAGTTCCAGTGCTTTTTCGCAGTGGTCCGGATTCTGGTCGTAGCCAATGATTTTTTGAGCGAGGCCGAGGCGTTTGACGTCCAGCGCGAAGGAGCCGCCGATCAGGCCAAGCCCAACAACGGCGAGGGGCCGGAAGGGGCGAAAGCCAGCCTCCACCATTGGCCCCCGCTGTTCAGGAGGCCTGCTGTTCCGGCACCGGAGCTTTGCTCTCGGCACTTGCGGAATGGAACTGCTGCCCCTTGTTGAGAAGCAGGACGAACGAACTGGCGACGTAAATGGAGGAGTAGGTTCCGATCAGGACGCCGATCAGCAGGGCAAAGGAGAAGTCAAAGATGATTTCGCCACCCAACACGAGCAGGGCGGCGACCACCAGCAAGGTGGTTCCGGAGGTGATCAGGGTGCGGCTGAGCGTTTCTGTGATGCTGAGGTTCATTATCCACTCCAGCGCCTGTTTGCGGAAACGCCCCTGATTTTCGCGGATGCGGTCGAAGACAACGATGGTGTCGTTGAGCGAGTAGCCCACCACGGTCAACAGCGCGGCCACCACCGGCAGCGTGAATTCCTTGTCGAGCAATGAGAACACGGAGACAACGACCAGCACGTCGTGAACCAGTGTGAGGATCGCGCTCACGCCCTGACGCCACTGGAAGCGGAACGTGACGTAGAGCAGGATCAATCCGAGCGCCACGACGATGGCGAGCAGGGCGTTTGCTTTCAACTCGTCGCCAACACGCGGTCCCACCGTTTCGATGCGGCGGATTTCCAGCTCCGGATGCTGGGCACCCAGCACACCCCGCAATTGAGCGGTCAAATCCTCGCCTGTCCCCAAGGCGCTGTCCACCGGAAGGCCGAGCAGGACTTCGTGTTCTTCTTCACTGCCGAAGGTTTGCAGAACGATGTTGCCGAGACCTTGTTCCTTGAACAATCCACGCAGGTTGTCAAGGTCCACGGTCTGGGCAAAGCGGATTTGCACATTGGTGCCGCCTCGGAAGTCGATCCCGTAGTTGAGTCCGCCGTGGATGATCACGGAAACAAATCCGGCGAGGAGGACCACTGCAGAGAAGATGACTGCGAGGCGACGTTTGCCGAGGAAGTCGATGGGGTGCGGGGAGTCTGCCGTGGTTGGTTTCATGAAACCTCAGATGCTGATCGCCTTGAGTTGCCGACGCTGCAAGTACACGAGGTCGAAGAAGAGTCGGGTGACGATGATCGCGGTGAACATGCTCGCCAGAATGCCGATCGAGAGTGTGACCGCGAAACCCTTGATTGGCCCCGTGCCGAACTGAAGCAGCGCGAGGGCGGCGAACAGCGTGGTGACGTTGGCATCAAGGATTGTCCGGAATGCCTTGGCAAAGCCCTCCCTGATCGCAGCCCGTGGATTCTCGGTGCGCCGCAGTTCTTCCTGGATACGCTGGAAGATGAGGACGTTGGCGTCCACTGCCATGCCGATGGTCAGCACGATCCCCGCCATGCCTGGAAGCGTGAGGGTAGCACCAAACGCGCCCAGCACGGAAAGGATGAGGATGATGTTGAAAACGAGTGCGGACACGGCAAAAAGGCCGGAAACACGGTAGTAAATCGCCATGAAAACGAGCACCAGAACGCCGCCGAGCAACAGGGCATTGAGACTGTCTTTCACGGAATCTTCTCCGAGGCTGGCCCCGATGGTGCGCTCCTCGCGGATTTCGATGGGTGCAGGCAGTGATCCGGAGCGCAGCACCAAACCGAGGTCGCTGGCGTCCTCCACCGTGAACTGCCCGGAGATGGAGGCTTCCCCACCCGTGATCGCTTCCCGAATCACCGGAGCGGACTGCACTTTGTTGTCCAGCACGATGGCAAGGTTGCGGCCCACGTTGCGGCGCGTGATCTTGGCAAAGCGGTCGGCACCGATGGAATCAAACGAGAGGCCAACGTAGGGCTGATTCGTTTGTGGATCGAAGCGCACCTGCGCGTCCCGGATGAACTCTCCAGTGAGCAGTACCTTTTTCTCCAACACATACGGTGTTTTGCGGAGCAGTGTGTTGGTGGACTTGTCCCACACCTCCTGATACTTGACGACCTCGGTGAGCCGATTGTAGGTGTTCGGGGTGGCGTCCGGATTCGTCAGATAGAACTCCAGCACCGCCTGCGGGCCGATCAGCTGGATCGCCTTGTCACGATCCTTGAGGCCTGGAAGCTGGATGACAATGCTGTTCTCGCCCTGAAGCTGCAAGGACGGTTCGCTGATGCCAAGGCCATCGATGCGGTTGCGCAGTACCTCCAGCGCCTGCTTGACCGCGTTCTGGCGGATGCGCGTGATCTCGTCCGGACGTAGCGTCAACCGGATCAGGTCCCCCTCGGTGAGCAGGTCGTACTGCACGATGAAGCGGTCGAACGGCGAGGCTTCCAGAGCAACCGTCTTGCCGGATTCCATCTCGATCACCGCCTCGGTCGGACTGGACTGGCGCACCTCGATGAAGTCAACCTGCTCGTCGATCATCACGTCTTCCAATTCCTGCGCGGTGCGCCGTGTGACTTCCCGGACGGCCTCCTCGGATTTCACCTCAACGTCGAGGTACATGCCCCCCTGCAAGTCGAGTCCGAGGTTGAGCTTGCCCTCCACGCTCAGCGGGTCGGTGTTGGTGAAGTAGGCACGGTAGGTGGGAAAAACGTAGTAGAGTGCAGCCAGCAGCACGCCAAGGATGAGGATGCCCTTTGCTTGAACATTCATAGGTGCCGTCTCAATCAGCCTTTCTTCTTCACGGAGGAGAGCTTGAAGACACCGGATTTCTTCTCCTGCTTGTCGTCCTGCTGCTCCTGCTCCTTCTCGGCTTTGCGGGCGCTTTCGTCGGCAAGCCGTGCAATCTGGATGCGGTCGATCTGCACGTTCACCTTCGGAGCAATCTCCAGTGTCACCCGCTCGTCGCCCAGCTTGATGACGCTTGCGTAAATGCCGCTCGCCGTGACCACCTTGTCACCGATCTTGAGGTTGTCCAGCAACTGTTGGTGCTGCTTGCGCTGCTTCTGCTGGGGGCGGATGAGCAGAAAATAGAAAATCACGAAGATGAGGATAAACGGGAGGAACTGCACAAGCGCACCTCCAGTGCCTCCAGCTCCTCCGGCGGATTGGGCGTAGGCTTCAGTCACAAAGGGATACATACTCTATTCTTTCAAGGTTCAGCAAAACAAGTAAGATAGCAGTTTGCCTGAGAAAACTCACACGATTTCTGCGTTCAACGGACGTAGGGCTGATCGAGCGGGAATTCAAGACTGTGGGTGCCCAGCCGGATCAGTGCGAAGGAGCGGCCCACCACCTCTCCCAGAGCCGAGCGGAAGGGCTGGTCGTCCTTGTCGGTGAGGATGCGCAGCGAGAACGGCCCCTCCAGCGGTTGTCCGCCCATTGCGTCTGACGCGCCAATCCGGAACGCTTGCCCATCGAACACACGCGGAATGATGCGGATAGCGGCGGGGCGTCCCAGTTTCGGATCAAACAGCATCACCACCAGCCGATCCTCCGGACTCACGCCAGATTTGAGCGTTTCCGCAATCGTGATACGCCCGCTAATGCTCTGCTCCGGGGCATCCTGACGGCTTTGCAGCAGTTCCGGGGGAAGGCTCTGGAAGGAGCGGTCCAGCGTGTACTCGATGCCTTGGACACCCAAAGCGTAGGGGGGTGAAAGCGGGCCGATCACTTCTCCGGAAGCCGGGCGGTTGGGATCGCCGTCCTTGTCGGTCAGCACGAGCAGCCGCACTTGCTTGGGCAGCGTGCCCCCTTTGGTGTCGGCAGTCCCAACGAGAAACGTCATGGGTGGCAGGAAGGGATTGACGACTTTGGTGGCCACGATCTGGAAGGAATCCGGGTTGACGAGCAGGAGGTAGGCGTTGTCGGTCTTGACGATTTCCGCGCCAGCGCGGGGTGTGGCCAGAATCGTTCCACTCAGGCTGCCGGAGAGTTCCGCTTCGTTGCGCAGGAGTTCCTGCCAGAGCGCGTAGCCCGCGAGGGTGACGAAGACGACGATGCCGATGAGGTAGAACAGGGCGTTGCGGCTCATGCCAGCGCTTCAGCCTGCGGGGTGGTGGGGAGTTTGGTCGCGCCCATCAGATATTCGTCAATGCAACGGGCGGCTTCCCGGCCTTCCCAAATCGCCCAGACCACCAGTGAGGCACCGCGCTTGGCATCGCCCGCGACGAACACTCCAGGTTCGCTGGTCATGAAATCCTTGCCTGCGTGAACCGCATACATCGCCTCACGTTCCCGGAGTTGCTCGATCATCTCAGCAGGCGAGCACAACTCGTTCTGCCCGCGCACGCTGATCTGCACACCAAGATCATGGAGCAAGCCTTCCAGCACGGGGCCGATGAAGCCCATCGCGAGCAACACCAGATCAACCTTGATGGTGAACTCCGATCCCGGAATGCGCTCCATCGTCATGCGGCCAGCGATGGGTTTCCACTCAACGCGCACCGCCTGCAACGCCTGCACTCGTCCCTGCTCGTCGCCAAGCAGCCGTTCGGTGAGGATGTTGGCGCGGCAGTCCGGATCGGCCTCCTCATGGACAGGAGTGGGACGCGGCTGCATGTTGACAATCTCAAACTGATGGATGCGCGGGTTGACGCCTTGGCGGTTGAGGTTGCCGAGACAATCCGCTGCCGTGAAGCCACCACCGAGAATCGCCGCCGTTCGGCCTTGGGCCTTGATGCGATCCGCTTCCGGAATATCAGCGCCTGCGACCATGCGGTTGCGCTGCGGCAGGTAGTTCATCGCGTCATGCACCCCCTCCAAGTCGCGTCCCTCGGTGGTGAGTTTACGGGCAAACTGCGCACCGGTGGCCAGCAGAATCGCGTCAAATTGCTCGCGCAGTTCCGCAACGGACAAGTCGTGCCCCACCTCGCAGTTCGTGTGAAACACAACGCCCTCGGCACGAAGTTGCTCGGTACGGCGCTCCACATGGCGCTTCTCCAGCTTGAAATCCGGGATGCCGTAAGCGAGCAAGCCTCCGGGGCGGTCGTCCTTCTCAAAAACCGTGACCTCATGTCCAACGCGACGCAGTTGCTGTGCCGCTGCCAGCCCGGCGGGTCCGGAGCCGATCACCGCGACACTCCTGCCCGTCAGCTTGGTTGGAGAATGCGGCACGATCCAGCCCTCGGCCCAGCCGCGCTCCGCGATGTGCTTCTCGATCTGCTCGATGGTGACGGAGTTTTTCTTCTGCCCCCGTTCGGTTTCGTCGAGGGTGTAGTAGGCGTTGAGGACACAGGATTCCTCGCAGGGTGCAGGGCAGATGCGCCCGGTGAATTCTGGAAAATTGTTGGTGCTGTGAAGCATGTCCAGTGCTTCGCGCCAGTGCCCTCGATAGACGAGGTCGTTCCAGTCTGGAATCATGTTGCCCAGCGGGCAGTCCGTGTGACAGAACGGGATGCCGCAGTCCATGCAGCGCGCCGCCTGCTTGCGAAGATCAGGAATCTCGAACGGGGCATCGTACTCCCGGAAGTCCTGGACACGCTCCGCTACCGCACGACGCGGCACCGCCTGCTTTTCGATTTCAATGAATCCCGTGTCCTTGCCCATGCTTTAGAATGAAGTCATCAGGAAACTGGAGGGTTATGCCGCCTTGGTCTCAAGCCGTTCCAGCACGGCGCGGTATTCAGTGGGCATGACACGGACAAAGCTCGCAAGGGTGTCGTCCCAGCTTTGGAGCAAGCGCTCCGCGTGGTCGCTGCCAGTGAAGTCGCGGTGCCGTTCGATCTGCTCCCGGAGCCACTGCTGCTCTCCTACGTCAGAAACCGGCTCCAGTTCGACCATGCCAAGATTGCAGTGCGTCTCAAAATCCTCGTGCTCGTTGCAGACGTAAGCAACGCCGCCACTCATGCCTGCTGCAAAATTGCGCCCGGTGCGCCCAAGCACGATGACCCGGCCTCCGGTCATATACTCACAGCCGTGGTCACCCACGCCCTCGACCACTGCAGTTGCCCCGCTGTTGCGCACCGCAAAACGCTCCCCGGCAATGCCCCGGAAATACGCCTCACCGCTGGTGGCACCGTAGAGCACGGTGTTGCCGATGAGGATGTTCTCATCGGGTTTGTAGGTTGCGGCCTTCCACGGGTAGATGATGAGTCGCCCGCCGCTGAGGCCCTTGCCTGTGTAGTCGTTGGAATCCCCTTCGAGTTCCAGAGTCACTCCCTTCGCCAGAAACGCCCCGAAGCTTTGACCGGAGGTTCCAGTAAGACGGCAATGGATGGTGTTGTCCGGAAGTCCGGCCTCACCGTAGCGCTTGGCGATACGGTTGCTGAGCATGGTGCCAATGGTGCGGTCGGTGTTTTTCACGGGCATCTTGATGCACACGGGCTGCTGACGTTCCAGCGCCACTTGCGCCTTTTCGATGAGCCGATGGTCAAGCTGCTGATCGAGTCCGTGATCCTGAACCTGAGAACAGAAGCGCGAATCCCCCTCGGCCACAGGCACTTGATGGAGAATCGCGGAGAGGTCCACGTCCTTTGCCTTCCAGTGATCCGGAGGGTTCTGCACCAGCAAATCCGTGCGCCCGATCAGTTCGTTGAAGGTGTGGACTCCGAGTGCAGCCATGAGTTTGCGAACCTCCTCGGCGACAAAGAAAAAGAAGTTGATGACGTGTTCGGGTTGACCGATGAACTTCTTGCGAAGTTCCGGATCCTGTGTGGCAATCCCAACCGGGCAGGTGTTGAGGTGGCACTTGCGCATCATGATGCAGCCGATCGCGATCAACGGAGCCGTGGAGAAGCCGAACTCCTCCCCGCCAAGCAGTGCGGCAATCACGACATCCCGGCCCGTCTTGAGCTGGCCATCGGTCTGGAGTCGGACGCGTCCCCGGAGCTTGTTGAGCAGCAGCGCCTGCTGTGCTTCTGAAATACCCAGTTCCCACGGCACCCCGGCGTGCTTGATCGAGGTCAGTGGAGATGCCCCCGTGCCCCCGTCGTGTCCGGCGATGGTGATAATGTCCGCATGCGCCTTGGCAACTCCGGCAGCGATCGTGCCAACCCCGGCTTCGGAAACAAGCTTGACGTTGATCTTCGCCTCCGGATTCGAATTCTTGAGGTCGAAGATGAGTTGTGCAAGGTCTTCGATGGAGTAGATGTCATGGTGCGGTGGTGGAGAGATGAGCGTCACTCCCGGAGTCGAATACCGCACTTTGGCGATGTATTCGCTGACCTTGCGCCCGGGAAGCTGCCCCCCCTCGCCGGGCTTGGCACCCTGTGCAACCTTGATCTGGAGTTCGGTGCTGTTGACGAGGTAATGGATCGTCACCCCAAAGCGTCCGGAGGCGACCTGCTTGATCTTGCTGATCGGCCAGTCGCCGTTTTCGCGGACGGCGTAGCGTTCGGAGTCTTCGCCGCCCTCACCACTGTTGCTGCGGGCACCCAAGCGGTTCATCGCCACCGCCAGCGTTTCGTGCGCCTCCTTGCTGATTGAGCCGAGCGACATCGCGCCAGTTGCAAAGCGCTTGACGATTTCCGAGGCCGGTTCAACTTCCGGGAGCGGAACGGGCTTGGCCGCAACTGTGAACTCCAGCACTCCTCGTGGGGTGGCGAGCTTGCGGGACTGGTCGTTGGCGAGTTTAGAGAAGCGCGTGTACGTTTCCGGATTGTTGCTCTGCGCGGCCTTTTGCAGCAGGTCAGTGGAAATCGGGTTGATCTGATGAAATTCGCCGCGTCGCCGCCAGTAGTAATGCCCACCCACGTCAAGGGTGCGGGCAATATCCGGGGTGTCGAGATACGCTTCATAGTGCCGGATGAGCGCTTCCTTCGCAATCGTCTCCAGCCCGACCCCGCTGATGCGCGAAGGCGTGCCCGCGAAGTGTTCCCAAATCACATCCTCGTTGAGGCCGATCGCCTCGAAAATCTGTGCACCATTGTAGCTCTGGAGCGTGGAGATTCCCATTTTCGCAAAGACCTTGAACATCCCCTTGCGGACCGCCTTGAGGAAATTCTGCTCGACCTGCGGGAACGTCAGCGAGTTCGGGAGGATGCCGTCATACAGCATCTGCGCAAAGCTCTCGAACACGAGGTAGGGATTGACCACTCCTGCGCCATAACCGACGAGCAGGCAGAAATGCGCGATCTCGCGGGCCTCTCCGGTTTCCACGATCAACCCCGCCCTGTGGCGCATGCGCTTGCGGATAAGGTGGTGATGGACTGCCCCGGTGGCGAGCAGCGCCGGAATCGGCACGTTTTCCGCGTCAACCCCCCGGTCACTCAGCACCAGCAGCGGACAGCCTTCCCGCACGGTGGTTTCTGCCGATTTGCAGAGTTGCTGAAGTGCCTGCTCCATCCCGTCCGGACCGGCCTGCACAGGGAACAGCAGCGAGAGCGTTTTGGTGTGGTAGCCCCGGTGATCCATTTCCCGGAGTTGCGCCATCTGTGCGTTGGTGAGCACCGGATGCTCGATCTTGAGCATGTGCACGTGTTCAGGGCTGGGATCGAGAATGTTGCGCTGATGTCCGAGGTGAACGGTGAGTGACATCACCAGTTCCTCCCGGATCGAGTCAATTGCCGGGTTGCTGACCTGTGCAAAAATCTGCTTGAAGTAGTCGTAGAGCAGACGCGGTCGATCGGACAGCACGGCAAGTGGTGTGTCGTTTCCCATCGAGCCGATTGCTTCACCTCCCTCGGTTACCATCGGTGTGAGCAGGACGTTCATGTCTTCGGTGGTATAGCCGAACACCTTTTGCCGAGAGAGTAGCGTTGCAAACTCCGGTTCCGGAATGTGCGTTGGCTCCGGGAGTTCGCTGAGGTGCAACATGTGCTCGTCGAGCCACTGCTGATAGGGTTTCGCTCCGCAAATCTGCTGCTTGAGTTCCGTGTCGCCGATGATGCGTCCTTCCTCCAAGTCCACAAGGAACATCTTCCCCGGCTGCAAGCGCCCCTTTTCAGCAAACTCTTCCGGCTTCAACCCCGCGGCTCCCACTTCGGATGCCATCACGATCAGATCATCCTTGGTCCGGACGTAGCGTGCGGGACGCAGGCCGTTGCGGTCGAGGATTGCCCCGATTTGCTTGCCGTCCGTGAAGGCCATCGCCGCCGGGCCGTCCCACGGCTCCATGAGGTGTTCGTGGTACTCGTAGAACGCCTGCTTCTCCGGGGTCATCTCCGGGTGATTCTGCCACGCTTCCGGCACCATCATCATCATCGCGTGTGCAAGCGAATAGCCTGACTGCACCAGGAATTCCAGCACGTTATCGAAACACGCGGAATCGGACCCACGAGGCAGGACGATGGGCAGCAAGGCGGGGATGTCCTCATAGAGGGGTGAGACCAGTGCCCCCTGACGTGAGCGCATCCAATTGATGTTGCCGCGCAGTGTGTTGATCTCGCCGTTGTGTGCGAGGTAGCGGAAGGGCTGGGAGAGATCCCAGCGAGGAAAGGTGTTGGTGGGAAAGCGCGTGTGCGTGAGTGCAAGGGCACTCTCCACCCTTGGGTCAGCAAGGTCAGGGAAGAAGCGGTTCATCTGCTCGGCTGTCAGCATGCCCTTGTACACCACAATACGTGTGGAGAGGCTGACAACCATGAAGAGGTCTTGTTCGGAGAGTGAGTTGCGGATGCGCTTGCGGGTGATGTAGAGCAGGCGTTCAAACTCGGTTTGGTCAAGCGTCAACTCACCCTTGCCGATGAAGAGCTGCCGGATTTCCGGACGCGCCTCGGCGGCTTGCTTGCCCACGAAGCGCAGGTCTATTGGCACGTCCCGCCAGCCCAGCAGTTCCATTCCGGATTCCGCCAGCATGCTCTCGATGATCTCGCCACAATGTTGTCGTGCAGTTTCCTCCTGCGGAAAAAAGATTGAGGCCACCCCGTAATCCCCTGGCTCCGGAAGCATGAAGCCCAACTTTGTGCACTCCTCCTCAAAAAACCAATGTGGGATTTGCATCAGAATGCCTGTGCCGTCCCCGGTTTCCGGATCGGCCCCCAGCGCCCCACGGTGCTTGAGGTTGGAGACCAGCCGCAGCGCCATCTGGATGATCCGGTGTGTCCGGCGATTGCGGAGATCGGCAACGAAGCCAACCCCGCAACTGTCGTGTTCAAAGTCAGGATGGTACAAGCCCTGCGGTTCAGGGTAGCGCATCTGCAAGTTCGGCTGCTGCCGGAGTTTGGGTTTGGGGGCACCGCCGGAAACGAGGGGCGGACCACTTTGGTTTCAGGGAACCCGCCGGGCCGCGCTCACACGGCCGTGTGCCGCAGGGTTCCGGAGGGGTGCGTCAGACGCGGTTTCGGGAGGCTCCCGGAGGTGGAGCACCAACCGGTTTCATTCGGACTAGCCGACTCAGAAATGTAGCATCGAATCCTCGGAAAATCAAATCGCACCCATTGATTTGATCGGTTTCTTCAGCAGGTGCTCGAATCTTGTGAGGATGAACTGACTGAAAGTGCCGCCGTCTTCGTGCAACCCGGACAAGCGAGGTTGAGACGCTTACCGCTGTGACGGGAAGCAATATGGCTTGTCATCCGGAGGCGGGATTTGTAGCCTGAATATTTTTTCTGAGTCTGGTTCCGAATCCGTTTCCATGCAGCCCGTTTCCAACAAAATCCGCTTTCCTGAACTCGAATGCGACCTCCTGAGCTTCTGGCGGGAGCAGCACATCTTCCAGAAATCCATCGAACAACGTCCGCAGGACAACCCATTCAGCTTTTACGACGGGCCGCCCTTTGCGACCGGGCTGCCGCACTACGGGCACCTGCTTGCGGGCACCATCAAGGACGTGATCCCGCGCTACAAGACGATGCGCGGTTTCCGGGTGGAGCGCCGCTTTGGCTGGGACACCCACGGACTGCCCGTCGAGTACGAGGTGGAGCAGTCGCTGAAGCTCAAGGGGCGTCCCGAGATCGAGGAATTTGGGGTGGCCAACTTCAACGAGGAGTGCCGCTCCATCGTGCTGCGCTACACCAGCGAGTGGCAGGAAACCGTGGACCGTATGGCCCGCTGGGTTGATTTCGACAACGATTACAAGACGATGGACCGAGACTTCATGGAATCGGTCTGGTGGGTCTTCAAGCAGCTTTGGGACAAGGAGCTGATTTACGAGGGGCTCAAGGTCGTTCCCTACTCGTGGCGCATCTCCACCCCGCTGTCGAACTTCGAGGCGAACCTCAACTACCAGGACGTGCAGGACCCCTCTGTGACCCTGCGCTTCCGGGTGATCGGTGAGCCGGACAGCCACTTGCTCGCGTGGACGACCACCCCGTGGACCCTGCCCTCGAACATGGCGCTCTGCGCGGGTCCGAAGCTCGCTTACGTCAAGCTCCAGGAGCGTGAAAGCCGCACCTGCTACTACCTCGTCAAAAGCCGGGTCGAGGCGCATTTTGAGTCCGGAAGTTATGAAATTCTGAAGGAGATGAAGGGAACGGACCTCCGGGGCATGCTCTATGAGCCGCTGTTCGACTTCGCGAAGCATTATGTGGACACGTCCGGAGCATGGGCGGTGTTCGTGGACGACTACGTCAGCGACGAGAGCGGGACGGGTTTGGTGCATCTCGCCTGCTTCGGAGAGGACGACGTGCGCATCTTCCAGCGTGAGGGGCTACCTGTCTTCGATCCGGTGGACGACGAGGGCAATTTCAAGGAATCCACCGATTTCATCGCCGGGCTGAACATCAAGGATGCCGACAAGCCGATTGTCCAGCGGCTCAAGGAGGAGGGGAAGATGTTCCGGCACGAAACGATGCAGCACAGCTACCCCTTCTGCTGGCGCACCGACACCCCACTGATCTACAAGCCGATCTCCACTTGGTTCGTCAACGTCGAGGCGTTCCGGGACCGCATGGTCGCCCACAACCGCACGGTGCATTGGGTGCCCGGACACATCCGGGACGGCCGCTTTGGCAAGTGGTTGGAAAACGCCCGAGACTGGGCGATCAGCCGTAACCGCTTCTGGGGCACACCCCTGCCGATCTGGAAAAGCGCAGACGGCGATATCCTCTGCTTCGGAAGTGTTGCAGAACTCGAAGCCGCCGTGGGGCAGGCGGTTCCGGACCTGCACAAGCAGCATGTGGATGGCTTGGTGATCAAACGCGACGGTAAGACCTACCACCGCATTCCGGAAGTCCTCGACTGCTGGTTCGAGTCCGGCTCCATGCCCTACGCGCAGGAACACTATCCTTTTGAGAACAAGGCAGTCTTCGAGGCGAATTTCCCTGCCGATTTCATTTGCGAAGGACTCGATCAAACGCGGGGCTGGTTCTACACACTTGCAGTGCTGGGATCGGCACTCTTCGATGTTCCGGCGTTCAAGAACTGCGTGGTCAACGGCCTGATCCTCGCCGAGGACGGCAAGAAGATGAGCAAGCGGCTCAAGAATTATCCGGACCCCGCCGAAATGCTGGACCAGTACGGGGCCGACGCAATTCGGCTCTATATGCTCAACAGCCCGGCGGTGCGCGGTGAGGATTTTCGCTTCAGCGAAAAGGGACTCGTCGAAACCACCCGGCAACTGCTGCTCCCGCTCTGGAATGCACTCGCGTTCCTCACCACCTACGCCCGCATTGACGGCTGGGAACCCACGGATGACAAGCTTGCGGTTTCCGCCGAAAACGCACTTGACCGCTGGATCCTCTCGCGGCTGCATCGACTGATCGCGGAGGTGCAGAAGCAGATGGACCTCTACGACCTCAACCGCTCGGTTGCGCCCTTTGTGGGTTTCATCGACCTGCTCACGAACTGGTACATCCGCCGCAGCCGCCGACGCTTCTGGAAAGCCGGACAGGGTGAGGACAAGCGCCAAGCCTACGCGACGCTCTACACGGTTCTGCGCGAATTCAGCAAGGTCGTCGCGCCCTTCATCCCGTACATCGCCGACGGCATTTTCCGGACACTGCGCCGCGACGGCGAACTGGAAAGCGTTCACCTCGCGCTCTTCCCGGCCCCCGATGCGAAACTGCGGATTCCGGAACTGGAAGCGCAGATGGACATCGTGCTCTCTGCGGTCACGATGGGCCGTGCCCTGCGGGCCAAGCACCAACTCAAGATTCGGCAGCCCCTCCCCAAGCTCACACTGATCACCCGCGATCCGGAAGCACAGCGTGTGCTTGACGAACTCGGGGAATTGCTCATCGACGAACTCAACGTCAAGACACTGGAGGTCACTCCGGATGAGGGCGGGTTGGTGGATCTCAGCGCCAAGGCGAACTTCAAGGTGCTGGGTCCACGTTTGGGCAAGCAGATGAAAGCCGCCGCCCAAGCGTTGTCTTCACTGAATCAGGAGCAGATTCAAAGTGTACTCGAAGGAAATTCCGTCACGGTGGAGCTTGAGGGGGCGCCGATGGATTTTGGCCCGGACGAGATTCTGGTGCAGCGTCAGCAGAAGGAGGGGCTGCTCGTGGAAACCGACGACCGACTTGCCGTGGCACTTGACACCATGCTGACCCCGGAATTGGTGCAGGAAGGGTTGGCGCGGGAGTTTGTCAACAAAGTGCAGAACATGCGCAAGGATTTGGACCTTGATGTGATGGACCGCATCCGGGTGGGCTTCCAAAGCAGCGCGGCCGTGCAGGCCGCGCTGGACACACACACCGGGTTCATTTGCACCGAAACCCTCTGCGATCAACTCGTACCCCAAGACTCCATGGAAGGAACCGAATGGGACCTCAACGGCGAAGCGTGCCGCATCACTGTCAAAAAGACGGCGACCGGCTAACCGGCGGCGTTCAACGCCTCTCCAAAACTCCGGGCGAGCCACACGCCACACCAGCAACAGCCGAGGCAGAGCAGGACGTTGGCCGCAATGGTGGCCAGTGCCCGCAGGCTGGCATCGGCTTGCAGGAGTCCGACCACCTCGTTGCTGAACGTCGAGAAGGTTGTGAAGGCGCCCAGAAAACCCACCGTCCACAGCGCCTGCCACTCCGGGGACAATGCCGTGCGGCTCCGGAACCACGCCACAAGAAAGCCCAGCAGGAACGATCCCAGCACGTTGACCGCAAGCGTCCCCCACGGGATCATGGCACCCAGCCAAAGGTTCACCTGACGCGAAACCGCAAAGCGTGCCACTGCGCCCAGCGCCCCTCCGATTCCCACCGCCACCAACATTGTCCACGTTACAGGCATTCTTTTTCTCCAGTTGAAGTTGCTCGGTTTGGGACGGTTCGTGCAACGGGAGTGCCTTGGCTTCTCCGAGCAAATCCGCAGGCGTGTGCCACCCCTGTTTTTCCGTCAATCGTGCTGTGAAGATCGTTCGCCGACGCCCCAAAGTTTTGCGATACCAGTTTCGCTGGTGGCTGGTGCCCCAGGTGTTCTGGCTGACGATCCGCTCCTTCCGGATTGCTCTGGTGGTCAGCGTACTGCTCACGGCGGGTTGCATGACCTACCTTGCGCAGTGGATACACGTCCGCCACCTCAGCACCCGCATTCAGGGCTTGGAGCAACAGCGCAAGCAACAGACGCTGAAGCTGGAATTGCTGGAAGTCGAGATCACGTACCTCACACGTCCACAACGTCTGGAAGCCCTTGCCGTCCAGCATCTTGGACTCTCCGTGCCCTCGCTGGCACAGCACGGCATCCTGCGGCTGGTGCAAAACGATTTCGATGCGCCTGCAACAACGCTCCCCACCACCCACGCCGAGTAATGGCGGATTCCAAAACTCCACTGCCCCCAGGAGCGGAGCGTTACGAAAGCTTCAGCTTCAACGTCCGGCTCCTCACGGTGATGGGCGTGGTGGGCATGGTGCTGCTGGCGGTGCTGGGGCGCACCTTCTATCTGCAAATCCTGCAAAGCTCGAATTTTGAGGAACGCGCCCGCCTCCAGCAGCAGCGCACAGTGCGGCTCGAACCCCGGCGCGGGAAAATCCTCGATCGTAATGGCCGCATCCTCGCGGTGTCCGTTCCAGTCGGTTCACTCTACACCAACCCCTCCCAGCTCAAGCAGCGCAAGCGGGTGGCCCAACGGCTTGCGCCGATCCTCAAAATTCGCTCCAGAAAACTCGTGGCTCATCTGAAATCCAAAGCGCCCTTCCTCTGGATCAAGCGTCAACTCACCCCGCAGGAGGTGCAGCAGATTCAGAAACTGGAGATTGACGGGCTGAAGTTTCTTCCGGAGTTCCGGAGGTATTATCCCGCCGGGGAACTGGCCGGGGCGTTACTCGGCTTCACCGGAGTCGATTCTCAGGGTTTGGGGGGCTTGGAGTACGGCTACAACCGCTGGCTCCACGGGGAAGAGGTCGCGTATGTGGTGGAAAAAGAGGGCATGTTCCGGACTCGTCCGGAAATCCGGGAGGAGCGTTGGGAGTTCAACCAGCACACCCTGCACCTCACGCTGGACTCCACCCTCCAGCACATTGCAGAAAGTGCCCTGCGCAAAGGCGTTGAACGTGTTCAGGGCAAATCCGGAGTGGCCATTGTGCTGCACACCCCAACCGGGCAAATTCTCGCTTTGGCCAACCATCCGGATTTCGACCCCAACCGTTACCGCCAGTATGATGCCGCACAGCAGGTCAACGCTGCGGTCACGTATGGCTACGAACCTGGCTCCACCTTCAAGATCATCACGGTAGCCGCCGCGCTGAACGAGGGGATCATCACACCCACGCAGGAGTTCTTCTGTGAAGAGGGGCGGTTTCAGGTTGCGGATAAGGTGCTCCGGGACAGCCACCCGCATGGAAACCTTGAGGTGGGGCAAGTCATTCAAAAATCGTCGAATATTTGTGCTGCGAAAATCGGCATGGAGATGAAGCCCGCACAGTTTCACGACTACATCACCAAGTTTGGCTTTGGAGCAAAAACCCGTGCGGGACTCCCCGGGGAAGCGGCAGGTCAGGTACTTCCTCCGGAAAAGTGGACACGGGTGGACCACGCCACCGTCACCTTTGGGCAAGGCATTTTGGCGTCCCCGCTGCAAGTGGTGACGGCGATTAATGCGATTGCCAACGAGGGCGAGTGGCGGCCTCCTTACGTCGTCGAATACGCGGAGGATGAATCCGGAGGGCGGCACACTGAGTTCTTCGACGAGTCAGGAGAGGTGCTCGCTCGCTTTGGGCCAAAGGCTCCCCGTCGCATCATTGACACCGCAATCGCACGCATCCTCACGCGCTTCATGGTCTCCGTCACCGAACGCGGGGGAACCGCCGCGAAGGTGGCGATTCCGGGTTACAAGATCGCCGGAAAAACCGGCACCAGTCAAAAGTACGACCCCAGCCTTGGACGCTACTCCAACAGCAAATTCTGGGCGTCTTTCGTTGGGTTCGCTCCAGCGTTCCAACCCGTCTTCACGGCCTTGGTTGTGGTTGAAGAGCCTCCACGCCCCAACCACTACGGCAGCAAGGCCGCCGCTCCGATCTTCCGGGAAATCATGCAGCGGGCACTGTTGTTGATGGACGTTGCTCCCGCAACTCCACCCACTGTTGTGGTGACCCGACCCGCCACTCCGGAGATGACCGTTGATCCTGCCACGTTCGAGGCGATCGGCATGCAGGATCTCGACTGACAGGCCTCTTGTTTGACGGCATTAAACTTGTCCTTGAGGCCGCATCCAGATACCCTCTTTCTTGTTCGTTTGCACACGCCACGCACCATCCATGAAGCGTCACGCGCCGGAAGGCACGATCGTCATCCGCAAGTACTCCAACCCCCGAGACTCTACGACGTTATGCGTAGCAAGCACCTCACGCTGGACGAGTTGTTGGAGTTGGTCAAGCAGGGCTGCGAGGTGCAGGTGATCGACTCGAAAACGCGGGAGGAACTCACCGCAACCGTGCTGGCGCCAATCCGGCGCCCTGCCCTTCACAAACCCCCTGACGAACTTCACGAATCACCTCCGTCAGTTCAGGACTCTTGGATTTGCCCCTTCCCCGGGACCGTCGCCCCCCAGCCCCGGTCCCCCTCCCGAACAGAGTGAGGTGGACAACCTCAAGCAGCGGCGCCTGGATTTGGAGGAGCGCATGGTCTCCCTGAAGCATTGAGTAAGATGGAGTTTGAAGCCGTCATCGGTCTGGAGATTCACGCGCAACTCGCGACCGCATCCAAGCTGTTCTGCAACTGCCCCACCAGCTTTGGGGCAGCCCCCAACAAACACACCTGCCCGGTCTGCCTCGGCCTGCCGGGGGCCTTGCCTGTGCTCAACGAGCAGGTGCAGGAGTTCGCCGTGCAATTGGGACTGGCAACCCATTGCGAAATCCGGCTCGACTCCCAGTTTGCCCGCAAGAACTACTTCTATCCGGACTTGCCCAAGGCGTATCAGATTTCGCAGTACGACCGCCCGATCTGCGAACACGGCTGGGTGATGATTGAGACCGAAGGTGGTTCCAAGCGCATTGGCATCACCCGCATCCACATCGAGGAAGACGCCGGAAAGCTCGTGCATGACGAGGCTGGAGAGTCGAGTTTTGTGGACCTCAACCGTGCTGGAACTCCCCTGTTGGAGATCGTCAGCGAACCAGACTTGCGCACTCCGGAGGAGGCGAAGGTGTACATGGAAACACTCCACTCGCTGGTGACATACCTTGGCGTTTCCGAAGGCGACATGGAAAAGGGGCACCTGCGCTGCGACGCCAATGTTTCGGTGCGCCCCAAGGGGCAGGAGCAGTTCGGGGTGCGGGCCGAGGTCAAGAACCTCAATTCCTTCCGTTTTATCCAACAGGCGGTCGCCTACGAAATCGACCGACACCGGGAGGAACTGCTGGACGGGCGAAAACTGATACAGGAAACGCGGCTCTGGGATTCTGAGCGGCGCGTCACTTTCAGCATGCGCTCCAAGGAGGAAGCCGAGGAATACCGCTACTTCCCGGATCCCGATCTGCCGCTGGTCCAACTTTCGGAAGCACGGGTGGCGGAAATCAGGAACTCGCTTCCGGAACTTCCGGACGCGAAACAGGAGCGCTACCAGCAGGAGCAGGGGCTGAGTTCCTATGATGCCGGAGTGTTGGTCGCCAGTCGTGAAACCGCCGAGTTTTTTGAGGAAACCCTTGTGGAAGGCGCCGAGCCGAAACTCGCCTGCAACTGGATCATGGGCGACCTCACCCGCGTGATGAACGAGAGCGGCTGTGGCATCCGGGAAACCAGAATCACCCCCGCACAGCTTGCCGAACTCACCGACCTGCTCCGCAAGGGTGAGATCAGCAGCAAGATCGCCAAGTCCGTTTTCGAGGAGGTCCGGAACTCCGGAAAGACTCCTGCCCGGATTGTGGAGGAAAAAGGACTGAAACAGGTTTCGGATATCAGCGAACTCGGTCGACTGGCCGATGAACTCATCGCCGAAAATCCGGAACAGGTGGAGCAATACCGTGCCGGAAAAACCAAGGTGCTCGGATTTTTTGTGGGACAAATGATGAAACAGACCAAAGGACAGGGTAACCCCCAGATGATCAACCAGTTGCTGCGGGAGCGTCTTGATGCCTGAAACGCCACGCTACTTCCGGGCACTGGAGTGGGGAGCGCTGCTTGCGTTGCTGGGGTGCGGACTCTGGGTGTTCTTGGGAACTCCGGTGGAGAGCAGTCAGGGCTTCGTGCAGAAAATCATGTACCTGCACGTTCCCTCTGTGATCACGACCTACCTCGCCTTCTTCGTGGTGTTCGTGACCAGCATCGCCTACCTTTGGAAGCGCGACCTCAAGTTCGACCGCATCGCCAAGTCCTCGGCGGAAATTGGACTCGTGTTCTGCACGATGGTTCTCACCACCGGCATGTTCTGGGGCAAGCCGACGTGGGGCACCTACTGGGTGTGGGATGCCCGACTGACCACGACGCTGCTGCTTTTCCTCATCTTCGTGGGCTACTTCGTGCTGCGCATGTCCGTGCCTGACCGGGACAAGGAGGCCCGGCTGGCGTCTGTGCTTGGGGTCATTGGTGTCCTTGACATCCCGATCATCCACAAGTCCGTGGAGTGGTGGCGCACCCTGCATCAGCCCTCCACTCTTTTCAAAACCGAAGCGGGTGCGGCCAAGCCCTCCATGCCTCCGGAACTGCTCTATCCACTCTTTGCCTGCATGTTGGCGATGGCCCTGTTCTACGGCTACCTGCTGCTCATGCGTTACCGGGTCGAGTGCGGTGACGACACAATTCAGGAACACATCGCCAACCACCCTCCGGAGGGCTCGCGTGCCTGACAACACGGAATATGTCCTTCTCAGTTATGGCGTCTGGATCGCCGCCTTTGTAGCCTACCTGCTCTGGACGTGGAACCGACAGCGTACCTGTCAGCAACAGCTTGAGGATCTGCGGCTTTCGAGGTCCGCGTCCTCTTCCACCCAGTCCAACGCATGAAGACACGCACCAAGTTTGTGATTGGCGGACTCGTCATTTTTTCCACGCTGGCAGCGATTTCGATTCAGGGGCTTCAGGAAGCCACCGTGTTCTTCTACACCCCGCAGGAGGTGCTGGCCGCGCCTGCTGATTTTGAGAACAAGACCATCCGCATCGGGGCGCTTGTGCAGCCCGGTTCGGTGGAGTGGAACGCCCGGCAAATCCAACTCGCCTTCAAGGTCACGGAGGATTCCAAGCACTTCATCCCCGTCGTGTACCAAGGCGTCAAGCCCGACATGTTCCGGGAGGGACAGGGTGTGGTCGTAGAAGGCAAGATGCAGGGTGAGGTCTTCCGTGCGCAGCAACTGCTCGTTAAGCACAGCGAGGACTACACGGTGGACCCCGAGCATCAGAAGAGCAAGGAGGCGTACTACCAATCCCTCTCGCAGTGACCTTCCTCCACTGAGTTCCGATGCGCCCACGCCTGCTTGAACTCCAGCACTTCCGTAGCCTCCTCTCCGCCGATCCCCGGATTCGCAACCGCTTTCTGGCGATCGTCAGCCTGTTTGTGTTGCTCCTCTTCCTGATTGGCTTCAGCATCCAGCAGGGCATCCCGGACACGGGCACGAGCGAGTCGCGGTTGATGCTCTTTGTGGCAATCAACGTCAACATCGTCCTCATCGCCATCGTCTTCTACCTGATCGCCCGCAACCTCCTCAAGCTCGCCTACGAACATCGGCACCGCACCATTGGCGTCCGCCTCAAGACCAAGCTCATCACCGCCTTCGTGATCCTCTCGCTCCCAGCGATGGGCTTCCATCTCTTCGCCAGCACCTTCATCGCCCGTACCCTCGAATCGTGGCTGGAAGGCCAGCATGAAACCGTTGTCAACAACGCCCAACGCGTGGTGGAGACCTTCCACCTTGACCTCAAACGCTTGATGGAGTTGCAAGGGGCGGCGTTGGCGGGGCGACTGCAAGAGTGGCACAGCCCCTCGGATTCGGGGTTGTCCCTCCCCCCAAGTCCGGAGTTGGGCGCTGGCATCGTGGTTTATTCCTCAGAGCGCGAGGTGCTGTCCCAGCGACTCCACACCCCGCTGGCTCAGGAACTCTGGACCCCGCTTGCAGAAACCGAATGGCTGCAGGTGCAGGGGCAGGACGTGGCGTGGATTGTCGAGGAACGGGGCGGGCGCATGCTCTATCGGCATTTCCGGAAAGCCGAGTTGGGCGGGCAGGTGAGGTTTGTGGAAATCTTCCGGCCCACCCCCCGTGCACTGACCCATGCAGTCAATGCACTTGAAGAGCAAATTCTCCGTTCTCGGGTGTTTGTGGAGTCTCAGGATTTGATCCGGCGCTACTACATCGTCGTTTTCCTGCTGATGACCTTCTTCATCCTCTTTGTCTCCATCTGGCTTGCATTCTACCTCGCCCGTGGGTTTGTGGAACCCATCGAGCAACTGGCCGTCGCCACCCAGCGTGTTTCAGAGGGAGAGGTCGGTTATCAGGTCGAATTGGAGGAACCGCTCGACCGCGATTTCGCACTGCTCGTCAATTCCTTCAATGCAATGAGCCGGGATTTGCAGGAGTACCGCCAGGGGCTGGTCCGCACGACCGAGAATCTTCAAGAGAGCAACCGGGTATTGGAGGAACACACACGCTTTTTAGATCTCGTGCTGGAGAACATCAGCACCGGGGTGATGTCGCTCGACATGGACGGACACATCGAAGGACTCAACCGCGCCGCCAAGCAGATGCTGCAACTCAAAACCTCCGAGTTTCAGGGCAAGCACTTCCGGGAGGTGCTGGACCGGGAATCACTGGCAGGCTTTGAGGAAATGTTCCAGTCGCTCCAGACGATTCCAGGAAAGTCGGTGATGCGCAATCTCACGGTGTCCAAGCAGGGTGCCCCCATTCAGGTTTCGTCCGGCTTGTTTGCCTTGGAGAATCGCGAGGGACAGCCAGTGGGCATGGTCTCAGTGTACCATAACATCACGGAGATGCAGCGTCTGCAACGGGCGCAGGCGTGGCGGGAGGTAGCACGGCGCATTGCCCATGAGGTCAAGAATCCGCTCACCCCTATCCAGCTTTCTGCCGAGCGCATCCGCCGCAAGTACTCCGGACTCGTCGAGAACGATGCCACGCTGGAGCAGGCAACGCAGACCATCATTCAGGAGGTGCAGCAGCTCAAGCAGATGGTCAGCGAGTTCTCCAACTTCGCTAAGATTCCAGAATCGAACCCGCAGACGAACGATCTCAACAGCATCATCCTTGAGGCGGTCCAGCTTTACGACGGCAACCTGCCCGCCCGTATTCGGCTGGACACTCACCTTGCTGCGGACTTGCCCCTGTTGCCCCTCGACCGTGAACAAATGCGGCGTGTCTTCATCAACCTCATTGACAACGCCATTGATGCGATTGAAAACAAGGGGCGCCTTTCCAGAATTTTCAAGCAGGGGGGGATTGTTCTCACGACCCGTTTTGACTCCGAACTGCGGATTGTCCGGGTGGAAGTGGAAGACAACGGCACTGGCATCGAATCCGAAATCGCCGATCGGCTTTTCGAGCCGTATGCGACCACCAAGAACGACGGCACCGGACTCGGACTCACGATCCTCCACCAGACCCTTGCCGACCACAACGGCTTCGTGCGCTTCCAGAACCTTGAATCGGGCGGTGCCTGTTTCACGCTGGAACTGCCTGTTTCCTGACCCCAAACGCTGCCGTTCTATCCATGAGCAAGCAATTCAAGACGCTCTCGTAAAAATCAAAGTAAATGACTGATGTTACGCAGTCACCTTCGTAAGTTATTGATTTTATTGTGAATCTTTTGGTCTAATACCCCGCCCCTTGGGGCGAAAATTGAGTTTGGTTTTGCCAAGCTTTTCTCAAAAGCGTCCAAAATACCCCGTCTGCTTGCAGC
>PBTB01000090.1 GCA_002726945.1 Deltaproteobacteria bacterium | reverse complement strand
TGCGGCCTGTTCCTTCCATTGAAAATTGCCTTGACCTGAAGACGCTTTGAAGGATCAGAAATCAGGACAGGACATGATCAGAGGGTAGAATCCCCCCTTATCGTGTAAATCGGCCTTTTGCGGTAAAACTTGAATTTGCGGGATTGCTGCAGGGGTGGAGACGCAGGAAGACCCCTTGCTGGAGTGAGAGTCAGTTGCTGGCAGGTCAGGAAAAACTCAGAGAAATGTGCTGATTTGATGGGATTACACGTTCCTTCACTTGTAGGGAGTGTTGTAGGAGGGGCTTCTGCGCCAGTTCTCCTCGCACCGTTTCACCTGCTGCGAGGTGCAATACCGGGCACAGTGCTGGTAGGTCAGGGATCCTGCACAGGAGAAGTGGATTTTTGAACACGCAGGAATCGTGAACCCAATCAGGGCGATCAGCAATCCCAAAGCAGGCCGGTGAAATTGTTGGCTGGCTTTTGTTGGAGATTGCACAACTTGACACAAAAAAGGGTTGAATCCACGGTCCAATGTAAGTGACTGTAAAAATAATCAATGCCTGTAAAAAACCCAAGACTTTCCAGCAATCAGAAAAAACGATGGTCTTCCTCTTGAGTATTGTTGCTCTGAAAATCTGGAAAAATAACTGTAACCCGGAGGGAACGCACCGGGACACTCCGTCTCTTTGCAAAATCCCAACACTTGACCGGGTAAGCCGTCTACTCTGAGGCATGCGGGCGCAGTTGTTGCTCGCCTGACGGCAATGCCTATTTTCTTTTGAACGCTTATGATTGAAAAACAGCTCTTCCTGAATCTACCCTTCTGGGTGGATACGTTTCTGTCTGGCTATGCATTTCCGATGGACGACAACTCCGACCGCATGCGCTTCGTGCTGGCGCTCACCGAGCGCAACATCCGTGAAGGCACGGGTGGACCATTTGGGGCGGCGGTGTTCGAGCGCGATTCCGGGAATCTCGTCTCGGTTGGGGTCAACGTCGTGCTCGCCGAACAGTGTTCTACGGCGCACGCCGAGATGATGGCGCTCATGCTCGCGCAGAAAAAGCTCGGGGTGTACGACCTTGGGCAGGAGCGCTTGCCGCCGCACCAACTCGTCAGCAGTGGCAAGATGTGCGCGATGTGCCTTGGCAACGTCTGCTGGTCCGGAGTGCAAGAGGTGGTCTCCTCCGCCGAGCCAGAGGACATCGAGGGCATTACGGGATTTGACGAGGGGCCGACCCCTCCAGACTACAACGCCCAGCTTGAACGGCGCGGTATCCGGCTCCTTTCGGAAACCCTCCGCGACGAGGGGTGCCGTGTCCTGCAACTCTATGTGGATCTCGGGGGCTATGTTTACAATGCAACAAGAAAGTAACACCCGCACCTGCTGGCAGCAGGTGTTGCACTAGCTACTGGCTATCTTGGGGGGGGGGTGAATCTTGCTGAGAACAGGCACCAACACTCCAGAGGAGGACTGTCCCGGATTTGGACGTGGAAAAACGCTTGTGGATTTGCACGGCAGAATCTATGCTGAAGCAAGTTTTTTTTAATGCAAAAATGGCAGGTTCGCAGAGCAGGTTTCTGGCTCGATCTTGCGGATTCGCCTTTTGCAGCAACGATTTCCCGTATCCCTCGGCATTCATGCAGGCCACTCTTGAAGATTTGGGGCAACTCAAGCGCGCCTTCCGGATTGAAGTTTCTCTGGAAGAAATCAAACCCACCTACGATGCCGTGTACCAGCGGCTGCGCAACACCCGCCTCAACGGTTTTCGTCCGGGGAAGTTCCCCAAGGGCTGGCTGGACAAGCGCTTCAAGACGATGATGCAGCAGGAGGTGGCGGGCACCGTCATCCCGCGCTATCTGAACCAAGCCCTGCATGATCACGAACTCTCGGCGGCAACGCAGGCCAGCATCGAGGAGTTGGAATTCGACCGACGGTCTCCGCTGTTTGCCAAACTGCATTTTGAGGTCAAACCGGATCTTGAGCTTCCGGATTACACCAAGCTCCAGCTGGAGCGGCGCACCCCGGAAGAGATCACAGAGAAGGAGATCGACGAGGAGATTAAGGATTTGCAGCGCTCCCGCTCCCGGCCCGTGGCAAAGGACAATCCTGTTGTGGAAGACGGAGATTTAGTGAGAATCGATTTCGAGGGCACCGTGGATGGAGAGAAATTTGAAGACGGCACCAACGAAAATATTGTTTTTATCATCGGCTCGGCCCGGCACCCGGAACTTCAACCTCACCTACTGGGGATGCGCCCGGAAGAAACCAAGGAGGTGGATGTGACCCTCCCGGAAGCCTTCGGGGAGGACGCAGGCAAGACCGCACACTACACACTCATCCTCAATTCCGTGGAACGCATGGAACTTCCGGAACTTGACGGGGCGTTCTTTGCCAATTGGGAGGTCGACACCGAGGAGGAGTTCCGGGAGACAACAAAGGCCAACCTTCAGCATTCGCGTGAGGATGACATCAAGGCCAGCTACCGGCTCACCCTCCGAGAACAACTGCCTGCGCTGTATGATGATTTTCCCCTTCCGGAAGCCCTGCTCATGCAGGGGGATGCCTCAATTGACCAGCAGTTGGAAAAGGCCGAGCCAGAACTCTCGGATGAAGACAAGGCCAAGCGCAAGGAAGAAGAAATCGCCAAATTGCGGGGCGAACTCAAGCTCCAGTACCTCCTCGATTCGATTTTCCGCAAGGAGCAGGTGTTCGTTGATCCGCGAGGCACAATAGAGGAATTGTACGGATTCGCCCAAATGTACGGTTCCAATCTGAACGAGTTCCTGGATAGCCACACCGGCGAGCGCATGTACCACCACATCTCCGCCCGACGCGAGAACGAGGCGGTGCTGGACCGCGTGGCCGCACGGGTGTTTGGCGATCCGGTTGAAGAAGCGCCTGTGCATCACGACCACGACCACGACGATCACGACCACGACGATCACGACCACGACCACGACCACGACCATGCTCATTGAACCTTTCCACCTTAGCTAAAGGAGCATGCCATGGCGCTCATCCCAATGGTGGTGGAGCAGAACAATCGTGGTGAGCGGGCCTACGACATCTACTCACGGCTGCTCAAGGACCGCATCATCTTTCTGGGCACACCCCTTGATGACAATGTCGCCAACGTCATCATCGCCCAACTGCTGTTTCTTGAAGCCGAAGATCCGGACAGTGACATCTCGATCTACCTCAACTGTCCCGGCGGCTATGTTGCGGCAGGGATGGCGGTTTACGACACGATGCAGTATCTTAAACCCGAGATTCAGACGATTTGCGTGGGGCAGGCCGCCAGCATGGGTGCAATCTTGCTTGCCGCAGGTGCCAAGGGAAAGCGCCACGCGCTCCCGAATTCACGGGTGATGATCCACCAACTCACCGGAGGCTTTTCCGGACAGGCGGAGGACATCGACATACAGGCCCGCGAGATTCTGCGCTTGACTGACACGCTCAACGAGATTCTCGCCCGGCACACGGGCCAGCCGGTCGAGCGCATTGCGAAGGACACCCAGCGCGACTTTTTTTTCTCAGGCGATGAAGCCCTTGCTTACGGAATCATTGACGCAGTCATGCACGACCGCAAGTCCAGCAACCCCGGCGACTGATTACCAACACCACCGGAGACCACGATGAGCCCGTCCAAGGACACCCCCCTGCGCTGCTCCTTTTGCGGCAAGACCCAAGATGAGGTCAAGAAAATCATCGCGGGGCCCACGGTCTACATCTGTGACGAGTGCATCGACCTCTGCAACGACATCATGGAGGAGGAGTGGCAGAAGGACCGTGCCATCGACCTCCAGCAAGACCTCCTCAAGCCTGCCGAGATCAAGCAGATTCTTGATGGCTATGTCGTGGGGCAGGATCCGGCCAAGCGGGTGCTGGCCGTTGCGGTTTACAATCACTACAAGCGTATCAACGCCAACTTCGGTGACGAGGACGTGGAGTTGCAGAAGAGCAACATCCTGCTTGTTGGCCCCACCGGAACCGGCAAAACCCTGCTCGCCCAAACCCTCGCCCACGTCCTCAACGTCCCCTTTGCGATGGCCGATGCAACCACCCTCACGGAAGCAGGCTACGTTGGCGAGGACGTGGAGAACATCGTCCTCAAACTCTTGCAGGCGGCGGATTACGACACCGAGCGGGCCGAGCAGGGCATCATCTACATTGACGAAATCGACAAGATCACGCGCAAGGCAGAGAACCCCTCGATCACCCGTGACGTGTCCGGAGAAGGCGTGCAGCAGGCCCTGCTGAAAATCATCGAGGGCACCATCGCCAACATCCCGCCTCAGGGAGGCCGCAAGCACCCGCAACAGGAGTGTGTGCAGGTGGACACCTCCAACATCCTCTTCATTTGTGGCGGCGCGTTTGTGACGCTGGGAAAGATCATCCAGCGACGCATCGGCCAGCAGGCCATTGGCTTTGGTGCGGACATCAAGAGCAAGCAGTTCGCGAGTCACGACCTCATGGGAAAGCTGGAACCGGAAGATTTGCTCAAGTACGGCCTGATTCCGGAATTCATCGGACGGCTTCCCGTGGTGGCGACCCTGCACGATCTGGACGTGGAACACCTCGTCCAGATTCTCGTTGAGCCGAAGAATGCGCTCATGCGGCAGTACCAGAAGTTGATGGAACTGGAACACGTCAAACTCTCCTTCACCAAGGGTGCGATTCAGGCGATTGCCCGCGAGGCGATCAAGCGCAAGACCGGGGCACGCGGATTGCGCTCGATCATGGAGCGCGTGATGCTTGATGTCATGTACGATGTCCCCTCCGATCCGGAGGTGCGCGAATGCGTGGTGGGTGCAGCGGTGGTTGAGGGCAAGGAAACCCCCAAGATCATCCGGGACAAAAAACTTCAAATGCCGCAGGCCAAGGCCAGCTAGCGCTTGCATTCCGCTGATTCAGCATTCCGCAACCCAAACCATCGGCTGTAGGAATGGGTCGCGCCCGCGTCCTGTCTCCAGCCGCCAACCACCAACCAACCGATGGAGGCTCTTGACGTTTACGGTATTTGCAACCCACTGATCGACCTGCTGTCCCATGTTCCGGAACCCTTCCTTGGCGAACATGGGCTGGAAAAGGACCGCATGTACCTCGTGGAGTTGGAGCAGCAGCAAAGCCTCCTGACGGCCCTCGCCGCGCAAAATCTGCCGATTGAGTTTGCTTCCGGAGGTTCCGGCGCGAACACGATGATCGGCATCGCCCAACTCGGCGGACGAGCGGCATTCACTGGTAAGGTCGGTCAGGACGGCCACGGCGACAGTTACCGGGACGGACTGGAGTCGCAAGGTGTGAAATCGTGCCTCGGCACGGGTCCGGGCCCCACCGGGAGCAGCCTGATCTTGGTGGCACCGGATGCCGCTCGGACGATGAACACGCACCTTGGCATGTGCCAGCAACTGGGAGCAGCGGACATTGATCTTGAGGCGCTGCGCGCATCACGCTACCTCTACATCACGGGCTACCTCTGGGACACGGACACACAGAAGGAAACGGTGCGTCAGGTACTGGCGAAGGCGCAGGAATTTGGTGTGCCGGCGTCGCTCAGCCTCTCCGATCCGTTTTGCGTGAACCGTCACCGTTCCGATTTCATCGAGTTGCTGCGCGAATCCGTTGATTTGGTGTTCTGCAATCAGGAAGAGGCGTTCCTGCTGCTGGACACGGATGTGTCCCAGGACACCGTGAATCAGCTTGGCGAGTGGGTGGAAACCGTGGTGATGACGATGGGGGGCCGAGGTGCGCTGATCCAGCATCGGGGCGAGACCGTGTATGTTGACGCGCTACCGGTTCCGGTTGCAGACACCACGGGTGCGGGCGATGCCTTTGCCGCCGGGTACCTCTACGGCATGACCCACGAGAAAACCCCGCTGGAAAGCGGACGCATCGCCAGTGCGCTTGCCGGAGCCGTGATTGGCCATACCGGGCCGCGCTACCAAGGCAACGCCCAAGCGAAAGTCCGGCAACTGATCGGCAAGCTTGTGTGAATCGTGCTGTTTACTTCGCCCCGAGCCTGTTGAAGGGTGAATCCCGTTCATGCTTTGACAAGCTCAGCACGAACGGGAAGTAGCACCCCCCCTTGTGGTAACCCTGTCCTGAACCATGCCAAGATTGAAGGATGGAACTCCTCGCCCCAGCGGGCAATTTTGAAAAACTGCGGGTTGCCCTGCTCTATGGCGCGGATGCGGTCTATTGTGCAGGTCTGGAGTTTGGCCTCCGCAGCGGCGCGGATAATTTTAGCGATCACGAGCTGACGCAGGCGGTCGCTTACGTCCACGAACGGGGTCGCAAGATTTACGTCACGCTCAACGCCTTCCTCCACGACAACGACCTTGTGCGGCTTCCGGAGTTCGTCCGCTTTCTTGAGGACATCACGGTGGATGCGGTGATCGTCTCCGACTTGGGAGTGATGTCGGTCATCCAGAAGCATTCCCGGATTCCCATCCACCTCTCCACCCAAGCCTCCTGCCTGAACTCGTGGAGCGCCCGTTTTTGGAAGCAAATGGGGGCAACGCGTGTGATTCTCGGACGCGAGGTCTCCATCGCTGAAGCCGAGAGCATTGGCCGGGAAGTTGGCATCGAAGTTGAGTTGTTCATCCACGGGGCGATGTGCTCGGCCTACTCTGGACACTGCGTGATCTCCAACTACACCGCCGGACGCGACAGCAATCGCGGGGGCTGCGTGCAAAGCTGCCGGATGCCCTACGAGGTGGTTTCCAACAACGAAGTCGTCAACCTCCAGCCTCCAGTCCCTGCTCAAACCTTGCTGAGTTCCAAGGACTTGCGGGGCCTCCGCCTGCTGCCGAAATTCTTGGAATCCGGAATTGCCAGCGCCAAAATCGAAGGGCGCATGAAGGGGCCGCTCTATGCAGCCACCACCGTCCGTGCCTACGCTGAAGCCCTGCGCTGGTTACGGACACAGCCCCCGGAGACTTGGCTGGAGCGGCTGGAAGCGCTCTCCGAGGATTTGGAACAACTGCCGCACCGGGGTTACACCGAAGCGTCGCTGGAGCAACCCGCAGGAGCCGACAGCCTGCAACTGGAGTCCGGACAGCAGGGGGAAGCGGAACTGGCGGGAGTTGTCTTGGAAGTGCGTCCCGAAAACTCGCTGAGGGTGCTTTCCCGAAACGTCTTCGAAGCTGGAACTCCACTGGAACTCCTGCCAGTCGCCGGAAAACCGGTCACGCTTTCAACAACGCAAATGCGAGACTCTTCCAACCAGCCCCTGCAACGCGCCACCCCGCATCGGCTGGTCACGTTCCCGTGGGTTCCGGGGGCCTTGCCCTGGACGGTGGTGCGCATGCCCCGACGCAAACAGGTCCAGCAGCAAGCCGCCTGAACACCCTGCATTTTTTTCTGGCGTCTGCCGCGCCTCTGCGTTATCGTCTCCACAGTTCTTGGAGAAATCCTTAACCCCAAGCAGAAAGGAGGTGGTCATGCCCGATCATTCTCGAATCGCAGTTTCGTTGCATCCGTCCTCTTCAGGCTCACCCCTCTCCGAGACGGATTGAGCGCGGAACCGCGCTTCTTCACGCGCCTCCTCCGGGAGGCGCTTCTCATCTCAACCGCTCTCTCCTGCTTTGGTGAAGCATCCCGTGCGTTTCATGACCTTCCGGAGTCGGTGAAGGCCGATTCTACGATCAACTCCGCCCATCGCGGCTACATCGCCCCCAAGTCCAGCACCACCCGCGTCTCCTCAGTCACGGAGGTCCGGAGGCCCAACACCTCAGAATCGTTCATGCGGATGCACGAGGTGCCAGAAAGCGACCCGCGCTTTGGGAACCCGCTTCAGGGACCGAACCAGTGCCCGTCACTGGCGACGGGGAGCCGCTGGTTTAGGCGATACCTGCTTTCCCGTTGCAACGCCAACTACCACTCTGGGAGGGCGGGTCGTTCTGCGTCAAGCAAGTCTCCCGGAGTAGGGCACATCAAGCAGAGCGGATGCGCCTCTTGATTGGCGGCTCCGCTGCGCTTGAGCCCCCCTGCTTCCGCAATCCCATCCTCCGGGAAGTAACCCAATCCCTGCGCCGCAGCCCGGGGGCGGCATCCCTCCCCTTGCCCCCGCAAAGCTTGCCAGTTTCCGGACTCCGCCTAAAGTGGGCTTAACAGAGTTCCTTTTCCACTCCTTTCCTGAAAGCCTCTCGTGTCCGACTCCACTCCCCGCCGCAAACTTGCTGCCATCCTTGCTGCCGATGTAGTCGGCTTCAGCCGCCTGATGGGGGAGAACGAAGACCGCACCTTGCGCAACCTCAAAGCCTGCCGAAGTCTCACGGATGAGGCCATTGTCGCAC
>PBTB01000038.1 GCA_002726945.1 Deltaproteobacteria bacterium | reverse complement strand
CCATTCTCCCACTTGGCACCAACATGAAGGCAAGGTCCGCACCTGCTCGCAGCAGGTGTTGCAAGAGCTACTGGCTATCGGGACACCAAAAATATGAATTCCTTATTGAATTTATGAAATATCCGTGCTAGGGTGACGAGGAAAGTTGTGTTTTTCAAGCAAAGCGGTCTATGACCCCCATCCCATGGAGAAAGATGTGTTTTATTTAGAAAAGTATAATCTCAAAGAAAAAGTTGTCGTGCTCAATGGTGGCGCACGAGGAATCGGATATGCTTGTGCGGAAGCATTTGCAGAATGTGGTGCCACCATTGTGCTGGCAGATATTCTGCCAGAAGTTGAAGATTCCGCGAAAAAATTAAAGGATGACAAAAAAATCAGGGTTGATTCAAAAGTAATTGATTTAACAAATTCAGAACAGATTAATGCTTTTTCAGATTCTGTTTTGGAAAGTCATCAACAAGTTGATATTTTGGTAAATAGCCAGGGTATTGGGGGCCGTGGGATCAAGGGCGAGGAAATGGCAGATGAATCATGGAACAAAACCATTGACATCAATTTGAACAGTGTTTTCTGGAGTTGCCGCGCCTTTGGTAAAATCATGGTTAACCAGGGGAGTGGCAGCATTATTAATATTGGTTCCATGTCTGGCATGATTGTAAACAACGGCTGGAGTCAGTCAGAATATAACGCAAGTAAAGCGGGTGTCCATATGCTGACAAAGTCACTTGCAGTTGAATGGGCAAAGCGTGGAGTGAGGGTCAATGCCGTTGCACCAGGTTATATAGAGACAGATATGACCAGGCCGGCATATGAGAAACCGGAACGATTCAAAGTCATGACTGAAATGGCCCCCCAAAATCGATTGGGAGAAACACATGAAATTGCCTCTACTGTGCTGTTTCTGGGTAGTGATGCATCAAGCTTCATGACCGGCAGTATTCTGGTGGTAGACGGAGGATTTACCAGTTGGTAAATTGATCTGAACGCTTTTGTCTCTGTTCCCTTTACTGTCCATATCTTTACCAGACCTTGAATTTCAGTTTCTAATTCAGTTCCCGTATTTAACTGATGACAAAAAAAACAGCAAAACTGGCGTCCAATCTGACAGAAAAATCTGACGGTGTGTTTGATGCCGTGATCGTTGGGGCCGGGATTGCCGGAATGTACATGCTGTATCGGTTGCGTGAACGTGGTTTATCCTCCCTGGTGATTGAGATGGCCTCAGATGTGGGGGGAACCTGGCACTGGAATCGTTACCCCGGTGCCCGCTGTGATACCGACACAATTGAGTACTCCTACAGTTTTTGTGAGGAACTTCAGCAGGAATGGGAGTGGTCTTCGCGTTATCCGACCCAGCCTGAAATTCTTCAATACCTCAACCATGTTGCTGACCGTTTCGATTTACGTCCTGATATCTTGTTCAAGACACGGGTGCAATCAGCACATTTCAACGAAGTGACCGGTCACTGGGGTTTACAAACAGATCACGGCACCAAGTTTTCTGCCCAGTTTCTGATCATGGCCACCGGTTGTCTCTCGACCCCGCATACCCCCGCTATCGACGGAGTGGATAGCTTTACCGGGCCAATTTATCATACAGGTCGCTGGCCTCATGAGGAGGTTGACTTCAGTGGCCAGCGAGTTGGCATTATTGGCACAGGGTCTTCCGCGGTGCAGTCCATTCCTGTTATTGCCCAACAAGCCGATCAACTAATGGTTTTTCAGCGTACCGCACAATATTCCGTCCCGGCTCGCAATCGTCCTGTTGATCCTGAGTTTGTAGCAGAAATTAAAGCAGACTATGCAGGATTCCGGGCTCGAAACCGGCTACAATTCTCAGGTCAGTTGTCTCATTTTCCACACAACGACTTTTCCGCTCTTTCGGTAGAACCTGCCGAACGGGAAAGAATTTACGAGGAACGTTGGCAAATAGGAGGTTTCCCTTTTTTCGGAAGCTTTAATGATATCCTGCGAGATCAAAAATCCAACGATACCGCAGCCGAGTTTGTCCGTCGTAAAATTCGGGCTGTTGTGCATGACCCAAAGGTTGCGGATATGTTGTGTCCCACTCATACAATTGCTTGCAAGCGACCTGTTCTCGACAGCAGTTTCTTTGAGACTTTTAACCAGGCTAACGTATTGCTGGTTGATATCCACTCGGCTCCCATTCAAGAAATCACACCCACGGGGTTGAGAACTGCGAACAGCAATTACGAGTTGGACAGTATCATCTTCGCTACCGGCTTTGATGCCATGACGGGCACACTGTTGAGGATGGATATCCGCGGCCGTAAGGGCCTGAGGTTACAAGAAAAATGGTCAGAGGGCCCCCGTAATTACTTGGGCCTGACCATCCCCGGGTTCCCAAATTTCTTCACTGTCACTGGACCGGGAAGTCCCTCAGTATTGGTTAATATGGTGGTGGCGATCGAGCAGCACGTTGAGTGGATTGCAGATTGTATTGATTATATGAGTGAACATGAACACAGGTGCATCGAAGCTCATTTGAACGCCGAACACGAATGGGTTGACCATGTCAATAAGGTTGCTGATGGCACACTTTCTCCCACCTGCAACTCATGGTATCTTGGAGCAAACATTCCAGGAAAAACGAGGGTATACATGCCTCTCCATGGCTTTCCCGCCTACGTCAAAAAATGTGAAGAGCTTGTCGCTAATGGATATGAAGGTTTTTTATTCTCCTCTTAACTGAAAGAGTTTTTCTGGGATTCCAGTTAAATTTAAAAATATTAATTTAAATGCTTTATATGTCCCCCTTAACAAAAATAGTAGGAGTTATTTATCATGAAAATAGTTAGATTTCAAGATGCTTCTGGTGATGTCAAATTTGGCATACGTCATAATAACGATCATATAACTTGCATTAACGGTGACGTTTTAGGAACATTCACCGATACTGGTAAAACGGCTGAAGTCAGCAAATTGCTTGCTCCAATAGAACCACGAGATATCCTCTGCATAGGACTCAATTACCGTAAGCATGCTGCAGAGGGGAAGAGCCCGATTCCAAAAAACCCAATTGTGTTTATGAAAAATAGCGGTTCGCTTCAAAACCCTGGAGATCCGGTGATACTTCCTCGTCGTCTCTTGAGTGAAGCAGTTGACTATGAGTGCGAATTAGCAGTGGTACTTGGAAAAACCTGTTACAATGTTTCCAAATCTGAGGCCCTGGATTATGTGCTGGGTTATACATGTGCCAACGATGTAAGTGCTCGTGACTGGCAAAAAGAACATGGCGGCGGCCAGTGGTGTCGCGGCAAAACGTTTGCAAGCTTTTGTCCACTGGGACCGTGGATTGTCACCAAAGATGAAATTCCTGATCCAAACACACTGGGAATACGCACCATTCTCAACGGGCAGACGATGCAGGACTGGAACACGGATGACATGATCTTCGATGTACCAACACTTATTGAATTTCTGAGTGGAAGTACTCGTCTTGAAGCAGGGACTGTAATTCTTACCGGAACACCTCATGGTGTTGGTTCTGCTCGCACCCCCCCCGTGTTTCTGAAGCCCGGAGATAATATAACAATTGAATTAGATCGAATTGGGGCACTCACGAATCCAGTGATAGAAGAAAGTTAATCTCCTAAGAGCAGGTTGTTTTGGCAGTGGCATATCATTGATCCGGACCAGCCAAGTTCAGCACTGCAGCAAGTGACGGCTATGGAATACGATTTTTGAACGATTCGTGAATCAAAATTCCACCAACTGTCTGATTTTAAATGTGTTTTTCTCTTCGCTTTTGGTGAAGTAAAAATTATTGTGCTTTCGTGATTTTTTCAGCAGACCCTACTCTGGTTCTGCTTCCGTCCTGTCGGTGAACTCCGCAGGCAACACCTTTTTGGGTTTCACTCCAAGCTCCCGGAGCAGTTCCGCCTGACGGATCAGGTTGCCACTTCCTTTGGAGAGCTTGCCCAAGGCGCTTTGGTAGCTTTCCCCGGCTTGCTCCAGTCGACTCCCGATTTTCTCAAAATCCTCGACAAAGCCGTAGAATTTGTCATAGAGTTTTGCGCCACGGTCGGCGATGTCCCGGACGTTCTGCGCCTGTAGTTCCTGCCGCCAGAGGTTGGCCACGATGCGCAAGGCCAAGAGCAACGTGCTGGGGTTGACCAGCAAAATGTTCTTGTTGTAGGCTTCCGTGAACAGTTTCTCGTCCTTGGACAAGGCTAGAAGCAGGGCGGGTTCAAGGGGCATGAACAACAGCACGAAATCCAAATCCCCCTGCTCCTTGTACAAATCCTGATAGTTCTTTGAGGAAAGCGATGCGAGGTGTGTGCGAACCGACTGCACATGGGCCTGCGCTGCTTTGGTGCGCTCGGCTTCATCAGGTGCGTTGGCGTAGCGAATGTAGGCGGTTAAGGACACCTTGGAGTCAATGACGAGGCTCCGGTTGTTAGGAAGTTTCACCATGATGTCCGGACGCAGTCGTGCGCCTTCCTCTGAAACCGACTGCTCCTGCACAAAATAATTCACGTCCTTGCGCAGTCCGGTGTTTTGCAAAAAGGTCTCCAGCACAAACTCGCCCCAATCGCCCTGCTGCTTGGAATCTCCTTTGAGAGCTGATGCCAAATTCTGGGCGTCCTTGCTGAGGGTGGTGTTCAACTCCAGCAGTTGCTTGAGTTCCGTTTGCAGGGAACTACGCCCCTTGAGTTCATCGTCATGAATCTTCTCCACCTTCTCCTGAAACTCCTTCATGCGCTCTCGCAACGGATTCAAGAGTCCCGAAAGCTGCTCCTCGTTTTTCTGGATGAATTTACCGGACTTGTCCTCAAAGATTTTGTTGGCCAGATTTTCAAACTGCGTGTTCAATTCTGCTTTGGCCTTTTCCAGGAACTGGTCTTTCTCCTGTGCGGCTTTTTGCTCAGACTCCAGTTGGACTTTCAGCGCCTTCAAATCGCTTTGTGCCGTTTCTCGCTGCTGGTTGGCTTGCTCCAGCTTGGTTTCCAACTCCGGAATCTGCTGGACTCGTTCATTGAAGATCGCCAATTGCTTGACGTCCTTTTGGGTTTGCGAACGCAGTTCCTCATTTTCCCGTTTAGCGGAATCCAATGCTTCTGCCCTGGAATTCGCCCTGACCTTCCAAAGCAGCCCCACCCAAACCACGCCGAGCAACACTCCGGCCAGCAGGGAAAGCAGGGTGATTCCAGACACGGTATTTTCTAGCATGGGAACTTGCATGAGGCTTTTTCGGTTTGTGCGGTCATCCCTCTTGCACCAGCTTACAAAACTGCTCGATTTCCACCTCGGTGTTGAAGTCATGCACTGAGGCCCGCGCCAAGCAGTCAACAGGGAGACTACCCAAACCTGTTTTTCCGATCAACATTGAGGAGGATAGGGCACGGTCAAATCCTCATCGATTGCTCACCCACCAAACCCCTGACATGCCACATAGCTCAAGCGAGACTCCAATGAACCTCAATGCAGCTATCTTTATGCGCGGATTCAACTCGTAAGTGCAACAGGAGGGTTGATTCCGGAGAATAGCTGATTTGGAGTCTTGAAGCCAAGACATTTCCGGGACCGGTTGTTGAGTTTGTCCATGATGCTGCGAACCTGCGTGTGAGGGAGGGAGTGGAAATCACTGCCCTTAGGCTGGTACTGTCGGATGAGTCCGTTGGTGTTCTCGTTGAGTCCACGTTCCCAAGAATGGCAGGAGTGGGCGAAGCAGCCTTGGGCGTCAAGTGCTTCGGCGACAGTCTGATGATAGGCGAACTCCTTGCCGTTGTCATAGGTGAGCGTGTGGACAAGTTCGGCATGAGGTCCAAGTGCTTTGAGCAAAACTTCGGTGATTGGCCTTGGCCTCGCGGGGGCCAGAGCCAGACGCTGCGCCTGCTTGGGGCGGTAGCCACGAAGACCGCGGTTGCGCCCGACCTCACGGCTGATCGTGGACTTGTCCCGATTCAGCACGGTCGCAATCCCGCTTTGGCGATGACCCGCTTTCAAAAGTGCCTCAATCTGGTATCGTGCTTCATGGATGAACTGCGTGCAGTCGCTCATCGAGGCCTCTCATGCTTGCCGGTTTGAAAGGCTCTGATGTTGCCGCAGCTTGCCTCTCTTCTCCAGACAGTGAGTTGCACTTACGAGTTGAATCCGCGATGCAAGAAGTTGGTAGACGATTATTTTTTCCTCCTTGAGAAAGCAACGCCATGAAGCCATCTTCAAAAAAACCTTCCCTGTCCTTCAGGAGCACACGGCATTCAGAAACTGGATTTGACGGAGGCTTGTGTTCTCTTTGGTTCACCGAACAAAAGTGAAGATTTCACCCGTTCAAAATAGCACTGAGTTCCGAAACACTCATGCCTGACTCACCCCACGAACCCTCGCCCCGGGCGTATCCGGAGGGGTTGTTTGACGACCTGGCCTTGCGTGGTGAATTCAGCGCGAACGTGGTGGGGTTCTGCCGCCACCTGCGCAGGCACGGCTCCGGGGTCAGTGCGGTGGAGCAGATGGACGCCCTGCGCGGACTGGAACGCATTGACCTCACGGACGAGGACGCCTTTTTCTGGACGCTGCGGACCACCCTTGCCAAGAGCCAGCGCGAGCAGGAAATCTTTGACGAACACTTCCGGCACTACTGGTACGTCTGGGACAACGCGGAGTCGCTGAGCTATCGTGGGGAGGAGGAGGCACAGCAGGAGGCGGTGATCATTGACGACCGCCTGCAGAAGCAGCGGTTCGTGAGCATCAGCGACTGGCTGAAGGATGCCGACTCGAACCCCACCGATGAGCAGGACGCGGCGGGCTACAGCCCGTATGAGGTGCTGACCGAGCGCGACTTCAGCGGCTTCCGGGAGCAGGACCTGGACGAGGTTGCACGGCTCATTCACGAAATCGGCAGGGCGCTCGCGGTGCGCTTCAGCCGCCGCACCCTGCGCTCCCGGCGGCGCGGGCCGCTGGATTTGCGGCGCACCATGCGGGGGGCCCTGCGCCGGGGCGGGGAAATCCTCGACCTCGCGCACCGTCAGCGCAAGCGGCAGCGGCTCAAGCTCGTGCTGCTCTGCGATGTCAGCAAGTCCATGGACCTCTACAGCCGTTTCCTCATCCAGTTCATCTATGCCTTCCAGAGCGTCTACCGCCGCATCGAAACCTTTGTCTTCAGCACCTCCCTGCACCGCGTCACCGAAACCCTGAAAACCGAGGAGCTGGAAGACGCGCTCGACCAACTCACCACCACGGTCCCGGACTGGTCCGGGGGCACCAAGATTGGCGAGTCCCTGCAGGGCTTCGTGCAGGACCACGGACTCTCGCTGGTGGATCACGGCACGGTGGTGCTGATCATCAGCGACGGCTGGGACACGGGCGACATCGAGGCGCTCGATGAGAGCATGCACTTCCTCAAGCAGCACGCCCGCAGCGTCCTCTGGCTCAACCCGCTGATGGGCAATCCCGGCTACGAACCCACCACCCGGGGAATGCAGGCCGCCCTGCCGCACATTGACCTGCTCGTCTCCGCCCACAACATCGCCAGCCTGCGCACCCTCGTCCGCCAGTTCTCCCGCGTCCAGCACGGGCGGCAACTACGCGCGGCCTGACCGTGCTCCTTGCCGTGCTGCCCACACTTGGGAAGCACACGGAACTTGCTTTTTTGCTCTCCACTGGTATACCAGTGCATACATAGTGCTTTCCATTGGGGGAGACTACCAGATTTTTTGATTCGCCTCTAAGCCTGTGTTTTCGAGGTTGGCTTGAAGGTCCCCGTCGGGGAGGTGATTGCCAACCTTTTGCTGCTGGACGAGTTGAGTCTTGCAGGCGAGTGGGAAGGGCAAATTCGCTATCTTCCNCTCAAGTGAGCTCCCAGAGTTTCGTTTGAAACCCAGCCAACCATTGACGGCCACCACTTGCATGAAATTTGTGGAACTCCCTGCAGGCTGGCAGTGTCATCCGGAACACATCCTGAAGCACAACCCACCTCAAAGCGAAGCGGAGCACCGCATCTGGTCGGNGCTGTGCGGCAAGGCGGTGCGGGACCAGCAGGAGGAGGTTTCCGCCGAGGTGGGATTCTTGGTGCAGGAAACTGGGCTTCCGGAAGCGGAAATCCTTGAAGTGCTGCAACGCTGGCAAGAGGCAGGAGGGGCTTTTCCGAAAACGGAGGGCTGACGGCTGCTCTCATGCGGCCTGCTAACCAAACGCGGCGAAGGCTTCTGCGATTTGTTCCGGAGTGGCCTGCGCCCGCAGCAGCAGCGTTAGCAGCACGCGAGCCTTCAACGGCGGCAGACTGCCTGCGTTTATTGCCCCTCGTTGCGCAAGGTCGATTTCCGCGTCGATCATTTCATAGGTTCTCTGCAGCAAAATTCCGGCACCGGCGCGTGGCGTGAGGATCACGGGGAGGCGGGCCGAGCTTGGAGATCGTCTCGGCGCTAAGGTCCGCAAGCTCGGCCAGATCCGGAACAGCGGCAATCAGGTTCTCGGCGGAAAGCCCTGGACGCACAGCGGTCTTGCCCTTCACCATGCAATGGTGCCGCCGAGCGCGAGGACGGCGATTCGTGGTTTTCGAGTGGTCATGGTGGTCTGTTTTTGTCGTTTTACACCAATGAGGATACGGGCATTGTCATTGCTCGGCAAGGCCTCCTCCACATGGTTTCAACTCAATTCGGGGTGGTGCCGTTGCTCCGAGCGTGGTAAGGTTAACGAAACACTCGCAAAGAGACCGCATGGCACTCGCAGAGCAAGACATCGCATTCATCAAGCAGCACCTCGGGGAGTGGCTGGCCGAGGTCAGTTTGGGCAAGCCTCCGGCGGTTTACGAAATCGAACTGCGGGAACGCATGATCCGGGTCGAGGAAGAACTCAAGCATCAGCGCGAATTGATGCAGCAGGGCTTTGTCATGATGGACAAGCGTTTCGAGGAACTGCAGCACCAGATGGACAAACGTTTCGATGGCGTGGACAAACGATTTGAGGCCGTGGACAAACGATTTGAGGCCATGGACAAACGATTTGAGGCCATGGACAAACGATTTGAGGAAATCACCCGCCGACTGGACCGTTTCATGGTTTGGTCGTTCAGCACCACCGTAACGGTTGGAGGCTTGGTGGTGGCCATCCTCAAGCTGTGGAACTAATCCAGGTAGTGGTTATCTTGTAAATGCTGTGGCCTTACACTCCCCGTTCGTCCTGAGTCCTTCGACATGCTCAGGAGGAATCCTGTCGAAGCATGGACGGGGTTCGCCCTTCGACATGCTCAGGACGAACAGAGATTACACAAGCAGGTCATGCCAGCATGTACTATGGCACAATCCCCCTAATCCAGCGTCAGAAACAATGATTTCCGGGACTGTCCGTTGACGATAGTCCCCCTCTTGAGTGTTGGTGCCTGTCCTCAGCAAGATTCACCCTGTACAGTGTTGGGATTTTGCAAATAGGCGGCGTTTTCCGGTGCGTTTACCCCGGTTTACAGTTATTTTTCCCGATTTTCAGAGGAACAACACTCAAGGGGGAGACTACCGGTTTTTGAGTGGTCATGATAGTCCGTTTGTGAGCGTTCTGCTCCAACGAGGATACGGGCATTTCCCCTGTCCAGCAAGGCGTCCACGTTGCGGTTGGCCGCAATTTCCCTATACTGGATTCAGAACTTCATCCCGCCCCACCCGGAGACGCGCATGGACCCTAGCCAATATCACCAGGAGTACCGCGCCTACATGGAGTTCGCCCTCCAGCGCTTTCTCATCGAGCAGCGTGGTTTCACCGAGTACGATGCGAAGACCAAGGTGATGCAGGATTTCGAGGAGGTCGAGCGCGAGGCACGCGAGGCCGGATACCTCTGATTTTTCTGTTCCTCCCAGCCTCCTCCTCCTCTCGTTAGCACTCATCAGCGTCAAGTGCTATTTTTCTCTTGCCGATGTTCCGGGGATGCGTTAGCATTGTTCTATATGGAACCGCCGGAGCAGTTTTGACCCGGCCGCTTCTTTAGCGTCCAAGGCCTAGGGGGCCTTGGACCCTTTTCCAAACCCAGATTCCGAAAGGAGAACTATGATTCGTCCACTGCAAGACCGCGTGTTGGTCAAGCGGATTGAAGCCGACGAGATGACGGCTGGTGGAATCATCATTCCGGACACCGCCAAGGAGAAGCCTCAAGAGGGCGAGGTCGTTGACGTCGGTCCGGGCAAGCGCCTCGACAATGGCTCCGTGCAGGAGATGAGCGTCAAGAAGGGCGACAAAATTCTGTTCAGCAAGTATGGCGGAACGGATGTGACGATCGATGGCAACGACTACCTGATCATGCGCGAGGACGACATCCTCGGCGTGGTGATCTGATCCCCTCATCAACTCCTACACTGAAAAGTCAAAATGGCTGCAAAACAAGTAACCTTCTCGTCGGAGAACCGCGAGAAACTGCTCAACGGCGTCAATGCCCTGGCCAACTCGGTCAAGGTGACGCTAGGGCCGAAGGGTCGCAACGTGCTCATCGAGAAGTCCTTTGGTGCCCCGCTGGTGACCAAGGACGGCGTGACGGTCGCAAAAGAGATTGAACTCGTCGACAAGCTGGAGAACATGGGTGCCCAGATGGTCAAGGAAGTCGCTTCCAAGACCTCCGATGTTGCGGGTGACGGCACCACCACCGCCACCGTGCTTGCACAAGCCATCGTCAGCGAAGGCCACAAGAACTTGGCTGCCGGTGCAAACCCGATGGACCTCAAGCGCGGCATCGAAAAAGCGGTTGCCACTGCCACCGAGGAACTGCGCAAGATCTCCAAGCCGGTTGCCGGCTCCAAGGAAATTTCTCAGATCGGCACCATCTCCGCCAACAACGACACCACCATTGGTGACATCATCGCTGAGTCCATGGAGAAAGTCGGCAAGGACGGGGTGATCACCATCGAGGAAGCCAAAAGCGCCGAGACCGCGCTGGATGTTGTCGAAGGCATGCAGTTTGATCGTGGCTACCTCTCCCCGTACTTCGTCACCGATTCCGACCGGATGGAGGCGGTCCTTGAGGATCCGTACATCATCCTCGTGGAAAAGAAGGTCAGCAACATGAAGGATCTGCTTCCGGTTCTGGAGCAGGTTGCCAAGACCGGCAAGCCCTTCCTGCTCATCGCTGAGGATGTCGAGGGTGAAGCCCTGGCCACCCTCGTGGTGAACAAGCTTCGCAGCACGCTCAAGTGCGTCGCTGTCAAGGCTCCTGGTTTCGGCGACCGCCGCAAGGCCATGCTGGAGGACGTCGCCACCCTGACCGGTGGCACCGTGGTGTCTGAAGACATGGGCATGAAGCTGGAAGACCTGACGCTCGCCAAGCTTGGCTCCGCCAAGAGCGTGGTGATTGACAAGGACAACACCACTATTGTTGACGGTGCTGGCGACAAGGACGGCATCAAGGGCCGCATCGGCCAGATCCGCTCACAGATTGAAGAGACCACCTCCGACTACGACCGCGAGAAGTTGCAAGAGCGGCTGGCGAAGCTCGCCGGCGGCGTTGCCGTGATCAACGTTGGGGCGGCTACCGAGATCGAGATGAAGGAGAAGAAGGCGCGTGTTGAGGACGCGTTGCACGCGACCCGCGCCGCTGTTGAAGAAGGCATCGTTCCCGGTGGGGGCGTTGCGCTGCTCCGCAGTCTCGACGTGGTCAAAGGCACGGTGGACGGTCTTGACGGCGACCAGCAGGTTGGGGCCAACATCATCCTCAAGGCGCTCGAAGCTCCGCTGAGGCAGATTGTTGCCAACGCCGGACTCGAAGGCGCACTGATCGTTGACAAGGTGAAGAAGAGCTCGACCAACGAAGGCTTTGATGCTGCGACTGAGACCTATGTGGACATGATCTCGTCTGGGATCATCGACCCGACCAAGGTGGTGCGCATCGCGCTGGAGAACGCTGCTTCCGTGGCAAGTCTTGTGCTAACCACCGAAGCCGGAGTCTACGAACTTCCGGAGGACAAGAAGGACATGCCGGCAATGCCTCCGGGCGGCATGGACGGAATGGGTGGAATGGGCGGAATGATGTAATCGTTCTGTTCAGGTAGCCCTGGGTGTCAGGCGGGTTCGTTGCAGGCGGGCCCGCCTTTTTTGTTTTGTGCTATCAGTTTCGGGACTCGCCGGCTTCTTGCTCTTCCTTGCAGGCGATGCAGTAGGTTGTCACCGGGCGGATTTTGAGCCGCTCCACTCCGATGTCCACTCCGCATTTCTCGCAGAATCCAAACGAGCCGTCCTCAATGTGCTCCAGCGCCTCCCCGATCTTGCCGAGCAGCTTGCGCTCACGATCCCGAAGGCGCAGCACCGTGATGTGTTCGGTTTCCATCGCCGCTCGATCATTCGGATCGGGGTAGAGTGTGCTTTCCTCCTGCATGTCCTGCAGGGTGCCCTCCGACTCGCCGAGGATTTCCTGCCGCAACCCCTCAAGCTGAGTGCGAAAGTCTTCCAGGTCTTGGTCTTCCATGAGTGTTTCCAATAGCATAGGGGGCGCATCGGATTGACGTCCCTGCCCAACGGAGCGCCACGCCCCTGAGTTCAGGGTAGGCAATAGCATACGGAAAACGTGCGAAGACGAAAGTTCTTTGTGCACGGGATTGTGACCTGTTGGACTAAAAATCCAGAAAAATACGATGGTGCACCTGTTCGGCGTAGCGTTGCACCACGTTGCGGAGTACCGGAGTCAACCCCTGCCGCGAGAGCGTGGTCGTGTCGTAGGTTCCGGCACTCCCGGTTTCAACGGTCAGAGTGGGGTCACTCCAGAGCGTTTTGCGATTCCGGCGATCCTCCAGCACCACCTGCCCGCGTAAGCGGTAGCCCACTCCGGCATCGGCTTCTGCACCCTGTGTGAACTCCTGCAAGCTGATCAGGGTAATGGCGAGGATCAGGTCCGCGAGTTCCGGAGGCTTCAGTGTCAGCTTCTCGTTGGCACGAAAGAGCGTGCGGAGTTCAGAAGCGAGGCGGGTTTCCAATCCGGCTTGGTCCGTCCGGTTCTGCACCGGAAGCAGGGCGAGCGATTGGGCATCTCCCGGAAGCCGGCGCGAACCCGCCTCGAAGTGGTAGCCGCAACCGCCAAGGCCGAGCATCAGGAGCAGAAAGAACACCCCTGCCCGCCAAGGTTGTGCGAAAACGGCAGGTGTCGAAGTTCGGAACATCATGCTCAGAGGTAAACCAGCACGAGGACTCCCGTGTAGGAGTAAAGCTGAAGTCCGGCAGGAACACGGGCCAACTCGTAGCCTCCGAAGAAACCGATCAGTGGAAACTCACCCAGAATTTCCCGGATCACCTCGGTGTCCACATCCGGGCGGCCATACAGCGCCTCTCCGCGTGCGGCGCAATTGAAATAAACCCCGAACGCCGGAGGTTCCGGTTCCTCCGTCTTGATGCGCTCCAGCATTCCGTAGAGGTCTTGCTCAGCAGTGATGGGGCTACGGTAGGCAAAGGACACGACCATGCCCTCCTGCACCAGTTGCGGCACCTCCAGCCCTTGGCTGGGCACGTCAATGCCCGTGAGGTTGCGGACGAGCGCAGCGTCCGCCGTGAACTTGGGTTTTTCGGGATCGAGCGGGAAGCTGAGCAGCAAATGGTGCGCGGCGGTTTCCAAGCTGGTGAGGCCAAGTTCGGAACCGACCGTGACAAAAACCTCCAGCGCCGGATGGTCGTCCAGCCGCACGATGAGGTTGTCCTTGACCTCCGTGATGAACATGGGGTCGCCGAGTGGAACGCAGGACTGCGTGACCCCGACCCGGTAGCGTGGAATTCCGGTGAGCGCCAATCCTCCGGCTCCACACTTCACGGTGCCGTCGGGTCCGAACTGCACCGATTCCTGCAAACTGCCGTCATCGCAGGCTCCTGCGCCGAAGACCACCGGACGGGTCTTCACGTAGTTCATGGTGTTGATGAAGTTGAAGGGCTGGTTGCGGTAAACGTCTGGAAAGAGGAACACCAGCGGATCGTCGTGAAAACGCTCCAGAGTTTCCTTGAGCTGTTGGTTGACGCTGGCGCTGTCCGGAAGTTCCTGATACTTCGCAAAGGCGAGCGGATTGAGGCCTGGAGTGTGCGCCAGCATCACGGCCAGCGCGGGAGCGCCCGTGATTTCTCCCTCGTTGGTCAACACTCCGGCTCCGCTGCATCCGGAGATCATGCGGCATCCGGTTTCTGCCATCAACTGGCTGCGGATTTCCTCCGCCTGGGGCAGGTGGGGAGCCGTGAAAAAGACCAATCCCCAATCCACCTGCACAAGCTCTGCGTGGGTGTAGGCGCCCTGAAGCGCCTCCTCTACTGCACTTAGCGAATTCGGGTTCCGGGAGAGTCCAACGCCGATTTGGGCCACAGGTGGAAAATGAGAAGAGTGCGTGGAGAACAGGGTTCAGGCTTGTGCTTCGGCTGGAAACCTTTAAGCTGGCTGCTTGCAGGATATCAATGGCCTCAGAGTGCCGCACCCCACTGGAAACCGCAAGCATTCCCGTTTCATGACTGCTCTTTCATTCCAGAAAATCCGCTGGCTCATGCTGAGTTTGCTGGTCGGCTGGCTGCTCACGGCGTGCAGCGAGGCCACGCTTTGGAGCAACCAGAGGGATGCCTGCGTGTACGAATCCGCAAAGCCGCCCCTACGCCGCGTGGTCAACTACTCCGACAACACGCTCTGCCAACGCAAGCGTCCGCCACGCACCCCGCCGAACCCCCGCGTCCGGATGAGTCCGCAAATGCCGGAGTCCTAAATCGGCACGGCCCTGCTCTCGATCATCCACACATAAAGGTTGCTTCATCAATGAACGAGACCCTTCCGGAACCCACCCAGATCGTGGTCATCGGCGGCGGGATCATGGGATGCAGCACCGCCGGCCACCTCACTAAAAACGGCTGCCGCGACGTCATTATTCTGTTGGAGCGGGGCAAGCTCACAAGCGGCACCACCTGGCAACGCTTTCCTGCCCAAGCCACGCTGGAGGCTTCCTGCGATTCGGAAAACGTGCGACCGAGGATGTAAACGCCCCATGACCTTCCCCACTCCCACAGAGCTAGACACAAGGCTACTGCCTACCCTGCACGAGACCCTGGAGTCCGAGGGCACCGCCCAGTGGTCCATGAAACCGGACGGCAGTCCAGTCACGGAACTCGACCACGCCCTTCAGGAGGCGATCATTGGCGTACTCCGGCAGGTGACTCCGGAATATCCCGTGTTGGGCGAAGAAATGGATGCGGAGGAGCAGTCCCGCATTTTTGCGGACGCGACCACGCCGTTTTGGGTGCTGGATCCGCTGGACGGCACGGGCAATTATACGGCGGGGATTCCGTTTTACTGCACCGCGCTGGCCTTGATCGAAAGCCGCGTGGCCCGGTTGGGCTGGGTCTACGACCCCAACCGCAGGGAACGCTTTGTGGCGGTGCGGGGAAAGGGCGCGTGGCTGGGAGAGCAACGGCTCCATCCGAAGCCCGTCCCGCCATTGGCCCAGCAGACCATTCAGGCGGATTTGAAGCGGCTTCCGGAAGCACTGCGGCTGGCATTTGCGCAAAATCCACCGTATCGCTCTCAGCGCAACTTTGGAGCCTCGGCTTTGGAGTGGTGTTGGGTGGCCGCCGGGCGGGGGCACTTTTACCTGCACGGACGGCAGCAGTTGTGGGATTACGCCGCCGGGCAACTCATTCTCCGAGAAGCCGGGGGGCACTGCTGCCAACTCAATGGGGAGCCCTTGGAGCCCCTGGCACTGGGGATGAAATCAGTGCAGGCCGGACTGGAGGTTGCCGCCTATGCAGAATGGCGGGAATGGCTGAAACCTTGGTTTGAAACCGCGGGCTGAAGGTCAGTCCAACAAGGTGCGGATTGCATCGTGAGGAATGCGGTAGTTTTTGTGAACCGCCACTCCGCTCGCGTCCACCAACAGGAAGTAGGGAACCCCGAAGGGAGGTTTGCTGTATTCCAGAAACGCAGCGTCCTCCGGATCGAGCAAGACGGGAAACGGCAGCTTGAAGCGATCCCGGACGTTCCGTGCCTGCTTGGCGCTGTCCTGTAAAGTGAAGTTGACGGAGATGATTTCCAATCCTTGTTCCTTCCACTCCGGATACTGCTTGGCGAGTGCGGGCAACTCCCGCATACAGGTCGTTCACCAACTCGCCCAGAACATGATCAGTAGCGGCTGCTTCCCGATCATCGGCTCCAGATCAATGGTCTGGCCGTCCACATCCTCCAACGCCACCGGCCAGATCTTTTCTCCAAGCTGAAACTCGGCCAACACCTCCAGCGGTGACAAGACGCTCAGTACAAGGGCCAATCCCACGATTTGCCGTTTCATGTCGTTTCTTTCACAGCGCAGCTTCAACTCGTAAGTGCAACTCTCCGTCTGGTGAAGAGAGGCAAACTGCGGCAGCATCAACGCCTTTCAAACCGGCAAGCATGAGAGGCGCCGATGAGAGACTGCACGCAACTCACCCAGGAAGAACGATACCAGATTGGTATGCGAATTCACCTCCTAAGTGCAACTGGCGAGTTGAATCCACACCAAATTACTGAGCATCCGTTGCCGGATTATGTCCACTCAGCAAATCGTTTTATGTGGAACACTCCATGCCTGGACCTTCATTTTCCGTAATGACGCTCCATCCACTTCCCAACCTTCGGCAGTGAATCCACGCGGTTGTGGAGTTGTTGCAGCCCTGTGAAGTTCTCAAGAATGTTTGTAGGAACTCCATCCAGCACTCCTGACGTCAGCCATCCAAGGAGCCGCCACATTGCAAGATCAGCAATGGACATGGACTTGCCGACAAACCACCCACTCTCAGCATTTTCATTAAGGACCCTTTCAAGAAAACCCAACCACTTTGGCAGATAATCCTGGGTGAGAGCCTGCCGTGCCCTGAGTTTGTCGTCACCTTCCTTTCCCCGTGAATCGTAGAAGATTTCGTTGGTGATTGCCGTCGCCGCGTCAAGCACTTCATCCACTTTTGCGGCCAAAAAATCATTGTCCCGTGGATACAAACCCGTGAGTTTTCCACAGAATCGGGCAATCCCCGCCGTTTGAGCGATGGGTTTTCCATCCACCTCCAGCACGGGCACTTGCCAGAAGGGGGCGTACCCTCCCTCTGGAAGCTCACCTGTGGCCTTCATCCGCTGCCAGTCCTCCGGCTTCATCCGGATGTCCTCAAACTCAATTCCTCCCAGATGCAGGGCCAAGCGGCAGGTTTCCGCCCTCCAGAATGGAAAATCTCCGTAAAACAATCGCAATGTCATGGCTGTCCTTCTTGAAATAATAAAAAAATCCCCGCTGCAAGCAGACGGGGTATTGAGAATCCAGAATACAGGAGTCAGGAGTCAGCATGGAGGAGCCTGACTGCCTCAACACCTCACCTGCCACCACCGCTGGTTGCAGCAAACACCCGCATTTATTCGAGATTGCAGCAAATTCCTCTTCAGTCAGAGTGATGAATAGCTTTTTTGTTTTTCGGGCCTCGGCGGGGATGGGAGGCCGTCCGCCCCGAGTCGGTGTTCCCGTCGAGTCCTCCTTGGGTGGATCTCGACACATAGATGTTGTCCGAGGAGTCCACCGCCACTCCTCTCCCTTCCTCAATTGCAGAGGTTCCCAACTGCTTCGTCCACTGTTTCACTCCACTTGAGCTGTATTTCACAAGAAAGAGGTTCCAACCCCTCGAATTCGCCCGCTACTCCGTCCATTTGATTCGAGCCTGAAGAACAACTCCAATCTCCACCCATCCGAGTTCAGAGTTGCAACTTGTTTGTTGGCATCAACTGCATCCGAGACAGGGCACAGTCTGGCAGAAAGTCAAAAAGAGGCATCCTGCTGAATGCGTCTAGGAGCTTTCAGCCACAACGAAGGAAGAGATCTTGAGAGGCAGGCTGCGGTTGTTGGAGGAATCGGTGAGGGTCATCGTGCAATCGTCGTAGGCTCCGGGTTCGTTGGTCAGCAGGGCGATG
>PBTB01000037.1 GCA_002726945.1 Deltaproteobacteria bacterium | reverse complement strand
ATACAAGTAACTGATATAATTTATGATAGTTTGTAGAGTGCGACCACGGAAGGGAGTCAAACTGCAAGCTTTTTGAGCAAATCGCTCCAAAAACCTTGCACTTTGGTGTCGCAAGTGACGAGAAGGAAATACGATTTTTGAACAATGCGGAAATCCACGTTCCGNCAACTATCTGATTTTAAATGTATTTTTCTCTTCATTGTTGGTGAAGTGAAAATTATTTGTGCTTTCGTGACTTTTTCAGCAGACCCTACCTTATTGAGAAGTTACAGGAAAACCCGTTCGTGCGGACTAGATTTGGCGGGTGAACGTCTGTCCGGAAAGGGGCTGGTTGCGGAAGCCCCCCTGTGCGTCATAGCCGATGGGCTTCTTGCCGTGCTGGAGCGCACTGAGGAGGAGCATCCCCCGGAGAACCTGGCTGGAGGTCTCCGAGGGGTCTGGAGAGGTTGAAGGTGCGGACATGAGGGTCGGAAAATCCAAACATGTTCCTTGGTTGCCTGTCGCTCCGGACTATTGCAGGGAAGGTGCCACGTCCGGTCAATTTCAGGGAATGTGTTTTTCAAGCAACGGTTCCAGATGGCGCAGCATCGTCCGTGCGATGATCTGGTGTCCGTCCGGATTCGGATGAATGCCGTCACGGAGGTTCTTGTCCGGAAGTCCCCCAACGCCTTCCAGCAAAAACGGGAGCAACACAACCTCATGCGCTTCCGCAAGCTCCGGAAAAGCGTTACGGAAGGCGACCGTGTACTCCGCTCCGTAATTCTTCGGCATCTGCATCCCTGCCAGCAAAACAACCATGCCGCGCTGTTTGGCAAACCCAATCGTCGCCCCTAGGTTCGCCTTCATGCGCCCCACGCTGAGGCCGCGCAGTCCGTCATTGGCTCCGAGCGCAAGGATGAGAAAATCCGGCTTGGCGCGGGCATACCACTTCAGGCGCGAGAGGGCGCTGGCACTCGTGGAGCCGCTGACCCCGCCGTTGATCATCCGGACGGCGTAGCCCTGCTCCAAAAGTAGCTGTTCCAGCACGGCGGGATAGGCTTCGGTTTCGTCCACCCCAAAGCCCTCCGTGAGTGAATCTCCCAAGGCGAGAATGCGGACTTGTTCGGCAGCGTAGCCCGTTGCTCCGGAATAAAACAAGCAGCCGAACAACAACAGAATCTGGACCCCACGGAAGGCGGAAGGCAAAAAGCAACCGACAGCCGACCACCGACGTTCTGACCCCTGACCTCTGAATACTTCCAAAAAAGACATCAATTCGCTTTCATTTGTTGAAGTTGCAGGAAAAAATCGGAGCGCGACTGCTCGCGCTGCTGGTTTTTTTGCACGGGGCTGGCCTCGCCGACTACAGGTGTTGAGAACAGTTCCGGATCAATTTCGAGCAGAAACCGCGAAGGTTCCCGCTTGATGACCTCGCCGTAGCGTTTCTGGAATGTCGCCATTGAAAACGTGAGTTCTCGCTGTGCCCGCGTGATGCCCACATAGCAGAGACGGCGCTCCTCGTCCACCCCGGCTTCATCCAGCGTGCGCTGGTTCGGGAACACGCCATCGGCCATGCCAACGAGAAAAACATACGGAAATTCCAACCCCTTTGCGCTGTGCAGGGTCATCAGTGTCACCTGATTGCCCGATGCTTCGCTCTCACTGTCCCGCTCGGTGAAGAGCATCACACGCTCCAGATAATCCCGCAGCCCACGCTGTGGCTGGTCACGGGAATACTTGTCGATCCCGTTGAGCAGTTCCAGCACACAGTTCCTGCGACGCTCCCGCGTCTTGGGGTCGCCGGGCTGCTTTTCCACATACCGCACATAGCCGACTTCCTCGACCAAGGCCCGTGCGGTGGCTCCAAGTTCGGCTTCGGCAAACTGCTCCTGATACTTGCGGATGCGCCACGCAAAGGATTCCATCGAGGCGGCGGATTCTCGTGGGATTTCCGGAAACTGACTCGCTTGTTCAAAAATCCGGAACAGTGCATCCCGACGGGTTCGTGCCAAGGTGTTCGCCTGCATCAGCGAGGTTTGACCGATGCCGCGCCGAGGGGTGTTGATGACGCGGTGCAGGCTGACTTCGTCGCGGGGATTGTGGATCACCTTGAGGTACGCCAGCACGTCCCGGACCTCCTGCTGCTCGTAAAAGCTGGTTGCGCCCACCACGTGGTAGGGTACACCACCATCACGAAAGGCTTCCTCAATCGCCCGCGCTTGAAAGTTGGAGCGGTACAGCACGGCAAAGTTTTTGTGTTTCCGCCCATGCCGCAGGGTCTGCATCCGGATGCGGCGCACCACCGTTTCCAGTTCTTCCTGCTCCGACTCAGCGGCAATCCAGCTAATCCGCTCGCCTCCGGGCTTTTCAGACCAGAGCCGCTTGGGCATGCGTTGTGGGTTGTTGGCGATCACCTGATTCGCGGCATCAAGGATCACCTGAGTCGAGCGGTAGTTCTGCTCCAGCCGGATCACCTTCACATCCGGATAGTCCCGCTCGAAGCTGAGCAGATTTTGNACGTCCGCGCCGCGCCATGCGTAGATCGACTGATCATCGTCGCCCACCACGCAGAGGTTCTGGTGCAGCTGCGTGAGGTGCCGTAGCAACCGGTACTGCACGCGGTTGGTGTCCTGATACTCGTCCACCAGAATGTAGCGAAACCGCTCCTGCACCGGAAGCATAGCCTCCGGATGCCGCTCGAAGAGTTGCAGGGTGAGGTTGAGGATGTCGTCAAAGTCCAGTGCGTTACAGCCCTTGAGCGTGCGCTGGTATTCCTGATAAATCTGTCCGACAATCCGCAAACGGCGGTCTCCGGACTGTCCCAAGGATTCGGCGTCCAGCCCAGCGGTCTTGGTGCGGCTGATTTCAGCATGCGCAGATTTCAAATCCACCAAGCCCTCGTCGTTTCCAAAATCGTGTTCCTCCAGCAGCGACTTGAGTAGCACGCTCTGGTCCTGCGTGTCGTAAATCACGAAGTTCGGGCGGTAGCCCAGATGCTTGATGGACTGGCGGAGTAGCGATACTCCCAGCGCGTGGAAAGTGCTGAGATGAACCCCCCGGCTGGACTCCCCCAGCATTTCACGCAGGCGCTCCTGCAGCTCTCCCGCCGCCTTGTTCGTGAAGGTCACACCGAGGATGCTTCCGGCAGGCTTGTCCAGCGTCTGGATCAGGTGGGCGATGCGGTGGATGATGACGCGGGTCTTGCCACTTCCTGCCCCGGCAAGGACGAGGACCGGGCCGTGTGCCGTCGTCACGGCGTCACGCTGCCGGGGGTTGAGGCTGTCAAGCAGGTTGGTCAAGGATGGCAGTGAGGCGGTGTCTTAATCAGGAGTGTGATTTTCTCATGCTCTCCCCAAGACGGCAAGGGGGTTCTTCATACCTCTGACCTTTCACGGAGCATTCGTGGCAATTGGCTTACAGCACCTCCATGCGTTTTTCTGAAACGCCCCGTGTGCTGGGCATCTCTCAGCAGTCGTGATACCCTGAAGGAATCGGGATTTCCTGGGGAAGTCACAACTCCCAACTCATCCAATCAAACAGACGATGTTCCAACAGACAATCGAGGCACTCCAACGGCTGATGCAGGAGCAATTTCCGCAAAGCGACATGGTGCTGGAGAAACTGGGGCCGCATTGGGCGCGAGTCCGGATTCCTGTGCAAGAGCAGCATCGCCTTCCCCTCGATCACCCATTGAGCAGGCGTGCCGAATAGCACTGGAAACGGTGCGGGCCGAACTGCTGCAACATCCAGAAATCGAACAGGTGGTGTTCGTGTGCTTTTCTGAGCATGATCGGTTGGTGTACGCCAATCAGCTAAACGCCCTTTCCTGATACGGAATCCGCATGGTGGGGGGAGTTCTCACGCTGTTCCTGTTCCTGATTCCGGTACTGGAAATCACGCTGTTGCTGTTGCTGGCGGAACGACTCCCCGTGTTTTCTCTGTTCACACTGTCCGGGGTCACAGCAGGGGCGGGCTGGTGGTTCATGCGTAGCGAGGATTTTTCGCTGTGGACATTGATCGAAACGGAGTTGCAGAACCAGCGACTGCCCACCGAAGAGTTGCTCAACGACTTCCTGCTCTGGACCTGCGGGATGCTACTGGTGGTTCCGGGGGTGGTGACGGATGCGGCAGGGTTCGTGCTGCTGGTGCCTGTCTGCCGTGAGGAATTGTCCAAGTGGACTCGGCAACAGATGCATCGCCACCTCCAACGTAAAAACCTTCGGGCATAGCGCGAAAAAAATGTTCACTGGAATTGTGCAAGGCACCCGGCCCGTGACCGCTGTTGAGGAAATCGAGGGCGGACGACGCCTGCGGGTGCAACTCGACCACCTCTCCGGAGGACTGAAGCGCGGTGCCAGCGTTGCCGTCAACGGGACCTGCCTGACTGCCACTGAAATTCAGGACGGCTGGGGGGAGTTTGACGTGATTGCCGAAACCCTGCGTTGCACCAACCTTGGTGCGTTGTGGGTTGGGGATCTGGTCAACATCGAGCGCTCCGCAAGGGTCGGAGATGAAATCGGCGGGCACCATGTCAGCGGCCACATTGACGGCACCGGGATTCTCCGGGAAGTCCGGGACTCCCCGAACAACCGAGAAATCGTGGTGGAGCATGACCGCAAGTGGCAATCCTTCCGGATTCCCAAAGGCTGGATTGCAATTGATGGTGCGAGCTTGACGATTGTCAAGGTGGGCGAGGACTGGTTCTCGGTGGCTCTCATTCCGGAAACCCTTTCCCAAACCATCCTCGGCACTGCAAAGGTGAGGGATGCGGTCAACCTTGAGTTCGACCACACCGTCAAGATCATTGTCCAGACCGTGGAGGCCCTCTTCAGCACCAAGCCCTCCTTCCCAATCCGTCTAGCCACATCAGCTAGAAATGCAGCCCCCACGTCACCACCAGGGTTGCGTTGAACGCGAGGATGGCGTTCCAGTTGTCCTTGCGCTCCTGCATATCCTTGTCTAATTCGGTGCCCCTCCAAGTGTTGAGGTGGATCGTTGCCTCGTCGGTTTGCTGCAAAAAGAGGTTGTAGCGCATCATGTCCATGGCCATGAAGGTGGCATCGCTGAAGCGCTGGTAGCCTGCGCTGAACGTCACAACCTGAGTCTGGAAGGAGAGATCGTACTGGGCTTTCGCTTGCCAGAGCGTGTCCATACGGTTGTAGGTCCGCTTCCACAGCCACCCCTGACGGTTTTCAAATCCCGCAGAAGCGTAAATCCCTCCCCACAACTGCCGCCGCACATAGAACGCCGTTCCTGTTGCTCGTGAAGGTCCAAAGTTCTCGATGCGCTTTTCCGTGAAGACATTGATCTTGTCCGTGTCGCTGTACTCGAAGCCCAGCGTCCACGGATATCGGTGGTATCCGAGCATGAGGGGAGGGGCGAAGATGTGAATGGGGTGAATCCCCCAGCCGGTGCCAACCATGAAAGCGGAGTCAACGATGGGAGTGTCCGCTTCGTCCGGGGTCATCGCGGCCACAGTTTCCGGATCAAGGTAGGGGTCGTCCAGCAACCGGTCCAGTTGGGCGTAGAGCNTCATCCCGCTTCCGGAAAACAGCAGCAGGGTGAACGTGAGAAGGAAAAGCAGGAAGGGTAAGGCAGGGAGGGCAAACACCCTCCCTAAGGGGCGGATCAGTGTCCGTGCCAGGACTTGCAGAGGTGCCTGTCCGAAATGGGCAGCAACGGCAGCTTGCCGAGGAAGCTGAGGTAGCTCAGGAAAAAAGCGCCGATGAAGCCGAGGGTGATGAGCAGTTCGTGCAGCCCAAGATACACATGGTAGTGCCCGAAGTGCTGCAAGGAGGGAACCACCATCAGGTAGATGGACAGCCACTGTCCNGCNACCACCCAAATGCCCAGTGCCCGGACGTAGTTGGGGATGCGGCAGAGCGTTTTGGGAAGCAGTCCAAGGAAGACCGACACGAACACCCAGAAGAAGATGATGACGAACAGCGTCTGCCACGGCTGCGTCATGGAGCGGATGACGAGAAAGGGNGTCTCCTCCGGAAGGTCCGCGTACCAGATGACGAGGTACTGCGAGTAGCCCATGTAGGCCCAGAGCAGCGAAAACGCGAAGGTCAGCTTCGCCAAGTCGTGGATGCGGTTGACCGTGATGTACTCATGCAGTCCGAAGCGGTCCCGGACGGTCACGCTGATGGCGAGCATGAGTCCAAGGAAGGCGTGCATGCTGCCGATCATGAAGAAGACCCCGAAGAGGGTGCTGAACCACTCCTGATCCAGCGACATCACGAAATCCCAGGCGATGAACGTGCCACCGAAGGCATAGAGTACAGCGAGGGTTGGAGCGAGCTTGCGCGAGAGCAGTTCAAGCCGCATCACCTCGTCCTCATGCTCGCCGTAGCCCTGGAGCATCCGATCCGCGAACTTGCCCCCCCAGTCACTGCCAAGCAGCTTGCGGGCAAGGGCGAGGTCCGGTTTGATGGAGGTTTTCACAAACCAGAAGGAAATCCCGTAGAGCAGCAGAATCCAGAAAATGTTGCGGCTGATGAAGAAGGGNAGGTTGAGCCAGCCCGCCTTAACTGCCTCCCCGTGATGGAGGAAGGGGGTGTGGGACCATTCGTAGAGGATGTTGCTCCCAAAAAAAACGAGGACGAACATCGCAAAGGAGACAGGCAGNAATCCNGCNCAAGCCTCCGCGAGCCGCTTGAAGGCGCGCCCCCATTTGGCGTCNGTGATCTGCCAGATGACGGCGAAGATCACCCCAGCCTGGGCAAGTCCGCCCCAAAAGACNGTGTTGATGAGCAGCGTCTGCCACGCCCGGAGGCGGCTGTCCTCGTCCATCAACAGACCCACGATGAACATCCCCACTCCCAAGACCACAAGGGTCCAGAGGAACTTGCGGGTGCCTTCGGGAATCTCGAACAGAGAGCGTTCTGTGATCTCCTTGGTCGTCATTGCGTGATCTCCTTGCCGAATCCTGCACTTGTCAAGTAGTTGACCAGGTCCCAGCGGTCCCGCACAGAGGTCTGCGCCCCAAAGGCGGGCATGAACCCCCTCGGTTCTTGGAAGAAAGAGCCGTACTTGATCTTGTTGTAGAGATGGGACTGTGCTGTGGAAATCTTGACGATTGCCACAATCGGGGGGGCGGGCACGCCCTTTTGGACAGCAACTGTGTTGGCCAAGCCATCCGCTCCATGACACGCCGCACAGTAGGTGTTGTAGAGCACTTGTCCTCGGGCGATGGAGTCCGAAGTGGCTTGCGTGGGGTTCTTGGGGCGATGTTCGCGAGGATGGCCTTTGGCTCCGGAACCGTCTCCCACGATCGCCGGGATGAACGGATCGTAGATGCGCTGGATTTTGCCGAGGACTACCCGGACAGGTACCGAGTCCTTGGGAAATTGCTGATAGGTGCCTTCTTCCTGCGGCTTGACCCCCTTGCCGTCAAACATGTCCAGAAAGAAGGGGTAGGGCTTCCCGTCAAACCACGGACGGTCATCCTGCTTGTCGTTGTACCCCCCTTTGTGCGGATCGTTGTAGGGATAGAGATCCGCTGCACTTGCAAGGGCGACACTGCCGAGCAGCAGCACCGCCAGCAGCGTTGCGACCTTCCCCATCCGGAATCCTTCAGTCTTTCTCGACATGCACCTCCTCCGCACCGTTGCGTCTGAGAATGTCCGCGAACTCCTCGACTTGGTCGTTGTCACAGCGAACCACCACGCCGAAGCGATCCCGCTGGAAGCGCAGGTAGCGCTTGGCCGCAGTCGGAATGGGGTTCTTGAAGGAATCGAAAATCGCAAGCAGGCTCAGCCCAAGCAAGGTGGAGAGTGCAGCGAGCAGAATGGTCAGTTCGAAGCCGATGATTGCAAATGGAGGAATCGTGACAATCGGTTTTCCACTGACGGGAAGCACCCAGTCCGACGCGGTCCATGCGGGAAAAGCGAAGCCAATCAGTGTTCCCAACGCTCCGAAGGTCAGTGCGATCCAAGGAACAGTGCTCTGCGGATCTCCCAGAGCATGCTCAATCTCATGACACGGACACGGAGAAAGCACGGTGGGCTGCACACCCTTGTCGCGCACTTGCTCGATAGTGTCAGTGGTTGCGTCCAAGTAGGTGAAGGTGCCCCAGACACCATTGAACCTGCTCATCAGTGTTCCTTCGGTTCGTGTTGCAGGGGGGAATTGGCGTTCTCCTTGAGTTCCATGATCGCCATCGGCGGCAACGCCTTGGCGAAGAGGGTGAACAGTGTGAAGAAGAAGCCAAAGCTGCCGATCGTGATGCCCGTCTCCACAATGGTCGGCCAGTATTCCCCCCACGAGGCAGGGTTGTACTCGTGCTGCAAGGAACTGCCGATGATGTTGAAACGCTCGAACCACATGCCCACGTTGATCAACGCGCAGATGATCCAGACGGCGACGAGGTTGTTGCGCACCTTCCAGCGCCACAGCGGGATGGGAACGATGAGGTTGCAGAAGACCATCAGCCAGAAGGCGATCTGCGGGAAGTTGATCTGGTTGTCGCCCAGCAGCGTCCAGCTTTGCATCTCCCCGAAGGGCCGGTAGTAGAAGATCGCCCGCTCATAGGGGCTGCCGCTGTAGTAGCCGATGAAGAACTCGGTGCCGTAGGCGTAGCCGACGATGACCGAGGTGAAAAGGATCACCCGGCAGACGCTTTGGACCACGTGATCCGTGATGTAGCCCTCAAGTCCGAAAACCACCCGGATGGGAATGAGGACGGTCATCACCATTGAGAGCCCGGAGAAGATCGCCCCGGCGACAAAGTAGGGGGCGAAGATGGTGGTGTGCCAACCCGGAACCGAGGACATCGCAAAGTCCCAGCTCACAATGGAGTGGACGGAGAAGACGAGTGGGGTCGCCAGCGCGGCGAAGATGAGGTAGCCGCGCATGTAGTGGACCCACTGGTGGTTGGTGCCGCGCCAGTTGAGGGCCATCAACGTGTAAAGCAACCCCTTGAGCTTCTGGCCCTTGCGAAACGCCTCGTCCCGCAGGATCGCCAAGTCCGGGATCAGCCCTAGCATGAAAAACAGCACCGAGACCGTCAGGTAGGTGGTGACCGCAAATACGTCCCAGAGCAGGGGTGATTTGAAGTTCACCCAGAGCATCCGCTCGTTTGGATAGGGGATGAGCCAGTAGGCCAGCCACGGGCGTCCGATGTGCACGAGTGGGAAGAGTCCGGCGGTCAATACTGCAAAAACCGTCATCGCCTCCGCCCCACGATAGATTGCGGTACGCCATGGGGCACGGGTGAGGTAGAAGACTGCAGAGATCAGGGTTCCGGCGTGTCCAATCCCGATCCAGAAGACGAAGTTGGTGATGTAGAATCCCCAGCCGATGGGATGGCTGATGCCGCTGTAGCCGATGCCAACGTCCACCTGAATCGAGAGGCAGACCGCGCCCAGTCCAAGGGCGCTGACAAATCCGAGCAGCAGCAGCAGGTACGAAGGATGCGGCATTTCCAACATCGCCAGCATCTCGTCGTTGATCTTGGCATAGGAGTAGGTCGTACTCTCAATGCCCGGATGCCCCTTGTGTTCATCAATCACCACCCGGCCTTCAGCCGCGTCGTAGTCGTAGGTGATCACCCCCATAATGGTTCTCCTCTCTACCTAAGGTATCTCACTGAGTCGGATTATGAGTGACTTTCGTCACTGTTGTGCTCGCTGCCCTTGTCCTCGCCGTGCAACCCCTGCACTTCCCGTGTGTTCACCTTCTTGAGGTAGGTGATGGCGGGCTTGTAGTTGAGTTCGGGCATGACCTCATACTGGCGGTCCCGCTTTTCCTGCTCGTCGCGCATGGCCAGCTTCGAGACCTTGCTGTCCGGGTCCATGAGGTTTCCAAACGTGATCGCCTGCGTCGGGCATGTNTGCTGACATGCGCTCACCAACTCGCCGTCTTGGACATCGCGNCCAAGCTCCTGCGCTTGNTGCTTTGCATCCNTGATGCGNCCNATGCAGAAGTTGCACTTCTCCATCACNCCAACNTCNCGGGTNGTGATGGACGNGTTNAGTTGCTGATCCAGCGGCGCGGGGAACTCGTAGTTGAACCAGTTGNAGCGCCGGACCTTGTACGCGCAGTTGTTTGAGCAGTAGCGGGTGCCCACGCAACGNTTGTAGATCATCGCGTTGATCCCNTCCGGNTTGTGGTAGGTCGCATAGACTGGGCAGACCACCTCNCAGCCGGCGTTGCCGCACTGNTGNCAGAGCATNGGAACCATTCGAGTTTCAAANTCNTCNCCGTAGCCCTCNATGTAGCGTTCCATGCGCANCCATGACATNTCCCGNCCAANCGCCGTGCGNTCCTTGCCCACCACCGGAANGTTGTTCTCCGAATAACANGCGACCACNCANGCCGAGCAGCCGTTGCAGCGGTCNAGGTCAATCGTCATCCCCCANCGNTAGGGCTNGTAGTAGCCAGCGGTTTCNGCACGATCCGGGTAGAATTCGACGATCTCCTGCGGACGGTGNNCCGCCTCGTNGTGTNNGCCGTNNTGCAGTTCCTNNNCCGTGGTCGCAGCCGCAATGTCGCGCCCNANCTGTCGGGCATTGCCNTCCATGTTGACGGTGTAGGNGCGCTCTCCGGTTCCAGNGATCTCGGCCCGTGTGCTGACGAACGCCANNCTTCCNGANTCGTCCAGTGTGGCNGGAAGCAGGTCCAGCACGTTGACACCGTAGNNGTNNGCNGNCTTCCCGGAGTGCTGGTGCCCTTGCCCCAGCGGGATGGCGATGGCNTCGCGGTGGATGCCAAAGTGGNAGTANGCNGTGNCCNGAANTTCTCCNTGAGNNGTCTTGACCNTGACCAACTCGCGGTCGGTGATGCCCAGCTTCTGGGCCGTGTCCGGGTTGATCTCCACCCACGAATCCCAAACGATCTGGCTGATCGGATTGGGAGTTTCCTGCAACCACGGCTTGTTGGCCCCACTTCCGTCTCCCATNAACAGNGAGGGGGAGGGCAACAACACCAATCCGGAACCNCCAACGTTTGNAGCCGAGGNTTGCACTTGGGTGACTCGCCGCCTGAGGNTGACCNGAGACGAANGCGAGGACTGGAACACGCCTCCGGACTCCAAGGCCGAAATCCAAAAGTTCTCNAAATTTTGGGAATCNCCGACCGCCTGCTGCACGTCCTGCCAAGCGTTCCGGAGGTAATCCAGATAGCTTGCCNAATCAGGAAACGCCTGCGGGTTGACCTGCTGGGCGGTAGCGATCAGCACATCTTCGCGCCCGCGGGCGTCAAAGATGTTGACCGGAGCCATCACGGGCTGTTGGATGCTGTAAAGGCCCGGACGCGGCGTGGCGTCGCCCCACGTTTCGTAAGCCGTGAGGGCTGGAAGCACAAGGTCGGCAGCGTGTTCCGTCTCGCTCTGCAACGAGGAGAGGCTGACGACAAACGNCTTTNCTGCTGCTGCTGCAAACCCAAATGAGGCTGGAAGCGCGTAGGCCGGGTTGCTGTCGTCCACGATGAGCAGNTTGACCTTGCCNGCGTTGAGNTCGTTGATCAGCGNAACCACATCGCCGTGCGAACTGGNCNCTGATCCGGAAGNACGGTTGAAGCGAACNGTTTTGTTGAGGTTGCCCGCGACNGTGTTGAGGATGTTGACGGCNTTGTGCAGCGCCAGTCCGTCCTTNGTNGCGGCAATGCTGCTGCCCCCCAGCGCGAGACTGGGGCTGTGTTCCATCACATCCTCTGCGAGTTCCGTGATTTTCTCAGCGGAAACTCCGGTGGCNTCNGCNACTTTTGCNGGGCTGTANTTGCCNAGGTAGGNTGCCAACCANGCGTGNCTGCCTTGCTTTNCCCGGATCACCGAAGCNATCGCAAGNGCGACAAGGGCTTCNGACCCCGGTTGGATTTGCANCCAGCGGTCNGCCTTGGCNCCGGTCAGCGAAATGTGTGGGCCGATGTGGANGAAGCGGTGNCGATCCTTGCCCTCGTAGGCGTGCATGTCCGTGAAACGCCGTGCCTGCTCGACNGGGTTGCCCCACGTTTCCAGAAAATCACTGCTGAAGTTGAGNAGCAGNTTCGCNTCCTCAAAGTGCAGTTCNGGAAGNTCNCTGCGNCCAAAGGCNAGGNGGTTGGCTTCACGCTGGGCGTTCTGNTTCAGCAGNCTGAACTCGATGCGACTGCCCCCACCCACNGACTTCAGCCACTCGTCCAGAAANCGACCTTCNCTTCCNGAGGTGGGCTTGCCGAGGTACACGACTTTGCCGTTNGCACTGCGNACCTTGTTGACGAACTGCTTGAGGGCGTCTTCCCACNANACCGATTTACGNGCATCGCCNCGGCCACTTCCGGGTTGGGCAACACGTTCGGGGTTGTAGAGGTTCTGCATTGAGGCCTGACCCCGTGCGCACAGCGCCCCGTTGTTGAGGGGGTGCAGCGGATTGCCCTCCGCCTTCTGCGCCCGGTTCTCCCGCACCGTCACCATCATGCCGCAACGTGCTTCGCACTCGCGGCAGGTGGTCATGTACTGGTACGCGGTCTGCGGGGTGTACTCGAAATCATTGGGCGGAACCAACATGGGGATCAGCTTTTCTGGCTTCTGCTCGCAACCTGCGGCAACGGCAGTGACCCCGCCGAGTCCCATGTACTTGAACAAGTTTCGCCGACTCAGCCCTTTCTTCATGCGTATCTCCTGAAACTTCCGGGTGTTTTGTCAGTAGTGGCAAGTGACGCAGTCACTCATGTTGGAGTTGTGGTACCCCTTGTCGCTCACAAGCTGTGCGGCGGCTTCGCGTTTGGCATCGTTCTCTTTGGCATGGAACCATCCGGCCAACGTGCTTCCGGTCCGCTTGCGCTCCACCGCACCCTTGACTTGGAGGTGACATTCGAGACACCAGCCCATGCTGCCGAAGTTGTCGTCAACCTTGTAGACCACCTCCATCTCGGGCACTGCTCCGTGGCAGGCCTGACAACGCTGGTCGCCTCCGGTCCGGAACTGGGAGAGTCGGCATTCCAGCGAACGTGGCGCCTTGTCCAAGTTGCAGCCTTGTCCGGCTTCGTCCACAAAGCGGCTGCTTTCCGCGTTGATGTGCTTTTTGTGGGGGAAGCGCACAAAGTCAGGGAGGTCGTGAATCTTGACCCAGGGGATCGGATCGCCCTGTGCCCAGTAGTCGCGCATCTTGTTCACTTCGGCACTGTCCGGAGCCACGATCTTCATCTTGTTGCTACCGTGGCAACCCAAGCAGGTGCTGACCGGAGGAACACCTGCAGAGAAGGAGCGCCGGGCATAGAGGTGGCAGTACTGGCACGCGATTCCATTCTGGGAGACGTGCAGTTTGTGGCTGAACGCGATTGGTTGCTCAATCAGCTTGGGCTTTGCCCAAGTCGGCGTGGCTGACACGCACAGCAGCAGAACAGTGGGCACCACCAGAAACAGCAGGGCAAGAGGGCTGAATCGAGAACGGATCATAACAGTTGGTTCGATGAGAGGTGCAAACGCCTCACAAGAAAATCCCGGATTTTGGGAGTCCCGCTGCTGGTACAAGCCCAACCTTTCTCTTGGAGAAACGCCGTCGCCATGTTTCTCGGTTTACTTGCACAGTCGAGCAGTTTGGGATGAGTAAGGAGTGCGAGGTCTCAAAAATGCGACCCATTTTCATAAATCCGGTACTCTGTGGACACATCAAAACGCCCCAGAGCGAATCGTGCTTAACGGTCCACAATCTAAAGAATGTGGAAAAATTGGCAAGCCATTTCCAACACTATTTTGCAAACTCATGCTCGGACACGCTGTTTCCGGGGGCGGGCAACCGCCCCCACGAGTTTCTGAAGCAACCCCCGTTTGCGCCGAAACATCCGGAATCCCAGCACCAGTTGCCGGAACGCCAAAAACGACACCACGGCGACCGCTATCCCCAAGATGGGGAGCGAAAATACCGGATGGGCGATCAGAGTTTCAGTCAGCCAGTTCATGAGGTTTCTTTGACACCATCAAGTCGGCATCCGGTGCCGGGTGCAAATCTGGAAGGGGCATTCGTTGCCTAGACTCCCATTCACGGGTTGTGCCGCACCCGGCGGTTTTGAGCCCCGCCATGCATGGTATGCTTTTGGCAGGTTTTTGTTTGTCCTGGCGTATTCTCAAAATGTATTCTCTCTGGAGAGGGGACGCCCTCGCTGGCAACGCGCCATCCAGACACGCACCGTTACAGCCGCCTTCCATGTCCCTGCTCGAACAACACATCGAGTCCCTCGCCGACCGCATTGCCGGGGAGCAACCCGCCTCTTCTGCTCCGGAAGAACTGCAGGACGCTCCGCCGCCTCGCCCCACTCCACGCCCCGGAGTCAACACTTGCTTCGAGTTCGCTTTCGACGCCCAAGGCAAGCCAATCACCCAAAAGGTGCTGGACTGGGACCGCAAGCGCCAGCACCGCTTCTTCAGCCGTCGCGAACACGCTTCGGTTGCCCATGTCACGGACCTGCTCCAGAAGAAAAACCCTTCGGTGGTGGAGATGACCCGGATGCTCCATGAAGCCATGATCCTCTACCTGAAGCTGCCGGAGCATGGACCGAACTGCTTGGAGGTGATTGGCCGTGTCCTGCTTGAAGCCGCAGCAATGGAGCAGAGCAGCCTTGAGCGACAGCGTTTCCTACTCTATCAGGCCCTCGATTTCGCATCAATGGCGATTGAGATTTCCCCAGACCGGCTGAACCTCACATCCGCTGCGCTTTGCACCACCGTCTTCAAGGCAACGGCCTTCGTGAACCGAGCGGCATTTTACATTGAGCGAGATGTTCAGCGGGAAATGGGCAAGGTTCTGGTGGAAAAGAAGAACCCCCAAGACCTTGTCTCCCGCGAGCGCATCATCCGGCTCTATCTTCAGGGGCACCGCTACTACGAGGCGTTCGTCCAGATGCTGGAGTTCATCCGCATCCTGCAGGAGTTGCAGCCCCAGGTGCATCAGGTGCAACGTGGCGAACTGCTGTTCCGGCAGGCGATGGTGATGCAGCGGATAATCGACTTCTACGCAAAAGTCGCCCTTGGTGAGCCGGAGCGGGACACGATCATGGACATGGGCAAGCTCCAGTCCTTCGTCCACCGCTACAACTTCCGCTACCCCGAACGGCCACTTCTGCCGCTCACGGGCAAGAGTCCCGTGGCCATCCGCAAGACGCTGAACTCGCTGATCCGCCAAGCGAACTGGCTCTACATGCAGGCTTGCACAAGGCCGCGCTTTGGGAACCGGCACCGCGCCCAGTACCAAATCGCCTTCAACCTCTCGCACCGGGATGAAACCAGGCTGGCCACCAAACACGCCCTGCTCGGACTCGCCGCCCTCAAGCAAGCACGGGTGCAACCGCTGGAGCGGGCGCGGCAGATGGTGCTGCTGCTCGGTCTGCTGGAACACCTCTACATGGATCAGGGGGTTTCCGAAAAAGCCCGCAACTGCATGATCAAGCGCGAAAATCTTGAGGACAAACTGCGGCTCATCGAAGCCAAGCGCAAAAGCCAGCAAGAAGCCAAGGTCGCCGCAAGTCAGCCTGCCTAGAGAAAACCCTTCAGAGCGGTAAGGGTTTCGCCAGAGTGTTCAATCATCATCATGTGCCCCGCCTTGGGAATCACCCGACTCTGCGCACCAGAAATCGTCCTGCAGAGCTTGAACCCCTGTTTGGCCGGAGTCATACCCCACATTGAGCAGGTTGTTTTTTAAAAATTATGATTTAATTCGTAATAAAATCAATAACTTATAAATAGTCCAATAAAATCAGTAACTTATGATTTATGTTAAAAAACTTAATATTATCAATATTTTATAAAAATTAAATACACTAAAATTAAACGTCATTAACTGACTGTTAAAAAAAAAATCTTAAATTTCAGTTATTTAGTACCTGCTCAATGTGGG
>PBTB01000036.1 GCA_002726945.1 Deltaproteobacteria bacterium | reverse complement strand
GTGATGAACTTGGCTGGTCCGAATCATCGCTAATCTCCTTTGGTAGGTTAAGACATCACCTCCAGAGCATACCATTTCATTTAATCACAAGCCACTACCGATTCACCCTCTCAAGGGTTGGGATTTTTCAAAGAGACTGCGTTTTCCGGTACGATCCCCCCGGGTTTCAGTTATTGTTCCCGATTTTCAGAGGAACAACACTCCAGAGGGGGACTGTCTCATTTTTGATTTAGAAAAACGGTTTGAAATTCAAAGACCTTCGATTAATTCTTCAAGATCCTCGGTCATTTGTTCAGGGCTCGTGTTTTGGCGGTAAAGGGCACGCACCCGTCCTTGCCCATCCAGCAGGTAGGTGTATCCGGAATGCGCCATCAGGTAGCTTGCCTCGGTCTGCGTCCGAGTGTCCTTGACAAAAAACGCTCCGTACTTTTTGGCGATTTTCAGCAGCAGTTCCGACGAACCCGTCAAGCCAATGAAATTCGGATGAAAGTAGCTGACGTAGTGCTTCAGTTGCTCCGGGGTGTCCCGTTCCGGATCCACGGAGATGAACAACACCTGCACCTGCGCGGCTTCGTCCTCATCAAGTTTCCGGACCGCCTGTTGAACCCGCACCATCGTGGTGGGGCAGATGTCCGGACACGAAACGTAGCCGAAAAACAACAGCACGACCTTTCCTGANAATTCGCTCAGGGACAACGGACGGTCCTGTGAACTGTCGAGGGTGAACTCTCCACCCAAGGTACCATACACTTGCAGTTCCGCCTGAGCGGGTATCGTAAACAACAACACGGCCAACACCGCTGTCATACACCAACGCATCAGAACCGCTGCCCCTTGCCGTAGGCGTCCAACCGCACCCGGACGGCGGCGGCGTGGGCGTGGAGATGTTCTTCCTCGGCGAAGCGGATAATCGCGGGGCCATCCTGCTGGAGGCGTTGCGGGGAGTAGCGGAGGATGGAACTGGTCTTGACGAAATCGGGCACCCCTAGCGGCGAGGCGAATTTCGCGCAGCCGGAGGTGGGAAGCGTGTGGTTGGGTCCGGCAAAGTAATCGCCCACGGGTTCCGGAGTGTCGGCCCCCAAGAAAATCGCTCCGGCATTGCGGACCTGGACGATGTCCTCCAGTGGATTTTGGGTGAGCAGTTCGAGATGTTCCGGTGCCAGTTCGTTGACCACCTCAAAGCTTTCCTCCAGCGATTCCACCACGATCAGGGCAGAGCGGTGCGCAAAGGAGGCTTGCAGGATTTCCCGGCGCGGCAGTGTAGGCACCAGTTCGACTAAGCGTTTCCGAACTGCTTCGGCTTGAGTCGCGGAGGTGGTGACCAGAATCGCCCCGGCTTCCGGATCGTGTTCGGCCTGCGAGAGCAGGTCGCGGACGAGGTATTCGGTCGGCAGATCCTCGCGATCGCAGACGATCATGATCTCGCTCGGCCCCGCAAACGAGTCGATGCCAACGAGTCCATACACCTGCCGCTTGGCTTCGGTGACATAGGCGTTTCCGGGTCCGGTGATCTTGACAACCTTCGGAATCGACTCTGTGCCATACGTCAAGGCACCTACTGCTTGCGCGCCGCCGACCGCGTAGAGTTCGCTCACGCCCAGCAGAGCGGCACATGCCATCACGAGTTTGTGGGGGCGTCCGTCCTTGCCCGGAGGCGAAACCATCGCAATGCGTGGTACCCCGGCAACTTGCGCAGGGATGACGTTCATCAACAGCGACGAGGGGTAGAACGCCCGCCCACCCGGAATGTAGACCCCGGCGCTGTCCACTGGTGTCACCTTCCAGCCGAGGATGGTGCCGTCCGGACTGAAGTCGAGCTGGCTGTCAGTCTTCTGGCGTTCATGAAACCGACGGATGTTTGCGGCGGCCTGTTCCAGCACATTCAGGAGTTCCACATCAACCGCATCCAGTGCTTGCTGAAGCTGAGCTTGCGGAACCCGAAAATCTTCCACCCAAACACCATCGAAGCCTTCGGTGTACTCCCGCACCGCCATATCGCCTCGGCTGCGGATGTCCTTGAGAATCGCCCCGACGGTTTCGGCAACATCCGGTGAGGGTTCCCCCCAAAAAACGGTTTCCCGGAATTTGTCAAACCCGTGAAAGAGTTTCACCTGCATCACGCCACCATGCGTTCGGCTTCCTGAAAGTGAACGGAGACGGTTTTGGAAATGCCCGGCTCCTCCATTGTCACGCCGTAGAGTCGATCGCCCAACTCCATCGTTTTTTTGTTGTGGGTGATAATGATGAACTGCGAGCCGTCGGCCAACTGCCGGATGAGGTTAGTGAAGCGCCCCACGTTGGCGTCATCCAGCGGGGCGTCCACTTCGTCGAGCAGGCAGAACGGGCTGGGCTTGATAAGGAAGATCGCAAAAATCAGCGAGAGCGCCGTGAGTGCCTTCTCCCCGCCGGAGAGCAGGTTGATGTTCTGGAGTTTCTTGCCCGGAGGCTGTGCCACGATGTCGATTCCGGCATCCAGCAAATCCTCGGATTCGGTCAGCACCATCTGCGCTTCACCCCCGCCGAAGAGCTTGGTGAAGACCTCTCCGAAATGCTCGTTCACCTGATCGAACATCTCCCGGAAGCGGCGGCGCGACTCAACGTTGATGTCTCGGATCGTGCGCTTGAGGTCGTCCACCGCCTTCTGCAAGTCCTCGGACTGCTCCGTGAGAAACTGGAGACGTTCCACCAAGACCACGTGTTCGTTCGGCGCCGCGAGATTGACCGGTCCCAGGGCGTTGAGCTGGGCCTTGAGCCGCTGCACCTCGCGGGAGAGTTCGCGCACCTTCAGGTTCTCCAAATCGAGTTCCGGCACCAGCGTGGCCGGAGCTTGCTCGGTGAAATCGTGCAGCTGCATTTCCAGTTGCTCGCGCTGCATCCGGAATTCTGCGAGCTTGAGCGAGGTATCGTGGGCAGCACCGACCACGGCTTCCAGTGTCTTCTGCTTGGCCTGCAGCGTCCGGAGGAGTTCGTTTTGCTTCTCGGTCTGCTCACCATGCCGAACCGTTTCCGAATCCAACTCGACCTTGAGTGTATCCCGCGACTGCAACAAGCCCCCGAATGAAGCGTCAATCGCCTCAATGCGCTCACGGCTTTGCGTGAGCCGTCGGCTGCTTTCGGACTGTCCGGATTCCAGCAGTTGCAGGCGTTGGTAGGACTCGCTATGTTCCTGACGCAGGCGAACGTGTGTGGACTCGGCGGTCTTCTGCTGCTCCATCACCTCGGTGAGCGCGATCCGCCGTTGCAGCAAATCCTCCGCCGCATCCTCCACCCGGCGGCTTTGGGACTGAACCCGCTCCTGTTGGGTTTCGGACGCCCCTTCGAGTTCTTGGCGTTCGGCTTCCAGTTCGCCCAGCAGTTTGGTTGTGTTTTCATAGCGGGATTCAGCTTCAGAGATTTCCTCCTGAAGCTGCCGCAGGTCGGAGTCGAACTGTTCGGACGTTTGCCGAGTCCGGTTCAGTTCAAGCTGATGATGTTCCAGTTCCTTGGTGTGGCTGAGGACATCCAACTCCTGCCCGCGCTGCTCTGACTGCACCTGCTCCAGTGCCTCCTGCGTCTGGCTCCACGCCTCACGCAGTTCCTCCTGCTGAGTCTCCTCTGCCGTAATGTCTGTGGAGAGTTCGGAGGTCTGCTGCTCCAGTTGTTCAATCTCCTGCTGGCGGGCGAGGAAGCCCAGCGAGCCTTCCTGCACCGAACCCGTTTGCACCGTCACCTCGTCAATCCGAACACCCTCCGGACCCACCCAGATCACGGATGCGTCCGGCCATGCCTCCTGAAGGCGAGACCACACTCCGGATTCGTCCATCCGGAAACGCTGGAAAAAGCGCGATCCCCACGCCTCCAGCGGTTCCCGGAAGCTGAGGTGATCAACCAGCGAGGTTCCCGGCAAGTTGGATTCCGGAACACGGGGCAGGCGATCCAGTGCCAGAAAACGCAAGGAACCGAAACCCTCCTGCTGGCAGAATCCAGCCAGTCCCGGAAGCTGCGCGGACTGCTCCACGACGATCCAATCCAGCACCTCCGACAAAACAGGCGCGACCTGTGCCAGCCACTCCGGCTCAGCAATCAAATGATCCGCCAACAGCCCCCGGAGNCCCCACTGCTCACGGAGTTCCGGTTGTTCGCGGAGTCGTTCCATGAATTGCTGGACGCTGTTGCTGAAATCCTCGTATTGCCCCTGAATCTGCTGGAGCGACTCCAAACGGGAACAGGCGGCGCCATGCTGGAAACGAAGCTCCCGGATGCGCTGATCCAGCTCGTCAAGGTCGTTTTCCTGTTGGGAGGCACACAGCCCCAATGCTTCGACTCGTGTTTCCAGCGTCGTTCGCTTGGCTTGCAGCGATCCCAGTTGTTGTCGGCTGACGTGGGCGCGGCCCTCTACCTGACGCACCAGTTCGGCGTTGGCATCGCGCTGGGCCTGCAAACGCTGGAGCCGTTCCTGAAACTGTGTCAGCCGCTCTTTCAGGAAATTACGCTGGTTCGTCTGGTTCGTCAATTCCATGTGGAGCTTGAGCAGACGTTTTTGCAACGATTGCAACAGGATGGTCACCTCCTGCAACACATCGTTCTGCTCCGCACGAGTCCGCTCGATCACGGCAACTTCGGTTTCCAGAATCTCACGTTTCTCTGTCAGTGTTTCAAACTGTCCGGAAGCGTCTTGCACCGTGCCTTCCAGTCGCGTCAGCCGCCCCTGCAACTCCTCCAACTCCTGCTCCTGCCGCCCTTGTTGCTCCCGTGCGTTTTCGATGGTTTGCTGTTGCAACCGACGCTGGTTCTCGGCTTCCTGAATCTCNCGTTCCTTCTGGAACAGCGCTTCGCGCTTGCGGGTGAGTTGGTCGGCACGTTGGGTTTGCTCCAGGCTGAAGCGTTGCAGATCGGCCTCAATCACGGATTTCTCGGTTTGCAAATCCTGCCGGTGTTGCTGTTCTTCAACAACTTTGGCATCCAGTTTTTCCTCCTGCCGACCCACCTCATGCCAGCGCAGCACAAGCAGGTTTTGCTCCGTTGAACAGCATTGAGTTTGGAGATCCAGATAGGTTTGCGCGTTCTCGACATGCTCCCGGAGACCTTCCTCCCGATCCCGTAACTCCCTCAGAACATCGTTGACGCGTAGCAGGTTCTGGCCCGTTTCCTCCAGCCGACGCTCGGCGGCTTGTCGCTTTGTGCGGAACTTGACGATCCCGGCGGCGTCATCAATGAGGGTGCGGCGATCCGTCGGTTTGGCGCTGACAATCTCTCCCACACGCCCCTGTTCGACAATCGAGTACCCCGTGCCNCCAATGCCGGTGTCCATGAACAACTCCCGGATGTCCATCAGGCGTACCGGAGTTTTGTTGATCATGTACACACTCTCGCCGGAGCGGTAGAGGCGGCGCGTGACTGCGATTTCGGAATATTCGTTGAAACGGGAGAGGGTGTCCCCGGTGGGATTGGCAAAGGTGAGCGTCACCTCGGTCATGCCGCGAGGCTTCTGGAAGGCAGACCCGGCGAAGATGACGTCCTCCATCGAACCGCCGCGCAGGTGCTTGGGACGCTGCTCGCCTAGCACCCAGCGGATCGCGTCCACCACGTTGCTCTTGCCACAACCGTTGGGACCGACAACTACGGTGGTACCGTGTTCAGTGAAGCCCATCTCCACCAGATGACAAAAGGACTTGAAGCCGGAAACTTTCAGGCTCTTGATCCGCATGACTTCCCTGTCTTTGGACCGATCACTGGTTTGTGTTTAGGCTGTAGCGGGTTAGGTTGCAGGTGTTTAGGCTTGCGCATGGAACGGATCAGGCCGCCAAGCACTCTTGCCACGCACGGCTCAGTCTAAACCCCTAAAAAGGAATATCGTCCTTGATGAACTCGTCATCCGCTTGGGAGTCCTGCGGCGAATTACTCTCGTCCTCAGCTTTGCCGCTTCCACTTCCACCTGCAGCCCCCTGCGTTCCGGGATTTTGCTGAGTGGTGGGACGAGCTTGGCCTCCTCTGGAACCGCCCGAGTCGCCATCCGATGATTTCGAGTCCAGAAATTGGAACACATTTGCAACCACCTCGGTGCGGTAACGTTTCTGCCCCTGCTGATCCTCCCAACTACGGGTTTGAAGCCGTCCTTCGACATAAATGGACTTTCCTTTCTTCAAGTAGTTTTGAGCCAGGTCGGCCAAGCGGTCAAAGGCGACAATGTCGTGCCACTCTGTCTTTTCCTGCCGATTACCCTGTTTGTCGGTCCAGCGATCCGTGGTGGCCAGCGAGAAATTCGCCACGGCACTACCCGCTTGCGTGTAGCGGATTTCCGGATCCTTGCCGAGGTTGCCAATCAGCATCACCTTGTTCAAACTTCCCATACGGTCCTTTTAGTTATCAGTTCTCTGGAGACTACAGATGTCCACTGTCGGGCTTTGTTCTAACGCAATGGATTCAATAAGGAAAGTGCTTTTTTCAGTCGCACCTCAAAGGACTGCGCGCCGTTGCCCACCTGCCGCACCACCAGCAGGCTTTCGCGTTCCGAGAAACCTTGGTTTCGGAGCACCGAATACACGTCATCCCACTCCGATCCTCTTCCGGGCAACTCGAAATCCGCGACACCCTCCATGGCCACTTCTAATCCCGGCACCGGATGCTTTTTGAGTTGGTCCCGCATGTCGAGGCAGAGTTTGGTGGCGGTTTTCTTGCCAATGCCTGGAACCTGTGCGAAGTGGTTCGAGTCCCCCTGCTGCACGGAGTTGATCAGCTCCTGCGGCAGCATGACGGACAGCACTCCCAGCGCCATCTTCGGCCCCACTCCGGACGTCCGGATGAGGAGTTCAAACAAATGCCGCTCCGCTGTGGTCGCAAATCCATAGAGCGAAATCTCCTCCTCCCGGACCTGCGTGTGGACATGCAGCACCACCTCATCCCCAACCTTCAGCCGCACCAGCAAAGGCTGCGGGATGTTTGCGGCGTAACCCACTCCAGACAGGGTTTTCACCACCAGAATTCCGGAATCTGTAGACAGTACCTGCCCTTCCAGATATGCGATCATTGCAGATTTGCTCCGTTCAACTCAGTCTCGGATGCGGTAGTTCGGAATCCTGTGCGCATGCGTGATCGCAACCGCCAGTGCATCGGCCTCGTCCTCCTGCAAGGTGCCTTGGTGGTTGAGGAGAATCCGCACCATGTGCTGCACCTGCGATTTCTCGGCACGCCCCATCCCCACAATCGCCTGCTTGATCTCGGTGGGGGAGTATTCGTGAATCGGAATCCCGAATGCGGCGAACTGCAACAGGGCCACCCCCCGGACGTGCCCCAGCACAATCGCAGTGCGCGGACTGTGCGCGAAGAACACTGCCTCAACCACCCCGCAATCGGGCTGGTGCTCCTTGATCAAGGCTTGCAGCGTTTGCGCGATTGCCAGTAGCCGCTCCGGTAGCGGGCGTTTGCGATCCAGCTTGAGGAAACCACTGGCAATGTGACGGCTGTGGCCCTGAGCATGA
>PBTB01000035.1 GCA_002726945.1 Deltaproteobacteria bacterium | reverse complement strand
GCAGGGTTTCCCCACATGCAAACGCAGGGAGGCACATGCCTCCCGTCAGCAACGTTTCAGCATACGGATGCGGATGCGGGATCTTTCCGGGATTCAGGATGGGAGGGGCATCCGTGAACTACTGGAATCCAGAATTACGGCGATACCGAAACCCGTGCCAAATGTCGGCCTTGATGCTACGATTCTACTTTTACATTACTCCCCACTGTTCAACTAAGCGAACATTCCATTGAAACTCGCTCTCCCGCTCCTCGTTTCCATTTTGGTGTTGGTACTCCCTGAAATCACTCTGGCCCACACCGGGCAGCGGGGTTTCGTGATGCTGCTCCCTACCCGGTTTTACATGGTGGGCGGCGGACTGGTGGTGGGGTTCACGTTTGTGATCACCGTCCTCTTGCCTTCCCGAAAACTGGAAGTGTCCGGCTTGAAAAACGTGGTGCAACCGGAACCCAATCCATCGTTTCTGGCGAGTTGTCTGATCCTTGTTTTTGCCGTGCTGTTGATCCTTGCCGGATATTTCGGTAGTCGTGATCCGCTAGCCAACCCGTTGCCTCTGACCGTCTGGATCGTATGGTGGGTGGGGTTCACGTTTCTGGTGGCTGTGGTCGGAAACCTTTGGGCAGTCGTCAATCCGTGGACCGCTTGGCTTCGGTTGCTTTCTGCGATACCGGGAGTGCGGTTATTTTTTGGGCAGTTCCACCTCTATCCGGAAAGCTTGGGCTACTGGCCGGCGGTGCTTGGGTTTTTCGGATTTGCATGGATTGAGCTGATTTATCCGGCCCCCCAAGATCCGGAGATTCTGGCAAATTTCGTGGTGGGGTACGTTCTGTTCACTTCGCTGGGCATGGTGCGGTTTGGTGCAAAAAACTGGCTGGCCTACGGAGACGCCTTTTGCGTGTTCTTTCGGATGGTTGGCTGGCTTTCCCCTATACGCTGGCGACCTTTTCAGTTGCGCTGGCCTGGAAGGGGGCTGCTGGAACTTGCCCCGCTGCCGACGAGTGGGGTGGCCTTTGTGCTGCTGACACTTTCCACGGTCTCGTTCGATGGCCTCTCCCGGACCTTCTGGTGGCTCGACCTGATTGGCGAAAACCCCCTCGAATACCCCGGACGCACAGACCTGATGGCTCGCAACACGCTGGGACTGTTGGGCGCTTTCACTGTTTTCGTGGTTGCGTATCAACTCACCGCCTGGCTGGGGCGAAGGCCGGGTGGTTCTGAATCCGGAAAGTGCCTGCGTGGTTTTGTGTTGTCGATCATCCCCATCGCCTTCGGCTACCACTTCGCGCACTACCTGCCCATATTCCTCGTTGAAGTGCAATACGCGGTCATCGCACTTTCCGATCCCTTCGGCATGGACCTGAACCTCTTGGGCATCACCGATTGGCACGTCCGGACCTCCCTCCTCACGCACCACCGCTCGGTGGAAATCCTCTGGTACTGGCAGGTCGCCGGCATCGTGCTGGCCCACGTCTGCGCCGTGATCGTCTCCCATGCTCTTGCCCTGCAAGCCACCGAGACCCGCCGCACAGTCTTGCTGAGCCAAATCCCCACCACCGTACTGATGATCGGCTACACCGTCTTTGGGCTGTGGCTGCTTTCCGCTCCGGTGGTGAGCTAGGATCCGTTTTGCAGCCTCCGGCTTGCACAAAAGTAGAAATGCAGTATGATTTTTTTTCAAACCAATTGTATTGATGATGAGCCGAGGGAGCCATGTCGAGTGTGAAAACTGCAATATCACTGGATGCTGACCTGCTGGAGCGGGTGAACGCTGTTGCAGAAAACCTGAACGTGTCCCGTAGTCGTTTGTTTGTCCGCGCCGTTGAGGAGTTCAACAGGGGCTTGAAAACAAAAACCTCCTGAAAAGCCTCAATGCCGCCTACGGCAGCCCTCCTGATGAGGAAGAGGAACGGTTTGCCCACCACGTCCGGACCAAACAACGAGATCAGCTACAAGAGAATGTATGGTGATCCGCCAAGGAGAGGTCTATTGGGTGAAGTTGGGAGAACCTCAAGGCCCGGCCCCCTCTTTTCGACACCCCTGCTTGGTGGTTCAAAACAACCTCTTTAACACGAGCCGCATTCACACTGTGGTTGTGTGTGCCCTGACTTCAAACTTGCAGCGGGCCGAAGCTCCGGGAAATGTTTTGTTGTCCAAAGGCGAGGCTGGTCTTCCCAAGAAGAGCGTGGTCAACATCTCTCAAATCCACACGGTCAACAAGGAAGACCTTGCAGAGAAGAGCGGACGAGTGTCAGAGAAACGGCTGGCTCTGGTACTGGAAGGCGTTCAAATGTTATTTCAACCAAGAAATGTCTGACGGGGAATGCTGCTGCTGGAAGGCTTGAAGCTGATGGGAGTCGGCATGACAACGGTCATGCTGTTCCTGCTATTAATGATCGTGTGCATTATGCTGATGGCGCGACTCACCCGCAAGCAGGCGCAATTGGAGGAAACCGGGTTGGTGAATCAGCAGGCTTCGTTGAAGTCCGTGCCTCCGCCAGCAAAGCAGGCTGCCGTTCCGGTTGAAGTGTTTGCGGCGTCCATCGCCGTTTATGAGGAGGAGCGCAAGCAACTCGCTGCCCCAACCTGAAGCAAGCAGGAATGCTCATGGCCAAGAAAGTCGTACAATTCATGGACACATCCTTCCGGGACGGGTTTCAATCGGTGTTTGGAGCGCGGGTGGCCACGGCGGATTTTTTGCCTGCGCTGGAAGCAGCGGTCGAGGCCGGAACTCGGCATTTCGAAGCCGGGGGTGGGGCACGCTTCCAGAGCCTGTTCTTCTATTGCAACGAATCAGCGTTCGAGATGATGGACGCCTTCCGCAAGGTGACTGGCCCGGAGGCGGACTTGCAGACCTTGGCGCGGGGGATCAATGTGGTGGCACTCAGCCAGCAGCCCCGTGAGATGATCGACCTGCACGCCAAGCTCTTCAGGAAACACGGGATCACCACCATCCGCAACTTTGACGCGCTCAACGACCTGCACAACCTCCAGTACTCCGGAGAGCGCATCGCCGCCCACGGGCTGCACCATCAAATCTGCATCACACTGATGGACCTGCCGCCTGGATGCGAGGGAGCGCACACGCCGGACGACTACCTGGGGATGCTACGCAAGCTCCTTGACTCGGACATCCCCTTCCACTCGATCTGCTTCAAGGACTCGACCGGAACCTCCAACCCGCGCAAGGTGCATGACACCATCAGGGCCGCCCGCAAACTGGTTCCGGAGGACATGGTGCTGCACCTGCACACTCACGACACCGCCGGCACCGCGATCAGCCAGTACCTCGGAGCCATCGAGGCCGGGATTGACCGCGTGGACCTGGCGATGAGTCCGGTCAGCGGGGGCACGGCTCAGCCGGACATCCTCACCCTCTGGCACGCACTCAAGGGCACGGACTACGCGCTCGACATTGATCCGGACAAGATTATCCACGCCGAAGAAGTCTTTGCGGACTGCATGAAGGACTACTTCGTGCCCCCGGAGTCCCGGATGGTCTCACCGCTGATCCCCTTCTCGCCAATGCCCGGCGGGGCGTTGACCGCGAACACGATGATGATGCGAGACACCGGAACCCTGCACCTCTACCCGCAGGTGATCAAGGAGATGTCCGAGGTCGTGCGGCGTGGCGGTTTCGGAACTTCTGTGACTCCGGTTTCGCAGTTCTACTTCCAGCAGGCCTACCTCAATGTCACGGCAGGCCGTTGGCAGAAGCTCAACCCGCAGTACGGCAACATGGTGCTGGGCTACTTCGGGCGCACTCCCGTTGCGCCAGACCCGGAAATTGTCAAACTCGCCTCGGAGCAGTTGGGCAAGTCCATTTTCACAGGCGATCCGCTCGACCTGCTCGACGATGATCCTGACCAAGTGGACAAGCTGTTGCAGGAAAACGGTTTGGAACTGAGCGAGGAAAATCGCTTCATCGCCGCCAGTTGCGAGGACAAGGGTGTGGATTTCCTGCTCGGCAAGGGCAAGCTGATGATTCGCAAGCAGTCGGACGAGGTGAAAGCACCCGCCTCGGCTCCGGTGGCATCAAGCCCAACTTCGACTCCGCCCCCCCCGATGGGGCCACGAAGCTACACGATCACCGTGGAGGGGCATGCCTATCAGGTACAGGTTGCCGAGGGTTCCGGAGCCGTGCAAACCACTCCTGCCACTCCCGCTATGGCGGCTCCAGCCGCCGGAACCGACGTGCCCGCCCCGACCCCCGGAAACATCGTGCGCATCGAAGTCGCACCCGGAGACCCGGTGGAGGCCAACCAAACCCTGCTCGTGCTGGAGGCGATGAAGATGGAATCCGAGGTCAAGTCCCCCCAGGCCGGAATCGTGCAGACCGTCCACGTCAAGGCCGGAGACACCGTGCGCACCGGGGATCGGTTGGTGACGTTGGGAGAATAAGACGATGCCACTGGTTCTTGCCGTCTGCACAGTTCTGCTGTTGCTGACCTCCACAAAAGTCGCGTTTTCCCAAGACGCCGGGCAGCAGGTGAAGATCGCCATGCCCGCCGACGCGCTGGTCACGCGGGTGGACGCAAAGATTGACCAGTGGGTGTACGCCGGGGACATCCTCGCGGTGCTGAAGGATTCTCGCGGTGGCAAGATTTTGCTGCGGGCCGGGATTTCCGGACAACTCGTCTTCTGGCGGCTGCGACCCTTCAAGCACTACGGAACCGGGGAGATCGTTGGTATCCTGCGGTTTGCCCCGGTGATCGCGGAGAAGGTGGGCGGTGCATCGAAGAGCGTCCTGCCATCCTTCCGGGAGATGACGCTCAATCTCTTCAACGCGACCGGAATCGCCGGGCTGCTGCGGGGCCACGGACTCGACTGGTCGGAGGGCATCGGGCGGTTGGTGATGATCGGAATCGGGCTGGGTTTGCTCTACCTTGGCATCCGCCGCAAGTTCGAGCCGCTGCTGCTCGTGCCCATCGGCTTTGGTTCGGTACTGGCGAACATTCCGCTCGCTGGACTCTCCGAACCCGGAGGCTTGCTCTACTACGTCTATGAGGTGGGGATCGTCACCGGAATCTTCCCGCTCATCATCTTCATGGGCGTGGGCGCGATGACGGATTTCGGACCGATGCTGGCGAATCCAAAAACCGCCCTGCTCGGTGGCGCGGCGCAGTTCGGTATCTTCGCCACCCTGCTTGGTGCGCTGGCGCTCAACGCGATTCCGGGAATTGACTTCTCCCTGCGCGACGCGGCGTCCATCGGCATCATCGGCGGCGCGGACGGTCCCACCGCGATCTTCCTCTCCAGCCGACTTTCTCCCCGACTACTCGGCTCCATCGCCATTGCCGCCTACTCCTACATGGCACTGGTACCCATCATCCAACCCCCGATCATGCGGCTGCTGACCTCGCAGACCGAGCGGGAGACGCAGATGGTGCAACTCCGCTACGTTTCCAAGCGCGAAAAAATCCTCTTTCCACTGATCGTGCTCAGCCTCTGCGCCCTGCTGCTGCCCTCTGCCGCACCGCTGATCGGTATGTTCATGTTCGGAAATCTCGCCCGCGAGTGCGGGGTGATCAACCGTCTCTCCGACACCATCCAGCGCTCGCTCATCAACATCGTCACCATCTTCCTCGGACTCAGCGTTGGCAGCAAACTGGCGGCGGGGGAGTTTCTCAACGTGGAGACGGTGGGCATTCTTTTGCTGGGGATGATCGCCTTTGCCATCGGCACCGCTGCCGGCATCCTGATGGCGAAGTTGATGAACCAACTCTCCGCCACCCCCATCAACCCCCTGATTGGTGCAGCGGGTGTCTCTGCCGTGCCGATGGCTGCCCGCGTGGTCAACCAAGTCGGCCTGAAAGCCAACTCTCAAAACCACCTGCTCATGCACGCGATGGGACCGAATGTTTCCGGAGTGATCGGCTCCGCAGTCGCCGCCGGGGTGCTGCTGGCGATGTTGTAGCGGCAAGGGCTGGTTCGTTTCGATCCCTTCCTCAGCTTGTCCTGTCAACCACAACGGTCTGGCTGCTCGGAGAGGTCGCCGAACAGAAGGGGTGGCAGGCACTTTGGAGCAGAGACGCCAGCCGTGTCAGCGGCAGAGTTGATCGTACATCCGGGAGGCGTAGCGGTCGGTCATACCGGAGAGGTAGTCGCAGATCACCCGGAACTGCCCGTTGGTGGTGAGAGCATCCCGCCATGCCTGCCGGAACGCGGAGGGGAGGAGTTGATCGGGATCATTGCAGTACGCCTCGAACAGCGACCGGATGATCTGCTGCCCCTGAAAGGTTGCGGACTGCACGGACGGTTGAGCGATGACCTGCTCAAAGACCACCGCTTTCAGGGCACTCAGGAACTGCTGGGTGGTGGGTAGCATGGCCACTCGCCACGACAGCAAACAGTGCTGGAACTCTGGAACGTGCTGAAGCGCGGTGGAGTGGATCAGCAAGTGGACCATCAGGCCAATGGCCTGTTTGCGCTGATACCCTTCCGGCCCAAAGACCAAGTCCCGCAGTTTGTCAGAAGAGGTTCCGAATTCCCTGAGCCATGCCAAATCACAGCGCTCTTGCAGCAGAATCCAGTGTTCCGGATTCAGCAAGCCCAGCGCAACCGCGTCCTCAAAGTCATGAACCCCATAAGCGATGTCATCCGCAATTTCCATCAGCGAGGTGTCCAGCGCCTTGTGCAAGGAGCACCCGTGCTGCTGAGCTTGCGGAGGAGTGAACTGCTGAAAGCGTTGGCGTTCCTTCGCTTCAAAAGGTTCCAGCAGCCAATCAACAATGGCAGTTTCGGTGTCCAAGTAGCCCTTGGGCGGTTCCCCATCCTGACGGCAAATCCGTTTGGAAACTTCCGGAAGTTCCGGAAAAGTGGTGCAGTGCAGCCGAGCGAGGGAAACAGGATACTTGAGGATTCCGAGCAGGGTGCGGCGCGTGAGGTTGAGGCCATGTCCGGGCGTGTGCGATTCCAGCCGACAAAGCAGCCGCAACGACTGTCCGTTGCCCTCAAATCCGCCACAGTGCGCCATCAAAGAGTGCAGTGCGACCTCTCCGGAATGACCAAACGGAGCATGCCCTAAATCGTGGGCGAGTCCGATGGTTTCAATCAGTTCAAGGCCGGGAAGCAGCGTCTGCTGCTGCGGATGCTGTTGCCGCAACCACAGCACCAGCCCCCGACCGATTTGGGCGACCTCCATCGAGTGGGTGAGGCGAGTGCGGTAGAAATCGTTCTCGTCAACGCCGTGGATCTGGGTTTTTGCTTGCAGCCGTCGGAACGCGGCGGAATGGATGATACGGGAGCGGTCACGTTCAAAGGCAGGGCGGGGGTCGTCCGGACGATGCGGGACGTTCGGGCTACGTCTTGCTTGCCACGGGTCCACCCCGGTCAGTGGAGGGAGGTGTGCCAGAAGAAGCTCAGGAACTCGATATCGAGCTCCATTTTTTGAAGCCCCTGAATGCCGTTGATGATGCGTTCTTCCTCCGCACCCCGGAGTGCTTCCATCATTTTGAGCATGGCCTCCAACTGGTCCAGCGAAACCCCGAGCAACTCCGCGCAGTTGAGGATGAACTGCCGTTCCTTGGGGTGGAATTCCTCATCGGACCACGCCAGCAGGATGAGGTCCATCATCAGCGCGTGGCCCCGGCGGTCGAAAAACACCGACAAGCCCTTGCGCAGCTCATCAAGCTCCGGAAACTCCACAAACTTGATCAGCTTTCCGAGCGTTCCGTTGGGGAGGTCAAGCAGCAACACCATTCTCTTGAGATGATCGATCTCCTCGTTCATGATGATGTCGTCCGCATCAATCAGCAGGGTGAGGATTTGCAGATAACGGAACTTGTCCTCGTCCGAGGACGAACTCATGGGGTGATGCACGGTTTCCGCCGGCCACGCTGGGTAGAGGTCTTGGACGTCAGGCATTGTTCAAGTGCTGGATGTTGAGGGAGACAGGTTGGAATCCCGTTCGGCAATTCCTGCTCCGTGAGCTGCCGAAGCCCTGCCGTTGCCTCGCATTCTCTTGGGGAAAGCATAAGCAATGCCCAAACTCAGGTCAATCTCTTTCGGGTCTGCTTCCCCGCAGCTTGCTGCGTCAAGCAAGGCTTGGTTTGGGGGGGGCTCTTGATGGAGCACATTCAGGAAACCGAAAACCAAAGTTGGAAAAACTCATTTGTCCGGAAAGTCCATGACGAACCGTCCCAAAGAAATGGTGGATCGAGAGGATTTCATGGTGTGGTGCCCACTGGGAATTCGCTACGCCGACATTGACATGCAGCAAGTGGTTTACAACTCCCATTACCTTGTGTACTACGACGAAGCCATCATGATGTACTTGAAAAATTGCGGCTATGGGTACACCGATGAAGCAGAGGCCACCGGCAAGGATTTTCAACTCGTTCAGGTCAACGTCACCTATCGCCAACCCTTGCGCTACACGGATGAGCTGTGGATTGGCGTCCGGATTGCCCGCTTGGGGAGCAGCAGCATCACCTGGTCGTTGGCGATTTTTCGCAACGATGAGGCCGAACCCGCCAGCACCGGAGAAATCGTCTGGGTGTATGTGGAAATGGCCAAGGGGAAATCCACCCCGATTCCGGAAGCACTCAGATCGCGCTTGCTGAATCCTGCGGCCTCGGCATGATATTGAGAATGCACGTTTTCTCACCAACCCGCCTGTGACTCGTTTCCGTCTGTTTGCCAAGCGTGCTGGCTGGGGAGTGGCCCTCTGCGCCCTGCTCTGGGGGGCAGGGTGTGCCTCTGGACCCGTAGCAACGTTTGAGGTGCAACGCCCCGCAAAGCTGTCGGTTCCAAGGGAAGTCCGCAAGGTTTTCATCCGCAGCGACTTTGTGGAAGCCGCGAATGATCGGCTAGGCCTCAAGGCGCAGGTGTTGGAACGGCTTGCCGAAAAGCTGAACAGCTTGGGTCGCTTTGAGGCGCAGGTTGTGGACCGCTTGGACGAAAACAGCCTCAACCCGGAGCAGGAAACGGTCACCGTCATTCAGGGGGAAGTGGTCAGCCGTGCCGAATTGGACCGGGGGCAGTTCACGGACGTTGCGACCTGCACGGGAGGTCTCGGGGGGCGACTCTCCTCCATCGGGGCGGCCGCGGTGGCAAAGGAGGCGATCACCGTGGACAGTTGGGGCGGTTACATCTGCCGCAAGGGGAACTTCAAAAGCAATCTGACGCAGGCGGCCTTCACCCAAGCATTCGCCTTGGCGGGTTTGAGTGGAGCGCCCCCCAAGAATCAGGTGGTCCGCACCTATCGGTATCGCAATCTCAGCTTCTTTGTGCAGGCGACCTTCAGCGTCACCGTCATCGGCCCGCAGCGGTCCACACTGGCCATCCGGACGGATGCGTCTCAGTTCTCACGGCGACTGGTGAACCAAAGCAGCTACCAGAACGTGCAGGAGGTCCACAACCTCGTGGTCACGTTCCTCGGTCCCGTCCTGCGGGCCAGTGCCCTGCCAACCTTCCCCAACCTGATTCGGCCTGCAGCCCTTGCAGAGCGTTCGCGTCCCCGCGAGGTGTTCTACGGCAGTGCGTCCCTCCCGGACCCCGGATGGCACGACCTCACTCCCAGCGAGCGGGAAACGGTTCTCAACGGGCTGGTCGAGCAGTCCATCCTCGGCTTTGTCCAGACGATTTCCCCCTATCGCGTGAAAGTGGAGGCAGCGCTGGATTCTGGAGGAGACGCGGCAGCCCGTTCGTTTCTGGAGTCCGGAAAACCACTGGACGCCCGCAGCCGACTGGAGGCGATTTCGCGTGGAGATCGCAGCGCCAGTGACTGGTATCACCTTGGACTCAGCTACGAGGCTGGAGCGGTGAGTGTGGAGGATTACGAGGACGCCCGCCGTTTCTACATCGAAGCCCTCAAGCGCAGTTCCGGCAGCAGGGTTTACGCTCAGGGCGTGGGGCGGATTGAGCGTTTCTTGGCGGATTACCGCAAACTCCGCCAGCAAACGGAGGGGCGCTGATGAAGTTGCGTTTTGTTCAGCAATTTTCGTGGATTTTTGGGTTTTTGGGATTGGTGGCTTGCGCCCCGACTCCGCTGNTGACCATGCAGACCCCTGCCGAAATCGACACCTCGCAAATCCAAACAGTGGCGATAGGACGTTTTGAGGTGGGTCATGTCCACGCCGTGCATCGCGCCGAACGCGAAGGCATTTGGGAGTCGCACGAACTCCCCTTCAGTCCTGAACAGCAGGACGCGATTGCCCGCACGGTGCGTGCCCGTGTCGTCAATTTGCTCACGGCAACCCCGTATTTCCGGGTGGTGTTCACGGAGGAGTTCGAACGGCTTGAAAACGACGCGGCTTTGCAGGAATTGATTTCGGTGCAGGGCTACACCACTGCGGACGTGGACGCTGTAATCAGCGGAAAAATCTGGCTGGAAGCCGAGCGCATTGACGGACTTGACCTGAGCAAGGAAGACCTTGAATACTTTAATCCTCCCAGAGCCTATCGCTCCTACGGCGGCTACCGGGAAGACCCCGGACTCAACCTCAATGTCCAGCAGGTCATCTGGTGGCCTTACAAATCGGTGCGCGGAACGCTCGGACTCGAAATCAAGCTGACGCAACTCAACCCCGGCAAGGTTATCGCCTCGACCTTTGAAACGCGCAGCTACGCCCAGCGCATTGGGGGCAAACCCGCATCCGGACTGGAGCAGCTAACGGCGGGGCTGCAAGCCGGTCCGCATCTTGTTGCCGGGGATTCCGGGTTGGTGCTCCCAAGCCTTGATCAATTGGTTGCAGAGCTTTCGGTTTCGATTGCCGCCCGCTTTGTCAAGCGTGTGTCCCTCACCGAGCGCCGAGTTCCCGTGCCGCTGGCCCCCGGAAGCAACGAAACCGCCCAACTCCTCATTGAGGTCGGCGCCTATCAACTCGCAATTGAGCAGTTGCAGCAAGCCACCGCCAACGACCCCGATCCAGACGATCTTTACAATCTGGGAGTGTGTTTTGAAGCGATTGGTGATTATGGACTGGCGCTGACGAGTTACCGTGAAGCGTGGGAAAAAGATCGGGAAAACGTGCTGTTTGCNCAAGGCATTGGGCGCGTGGAGCACATCCGGCGTGAGCTTCCGCAGTTGCGTCGGCAAACCCAATCCCGGAAGGAGCCATGACCGGGCAGGGATCACTCATGCGTTATACGCTGCTCCTGTTGGTGCTTGGCTCGGTACTGGGTTGCGCTCCAAAGGTGTCCTTTCAGGTCCAGCGGGTGGCCAAGACGCCCCTGCCGCCAGCAATCCGCTTTTTGACCATTGAGCAGGTTTCCGGAACTTCAGGAGAGATTGCTCCACCGAAAGATCGGGGCGAGGGTGGTGGTTTCTCTTTTGGGGGCAAAGCCAAGCAACTCATCCCGGAAGTGAGCACCTTTGTGGCACATCCGGAGCCGTCGTCAGCCATGGCTGACCTTGTGCGCTCCGCCTTGGTGGATGCGCTCTCCACACAATCTTCATTGAGTTTACTCAACACGACTCCTGGAAGCTTGCTGTTGAACGGCAGCCAACCGGATGCTGCGGAAGTGGCGGCTTTGACGATTGCAGTGCGTTACGGCACCGCGCAGTTCCTGAAGCGTGAGCAAGTCGACTATCTTGTCATGGTCGAGAACAAGGGGACCTCGTGGGAGCAGCAGTTGCTCGCCAAAACGGGAACCGCGATTGCAGAATCCGGAGGTGCCGGATTTGAGGTGCCCGTGGGTTATGTGGAACGGTTTGGTGCGTTGGAAGCAACGTTTACGCTCACGAGAAAAACAGATGGTTCGTTGCTGTTGCCCCCACAAACCTTCCGGAGTTACTACGTCCGCAAATGGGGCGGGAGCAGTGGAGGCACGCACCTTGCCCCGAAAATCCGCACCCGCATTCAAGCGCAGTTTCAGCAGGACGAATCCACATGGGATGCACTGCTCGCGGAGGTTGATGTGTCCGCACTGGCCGTGCAGGATCCGGACGAATACCTTGCGCAAGGTCTCCACCTGCGGCGCGATGNNCGGGTGCCCATGCTGCGGCTGGAGATTCAGGCCCGTCTGGCAAAAGATGTCAGCNGACGCCTTCTGCAAACGATCAGTGACACCTCCGAAGCAGCATCACTGCAGCTGCTTTCCGGCGATGCGGTCGCGGTGGTGCTCATGCAGGGCAATGCCTACGAGGATGCCATTGCGTGGTTGCAGGGGATTCCCAGGGGGGGCGAGGATGAATATCTGCTCGGATTGGCGTATGAGGCAACCGGGCAGTTGCGGCAAGCCCGGATTCACTACGAGGATGCCCNCCGTCTGGATTCCGGAAATTCCGTCATTCAGGAGGCCTTGAAGCGCATGCGCTGAAAGGGGTGCCGAGCAGCGGAAAGCTTAGGCCGTCGCAAGTTCTTCGTGCGGGTCTTTGTTCATGTCAAAGAAGGTTTCCGGAATCCTCAGGGCGCGGGCGATGCGGTTCAGGGAGTCTTCCGAAACTTCGGCGTGGTGAGATTCCCAGCTCTTGACAGTCTGGATGGCGAAGCCGAACTTGTAGGAAAACGCCTCAATCGACATGCCCCGGAGCAAGCGGGCGTACTTGATGCGGTCGCCGATACGCTCAAAGTCGAGGCTGCTGTCAAGTCCCATGTCCCGGACACCGATGCTCAGCACCTTGGAGATCTCGCTGTATTTGGTGAGTTTGGGGGTGGAGTGTCCGGTTTCCCAGTTCTTAACCGCAGTCAGGGAGACGTTGAGCTTACGGGCAAAGTCCTTGCGGGACAGACCTGCGCTTTCCCGCCATTCGAGCATTTTGGCTCCAAATGCGGTTTGGCTGACAGTTTGTGCATCGTTTGTTGTGTTTGCCATGGCTGTGGTTGTGCAGATCGGATTGTTTTGGAGGCAGGTCGTCNCCCACCCAGTCAGTATCACACAAATTCCCCACTGACGCAACCCTTTCGCCTCATTGCCCCGCTTGCCCCCTGCAAATCATGTATTCTCCAGCCAGTCCACCGCTCCTTTTCCTCTGCGGATGATTTCAGAACCACCTCCGGAAAAGTCGATGATTGTTGAATGCTCGGCATAGATCACCCCACCGTCCACCACGGCGTCCACCTGATTCTCATAGTGGTCGTGCAACTCGCTGGGGGCGTCGTACAACTCGTCCTCAGACAGACGCAGACTGCTGCTCAGAATCGGGTGCCCCAGTGTTTCGACAATGCTTTGGGCAATCGGGTGGTCGGGCCAACGGATGCCCACGGTACTGCGTGGGGTGAGCATGATTTTGGGGATGATCCGGGAGGCTTTGAAGATGAAGGTGTAGGGGCCGGGCAGGAGGCGCCGCATCACTTTGAACACATCGTTTGGAATGCCCTGTGCGTATTCCTGAATGTGGCTGGTGTTCGTGCAAATGATGGTGAGCGGCTTCTTGTTGGGGTTCACCTTCTTGATCTGGGCGATGCGCCTCATCGCCTTCTTGCTGAAGATGCTGCACCCCAGACCATACACCGTGTCGGTGGGGTAAATGATCACCCCGTCGTTTTCCAACAGGGTTGTGACCTGCTCGACCTGTCGGGGTTGTGGATTGTCCGGATGAATACGAATCAGCATATATTTTTCAAAAACCAGCGGCAACGAGCACGGCGTATTCTCGGCGATTCACCTCCACCGAACCCTTGGGTGTGATCAGGCCATGCCCCTAATTGAAGAAAACCGGAAGCCCGTGCAGACTGCGGAGGCCGTAGGAAACCCAACTGCAATTGCGAACAGGTTTTGCCGAGTTCCTGCAGCCTCTTGAAAGTCGTCCAGTGCCTGCAGTTGCACTTGCCCGCCATCCAGCCAGACCCACATCATGCGGTCTTTCGCAAACCAGAACTCCTGACGCACGTGCAGGGTCACATGGGATTGAGTGCGAAATTCGTTCCTGTAGTCCCCCGCAATGCTCCACACCAGTGCCCCCCTTGTCCTCATACTGCACCGCATACCAAGAAAAGGTGCAACGGTCCGTTGTGTTGTCCAGCGCCCACTTCTGCCAGTGCAACCGACCCCGGACTCCATCGGCAGTGAGACGAGTCCGGATTTTCTGAACAGGTTTTTTCGGTGAGATGCCCCCCTCCTTTCGGTAGAGATCCCCTCCGCTGCCTTCAGCAAACAGAGTCAGGCGACTGCCGTACTTGAGTTCGGCAACTGCACTGGGCTGGTGTGTGTAAGACGCCTGTCTCACTGCGGCGCGGAGCGATGCTTTCAGCAGCCCGGATGTTCGGTCCCCGGGTTCATGATCGACAATCACCATCGGGGTTCGTTGCCCTTCATTGGAATTGATGGGGAAGACGCCGCCGAGGGCGAGGTAGGTGGGGAAGGGACGCTCATCACCCTGCCAACCGCCAGCAACAGCGGGACTCCGAACAGAAGCAGACGATAGCGCACCTTCAGGAGCGGGAAAATTTGTGTTGTGGGGGGGGGGCGTTGGTTTTCAAGGATCTTGCGCTGGAAATGGGTCTCCTGTTCCCGCTCCCATTCGCTGCGCGGATCGTTGTTGTCCGGAAACTGGCTGAGATTTGACAGAAACTGCGTGAACAGTTCGACAATCCGGTCAAGCTGGTCGGTGAGGCGGTGCCCGCTGTCCAGCAGGTGGAGGATGCAGCGGTGCTGCCCGGCAAAGTGGATGACTCCTTTCGGAGGCACAACGTCGTCTCGCCAGCCCTGCACGATTTCACACGTTCCGGAGTGGGGAGGAGGCGAGGCTTCCGAAAAGACGTCCAGCCCCACAGCGGGGGCGAGCAGGAACAATCCAACGGGACGTAGCTTTTCCGATGCCTTGAGCGAGACCCAGCCCCCCAGGCTGGACCCAACCAGCACCAAGGGCGCTTGTGTTTCCGGATGCAGCCCCAAGAGCCGCTCGACCCGTGGTTCCGGTTCCTTCAAGTCGGAGTAGTCCGGACTTTCCACACCGTGCCCCAAGGCTTTGGCCTTGTCTGCAAGACGTTGAATTTTGGTGCCCCACGGGCCACTTTCCTGTCCGTGTGCGAAATAGATCGTGAAGGGTGAGTTACTCATAACAGTCTGATTCAAAAAAAGTTTGCTCGAATTTTGAATGATGATATAGTTTATGAGTTGAGTGTCAACTTGCAACCACCACTTTCCATGAACCACTGGATTCAAGAGGAACTGTTCGGGCTGGAACACACCACCCGCCCCTGTGCGAGGTGTCGACAGGAATTTCCACGGACTCCGGACTTCTTTCCAGCAGGCAACTGTCGCGATGGCTACTCCTCCTTTTGCCGGAAGTGCAGCCAAGCCGATGCCGAGCCTGTAGCACGTTCGGACAACCTCCGACTGCTTGACCCTGCACGGGAAAAACGTTGCGAAACCTGCCGAGAGGTTCGCCCACTCCAAGACTTCTTTATGGACTCCCGGAGTCAGGACGGCAAGAGTTGGGTTTGCAAAAACTGTGGGGCTGGAATGCCCGCGAGTGGCGCGTTGGAAGCGAACCAAACCGCCATTGGCTTCATTCAGGACACCCGGAACCAGCGGGTCAAGGTGGTCATCAGCCGCAACCTCCGGGAAACGCTCAGTCAGTTGCAGGAGGGAGCCTCCGTGCCACTCCGATTGCTTGCAGTGGAACGCCTCAAATCTCAGGACGAAGCCGAGGACCGCTTCATGGCCTACCAGGAACTCTTGCAGGCCGATCACGTCTTCAATAACTGGTACGCTTCCTCCCGCACCCTCGAACGTATTCTCGCGTCCCTCCGGAACGNCCGCCCCCCTGTGCTGACCCAGCGGCAGAAGCTCTCCTGATCCCGTGAATTGACTTGTCAGGCCCCCCGATTCCGGACATACTTCNNGGTTGGGCAGGGTAGCTCAGTTGGTGAGAGCGCGGGATTCATAACCCCGAGGTCGGGAGTTCAATTCTCCCCCCTGCTACCAAAATTTATTCATTAATATTAGTATCTTTACGATATAGTGGCAGAAATGCCCATTGTCGGTTTTTTCCGTCCCCCACCGTATCCCCCACCAATCTTTCAGGTTTCTTGGATTTCTCTTCAAGCAACCTTTTTCTGGGGATTGACTGAAGGAAAGGGTAGTGGCTTGTGATTAAATGAAATGGTATGCTCTGGAGGTGATGTCTTAACCTACCAAAGGAGATTAGCGATGATTCGGACCANCNAAGTTCATCACTGCCGCGTTTGCGACAGCACACGCATCGTCAAGAACGGCCACAACCGCAGCGGGAACCAGCAGTACCAGTGCCGCACTTGCGGGGCGAGCAAGGTGCTGCTTCCCAAGCAGCGCTACAGCGAGGAGCGCAAGGCCGAGGTGCTGCGAGCCTATCAGGAGGGGGCCTCGCTGCGGGGACTCAGCCGCACCTCCGGGATCACGCGCAAAACGATCACGCAGTGGTTAAAAAAGGCTCTTGAGCCTGCCCGACGTGGAGGAAACCCCGTTCGCGGCCAGGGCTAAGGATGTCCTTGAGCTCGACGAGGTCTGGTCGTTCNTGCTGCTGCGCAGAAACAAGCGCTGGCTCTGGACGGTGATGTGTCGCAGGACCCGCCAGATCGTGGCCTTCGTCAACGGCGACCACAGCGAGAAGACCTGCCGGACTCTTTGGGCGCGGGTGCCGCAGGCCTACCGCAAGTGCCACAGCTTCAGCGACTTCTGGAAGGCCTACGCGGCGGTGCTCCCGGAGGAGACTCACCGCAGTGTCGGCAAGGAGAGCGGGGAGACCGCGCACATGGAGCGCTGGAACAACACTCTGCGCCAGCGCATCGGGCGCTTTGTCCGCGAGACCCTCTCCTTCTCCAAGAAGAACTGGTGGCACGATCAAGTGACCCACTGGTTCATCGTTGAATACAACCTGTCATGTTCTTGGTAGCTACTACCACCTTATCATTTAATAATATTCCACTACCGATTTCTTTTAATAAATGCACCTGAATTATACCCTAATTCTTAAAAAACAACCTGCTCAATGTGGGAATGTGGGTTGTTTTGTAAGATTTTTGGAAATGGCCCGACTGCATCTCAAATCTCAATCATGAAAGGACTTATGAAACGTTGGAAAGACTCTGACGTGACTCCGGAAGCGTTGTTCTGGAATCGCCGCGAGGTGGTGCGGACCTTGGGCTTTGCGGGTCTCGGCACCCTCCTTGCCACCTCAACGCAAGCCGGTCCTCTGGACTGGCTGACGGGCGGCTCCAAAGCCTTGGACGATTTGCCCAGAGTTTCTCCGGAAACCTATCCAGACGCCACACCCTACGAACTCTTCACGGGCCACAACAATTACTATGAGTTCTCCTTCGACAAGGAGGAGGTGAAGCACAAGGTGCGCTCGTGGACTCCGGCGGACCCGTGGATGATCCGCATTGACGGCGAGGTCTCCAAGCCAATGACACTCGACCTCGGTGATCTGATGAGGCGGCTCGGAGAACCGGAGGAGCGGCTCTACAACTTCCGCTGTGTGGAGGCGTGGTTCGGGCGTTTCATCTGGAACGGCTGGCCGCTGCATCGTTTGCTCAAGCTGGTGGAGCCGACGAGCGATGCGAAGTTTGTGCGCTTTGTCACCTACCACGGCAAAGACATGCCGAACTGGTATCGCTTTGGTCCTTACGAGGAAGGGCTGCGGATCGACGAGGCCATGCACGATCTCACCCTGCTGACCGTGGGGGCCTACGGACATCCCCTGCAAAAGCAGAACGGCGGTCCCATGCGGATTGTGGTGCCGTGGAAGTACGGACTCAAATCCGGGAAAAGCCTCGTGCGCATCGAACTGGTGAGGGAGCAACCTCAAACAACGTGGGAAGCGAAGGCACCCCGTGAATATCCGTTTTACAGCAATGTCGATCCGCTTGTGGATCACCCGCGCTGGTCACAGGCCAAGCACCGTGTTTTGGGAGGACACTTTTGGGAGAAGGAACTCACGCTACCCTTCAACGGCTACGCAGAAGAGATCGCCGGACTCTACAAAGGGATGCCGGTGGGGCAGCGTTTGTTTTGAAGGCTATGGATCAACACCGCCAGCTTTTCTGCATTCTGCGAAATCTGCTGGCTGGAACGCTCCGGGGTTGAAAGCTGCCCTTGCCAGAAAAACTCATGGACTCCACCACACCTTCCCACAGGGCCCCGCTCGAACTCCTGAAATCGCTGGAGTTCATGCAACAGATCGCCGCTGACGGTGTGCCCGCGCTGCTTGAGCGTGACTGCTGCATCGTAGCCGATCCCGGAGCAGCAACCGGTGATGAGAATGTTTCTCCCCTCAAAGCGCTTCATGCTTGGCTTCGTCCTAACCCCCAAACTCCTGCCGCACTTGGGCGGTGTGCGCTCCAAGTGCTGGGATGCCTTGAAGCACTGGCACTTCCCCGTTGACCAGCGGAGGTGGCGCAGGAATGTTTGCAGGTCCCGTCGACGTGTCCACGCTAACACGACGCAAATGGGGATGCGCGGAAAGTCCGGCCATGTCGTTGAGTTCACCGTAGGCGGTGTCGGACTCAAGCAGTCGCGCAAGCATTTTCTCACGAGTGCAGGCGGCGAAAACAGCACTGATGAGGACTTCCAGTTCCGGACGGTTGCGGACGCGCACGACGTTGGTGCAGAAGCGCTCGTCCTCGCCCAGTTCCGGTTGTCGCAGCACGACCTCGCAGAAGCGCCCCCACTCACGCTCGTTCTGGATCGAGATGAGCAGCGGCGCTCCGTCTTGGGTGGTGTACACGCCATAGGGCGCAATCGAGGGGTGGCGCAACCCCACACGCTTCGGAGCCTTGCCGCCGTAGTCGTAGTGCATGAGCGGCACCGTCATCAAGTCGGCGAGGACATCGAAAATCGAGATGGAGATGTCCCGGCCCGGCCCGGTGGCCCCACGGGCGATCAGGGCTTCCAGAATGGCTTCGTAGGCGGCCATTCCGGTGGTAATGTCCCCAATCGAAACGCCCACCCGCCCCGGAGCCTCCGGAGCGCCTGTCACCGAGGCGAGGCCGCTTTCGGCCTGGACGAGCAAATCGTAGGATTTGCGGTCGCGGTACGGACCGGTTTCTCCGAATCCGGAAATGTTGCAGGTGATGAGCCTGGGATTGCGGCGACGCAGTTCCGCCAAGTCCAGTCCCATGCGAACGAGGGCACCGGGCTTGAAGTTCTGCACCAGCACGTCCGCCTGCTCCAAAATACGCAAAACGAGTTGGAAATCCTCGGGAGCCTTGAGATTGAGCGTGACCGATTCCTTGCCCCGGTTGAGCCAGACGAAGTACGCGCTCTCGCCGTGAATCACGCGGTCGTAACCCCGCGCAAAGTCGCCTTCGGCCCGCTCGATCTTGATGACCCGCGCCCCGGCATCGGCAAGTCGGCACGAACACAACGGCGCGGCGACCGCCTGCTCCAAGGCGAGGACCAGCACTCCTTCCAAGGGTTTCATGTTCGATGTGGATTGAGTGGATCGTGCGGGATGACTCTGCCGCTACTTGTCGAGCTTCTTGGAGATTTCATCCAGCTTGTCCACGACTTGGAGCATGATGGTGGAATGGGATTTCAGAAGTCCCGTATGCTCGTTGAGGATCGTTGAGTGCGACTGCAAGAGCTCCGTGTGAGTGCTGAGGATTGTCGAGTGTGTCCGTAATATCTCCGTGTGACGGTCAATGATCTGCGTCTGCGCCTTGTTGCTCAGGGTCAGTTCGTCCAGTTGGTCGTTGACGGTCTGGAAACCCTGTTGCGTCTCTTCCTTCAAAGCTTGCAGACCTTCGTGGGTTTCCTTCCGAAGGTGGATGATTTCCTCAACGAGGCCCGTGTCGCGGGCGATTGCTCTGGACTCCAGCTCCTTGATCTTGAGGATCAGGAGTTGAAAGAGGTTTCCTGCTTCCTCCAGCGTTCGCAGGTTGACTTCCTTGGGGAGTTCAATCTGTTTCATGGTGTATCTCTGTTTGGGGAGGAAGGGTGAATGAACATACGGACTGTCATGCTCCACCATCCGGATTCATAGTAAGCAGGAGTCGCGTGGAAGTCAGGCAAATTCCGGATTTTGTCGGCACCAGCACGGTGGTTTCATCGTTGCGCACCCAGTGCGGCAAAGGCATAGGTGAAAATCGGGTCGTCTCCCGCTTGAGTGTTGTCCCTCTGAAAATCGTGAAAATAACTGTAAACCGGGGGAAGAGAACTTCTTGCTAAGCGAAGGGGTTGAGCAGTCTGGAGAGGAAACCTTGTTTGCGTTTCCCTACCGCTTGAAACTGGGCAGGAAGAGCCGGGCCAGGGGGCTTCTTCGTTTGATTGTCGCCCCATAGCGGCCTCCTCCGCCCCGCAG
>PBTB01000034.1 GCA_002726945.1 Deltaproteobacteria bacterium | reverse complement strand
CTTGGGGCGAAAATTGAGTTTGGTTTTGCCAAGCTTTTCTCAAAAGCGTCCAAAATACCCCGTCTGCTTGCAGCGGGGATTTTTTTATTCACGAAATCCCAACACTTTACAGGGTGAATCTTGCTGAGGACGGGCACCAACACTCAAGAGGGGGACTATCCTATTTTAGGACTAGCTGACCTCCTGCATTTGTTCCAGTAATCGCTGCACGGCTTCGAGCAACGCCTGCCGCATTTCGAGTTGTTCGGACTCATCGGTGCTGGCGGACAACTGCTCGCAGTAACGGGTTAGGTGCTGGAGTGATTCGTGAATCTGCTGCGTGCCCATGCGATACTGTGGCACCGACGTGGCCGCCGCCACGTCCTTTTCCTCAATTCCGGGCAGTAGTTGCTGCTCCTTGAACTCCCGGAGCGTCACTCGTAAATCCCGAACGGAGGGTGCTTCCTTATCACCCTTGGCTTGCTGCCAAACCGCTTCGCGTTCCTTATGATCGGCGCAGGTGGTGAGCAGGTAGGCTCCGGACGCGGTGTAGCGCCCGATCAGTTCCGGTTGATCCTCGTACACCTCTGCGACTTTGCGACACTGCATCGCCGAGGAGTAGGGCATGTTCACGCTCTCGGCGTACCAGAGTTTCACCTGATCGGTGGTGAGTCTGGAATCCTTGAGCAGTCGGTGCAGGGCGATGAGGTGCAGTCCAAGCAGGAAGTAGTCATCCGCAATGTTCTCAATGAACTGATTGATCTTATGGACGACCTGCTGCACACGGGGGGAACCTTCTTCCAGCGGAATCCCGTTGAGTTGCAGTTCCGGAACGAAGAACTCCAGCTGCGGACGCCCCACCTCCACGGGTACGGAATTGGCCGGTTCCGGATTGCCTTCTTGGCGAATCTCCATCTGGGAGGGCAGGTTCAGCTTAAGCGCTCGCGCCATTGCGCTTCTCCTTCTGGCGTTTGGCAATGCGCCGCATGATTTCCTTGCAAAGCGTGTCATACATTTGGGCACCGCGTGTGCGCCCGTTGCGGTAGTCAAAAATGGTCTGCTGAAAGGCTGGGGCCTCTTGGATCGAAACCGACTCCTCGATGGCGTTCTCGAACAGCAACATTGGCCAGCGCTCCGTGAGACCTTTCCGGATGGTCTGCGAAAGGTTGGTGCGCGGATTGTAGCGCGTGAGGGCGATGCCGAGGACTTCGGCGTTGCACTGCCCCATTGCCTGGTTACGGAACTTTTCGATGTAAGACAGCACCTGATCGCAACCGCTGAAACCGAGATAATCGGAAACCGCCGGGATGATGATGTAGTCAACGTACATCAGCACATTGCGGCTCAGGTCGTTCCAACTGGGAGCGGTATCGATGATGACGATACCGTGTTTGACAGGGGTCAGCAGTTGGCGAAGGAGGGTGTCGCTGTAGCGCGACTGGCTGAGCTGGGTGGTGGTCTCCACCAGTGACGGCCCTCCGGAGGGGAGCATGTAAAAATGCTGGTCGAGCTTGAGGAAATCGAGGTGCTGGACCTGTCCGGACAACACGCTGGCAAGGTTGCAAACGTGGTCGCGCTGGAAGATGGTGGTGACGTTCGCCTGCACGTCTGCGTCGATCAGCAGGATGTCTCGCCGGGCTTTGGCAATGCGGGCCGCGAGGTTGGTGGCGAGAGTAGTTTTCGCCTGTCCGCCCTTCATGGACATCACCGCGATTTTGATGCTCACAACGTCTCTTTGGTGAATACTGTGCGGTGTTTCGCCCTTCCTTGAGCAAGCTTACAAGTTTAGCGTGTCCCCCTCAGAATTCAAGTCGCCGCTGACCTCCGACCATGTTTTTTTGGGATTACGGGGTTGAGGCGGAAATCGGGATTTTACTTGTGATTGCTCTGGAATCACAGGAAACGGGCACAGCCTGTCGAATCCACCCCACGGAAGCCCGATTCACCCCAAACCATCAGCCCTCCCAGAACACGCTGGAGGCGATGGAATCGGGGCAGCAGTTCACAGAGAAGGCGCTACAGGTCGTGGACGATTCCGTGCAGTTGAGTGTCGGCACCAGTGTGGGCATCGGCGCAGCAATGGCCGGGATCATGGGGGGATGATCGGAGCGCTGATGAGCGCGTCCAGCCCGGAACTCAACCGAATGGTGCAGGTGTGTATGCTCCTAAAGCGGCAGGCATCCGCAATCCCTGCACACCAAGCATCTGCACACGGTTGAGGAAGGCGGCTCCGAGCATCAGGTGCCACGTGACCTCGACGACCCGTCGATTCTCCGCAGCTTCCAGGTACGACCCCCGCACCCAGTCGTTGAACGCTCCCATCGCGGGACCGCACCAGATTTGGTAATCGGCTTCGCGTCCGGCTTCCCCGTGGTTGGACCAGCGGGAGGAGAGGCCGAGGTACCACCGGAAGATGAGCGCCATCTTGCGCTTGGGGTGGTTTTGAGCACGGGCGATGACCTCCGGGTCGCGTTCGTTGAAGAAGCGCACCGTCTCCTCCCAGACCGCTTCCAGCGGTTGCCGGAACACCTGCTGCTCCAGACGCTCCCGCTCCGCAGTGGGAATCGTGTCAATGGCATCGCAACTCCGGTAAAATTCATAGAGTTTCTGCGCCCGCATCGGGAACATGGTTCCGCGCTTGAGGACTTGCAGTTCCACGCCCATCTCGAACATGTCGGCAGCGGGGGCCATCGCCACATCAGCCATTCCAGCCTGCGCAAGCAGCTGCTTGGTGTGTGCGGATGCCGCAGCTTCCCGGCAAGCCTGATTGACCGATCCGGTGGTGACGTAGGCCGCGCCCATCGCAAAGGCGGCAAACGCCGCCATCGGAGTGCCAATCCCACCCCCCGCCCCCACCCGGATGGGGGTGGTGTAGTCGCGTTCAGCCTGTATTTCATCTCGCAGTGACAGAATCGAGGGCAGCAGCGCGACCAGTGGGCGATTATCCGTGTGCCCTCCGGAATCGGCCTCGACGGTGATNTCGTNGGCCATCGGCACCTGTGCCGCCATGCGGGCTTGTTCCTCGGTGATCAAACCCTCCGACTGAAGNTGCTGAAGCCATTTGAGCGGAGCTGGTTCCATGAATTTCCGGGCGACTTCNGTGCGTGAAATTTTAGCGATCACACGGTTACTGGCAAAGATTTGTCCGTCCGAAGTNGTTTGCAGGCCTNCCACTCGGTAGCGCACGATGTGTGGCGTGAGATCGAGGTAGGCCGAGGCTTCCACCGTCCGNACCCCGTGTCGCAAAAACAACTCGCAACCGGAACGCTCCAGCGCGTCTTCNTTGGGNCTGTGGATGAGGTTGAANGCATACGGTCCCTGCGGCAGGGCGTGCTGGATGCGCTGGATGGCTTCNTCAATGCGGGCAGGAACGAGTCCGGCAGCACCAAACGATCCCAGCAACCCGGCCTGTCCCAGAGNGATNACCAACTCCTCACAGGCAATGCCGTTCGCCATTGCNCCTGTCATGTAGGGCAAGCTCACCTGATGCGCGGCGAGAAANCCCGGATCGCCAAGCTGGTTCGGTTGCACGGCGGGTATTTGCGCCAGCAGTTCCGCAGCAGTGCTGGGGGCGTGAAACGCCTCGTCGGTGCAGAGGCNNACNTGCCCTTGGCTCCGGACGACGTAGCACGGNNGCTCNAGNTGAAGCAGCACAGCCCGCTGCTGTTTGGGATCAAAGGCGAGGNNGTTGGGGTTGAGCTGGACAGACGGGTATTGCNCTCCCGGAGTCGAGTAAAATTGGAGTGAAGTCATCAAACAAGGGGCGAGAAAATCACCGCAGAGNCACAGAGCANGNGGAGTAAAATTGGAAAAACAACCCTCTGTGTTCTCTGCGTCTCTGTGGTGAATCAAAACACTGNAAACACCCTATTCATCCCACGAGACGGGGATGCNGTGCAAGTTAAAACTCATGCGGATNCTTCGTCCAGCAACCGTTTCCGGAGGCGTTGGAAGACACGAGGCAGCGCAAGTNCCGAGATTTCACCTAGTGTGAGCCACTGCGCATTGTCGGGCNGGACGGATGGAATTTCAGCAACGGTGCAGAGTCGGCAGTGCAGGGTGGCGTGGAAGCGGGTGTAGTCGTGTTCCATTTTGAAAAGCTCCGGGCCAATCCGAGCGGCNACTCCGTAATCCTCATGGAGTTGCTGTGTCAACCACGCTGCTGCTGANTTTTCCGAGGGCAGTTCCTCCCAAGTTGGNAANTCCCACAGCCCGCCCATCAGCCCGCCTTCCGGACGTTTCCGGACCAGCCAACAGTCNCCGTTCTGGACCAATGCGGTCAGTTTCTCGATTCTANTGATCTCCGGACGTNCCCGNGGNGCCGGAATCGTGTCGGTCCGTCCTGTGTGGAAGGCGACGCACCAAGCGTTTGCCGGACAGAGCAGGCAGGACGGATTCCGGGGNGTGCAAAGTGTGGCGCCNAGTTCCATCAGTCCTTGATTGAATTCGCGGGCGTGTCCGTGCGNAATCCACTCGGCGGCGAGCGACCAGAGTTGCTTTTGCACCGGGGTGGATTTAGGCGGCTCGCCGATGNCCTCAATCCGGCAGAGCACCCGCTCGATGTTGCCGTCCACCACCGGACGNGGCTGGTTGAACGCGATGCTCGCAAGTGCTCCAGCGGTGTAGGGGCCGATGCCGGGCAGGGCGCGGATGTGATCGAAATCCGCTGGGAGTTCACCACCGTGTTCGTCGCAGATCACTCGNGCGGCCTTCTGGAGGTTCCGGNCACGAGAGTANTAGCCCAANCCCTCCCAGAGCTTCAGCACCATTTCTTCGGAAGCAGCGGCCACCGAGTGGACTGTTGGCAGTTCCGACATCCAGCGTGTGTAGAACGGCAACATCGTCTTGACCTGAGTTTGTTGGAGCATGATCTCCGAAACCCAGATTTCGTAGGGGTGATACTGCCGTCGCCACGGCAGNGNNCGTTGGTGTTCNNCAAACCAGTCGAGCAGCGCTTGTTGGAGGTCGGGAAGNTGGTCTGGATTCATAAAGAGTGACTCAAGGTTTTACGGGAAATGCCGATGATGCACCTAGGAACGCCTCTNGTGGGGCGATTTCGCTAAAGATTTTGTTTCAGGTTCCGATAAGTCTGGCAAGAGATTTTTTTTCATCGTTTGATCTATGGCCCTTCGAGTCAACACCAACGTCGCCGCACTCAACGCATTGCGGCACCTGAACCNCACGGAGCANGAGCTCTCCACGAATCTGGAGCGGCTCTCGTCCGGACGTCGTCTGAACAAGGCNGCGGACGGACCGGCGGCACTGGTGATCTCGGAGCAGATGAAGTCTCAGATCAGTTCGATTGATCAGGCGATNCGNAACACGGAAACCTCTGTTTCGATGGTCCAAACCACNGAAGGGGCGCTGAGCGANGTGAGCAACATGCTCATCAANCTNCGCCAGCTTGCNGTGCATGGAGCCAACGAAGGGGNGAANGACGAGAAGATGTTGCAGGCNGACCAGAACGAGGTGGAGAACCTGCTGGCGACCATGAAGCGCATTGCNNTGACCACCCAGTTTGGNACNCANNCCCTNCTNGANGGNAGNCGNGCTTCCACCGGAGTGGCCGTNGGCGATGGNNTGGAGTTNGTGANCGCGTCGGANCTNTCNAAATCCTCNCCNTCGGAAGGCTNCAAGGTCAACNTCACNCAGGTCGCCACCCGGCCCCTGCTNGTGAGCACACGNAGTTTGACGCTGCAAGATGTTNANCCGCANAATNCCATCACCTTCGTNGTCAACACNGGGAACCGNACCACNTCGATTGACCTCAAGGATAANCGNACTTTGTGGGAGCANGTGGACAAGATCCGGNGGCAGGCCGGGANAGNTGGNANNCNGGAAGACNGNTGANCAGGCNGNNCNGACGATNCANCAACTCNTTGCNGGAGANNTNCAGGCCAAGCTGGANGANNCCGGNATGGATTTGGANGTGTTNGTGTATCGGCCTTCACAGATGATGGGGAACCTGCTCTCCGATTTCGACACGCTCAACGACACGCTGGAGGAAGTGCGCACCCAGCCCGGCGGGTTGGACAAGCTTGCTGGAGGCAGTGAGGTGATCGTGGTTCGGCATCGCCAATTCGGGAGTGAGCCGACCTTCACCATCTCCGCCAACATTGATGATTTCTTTCAGGACGAGGCTCCGGCCCACTCAGCGGTGGTGGCATTTCCCGGCAAGGATGTGGAGGGCACGATTGGCGGCGATCCTGAAAGGGATAGCGGCGATGTGGCGATCGGCAAGGGGCAGTTGCTGATGGGCGCTCCCAGCACCGACACGGAAGGTGTGGCAATTCGATATGCCAACACGACCGAGGATGAACTCTTCCGGGTCTTCAGCAACCTTGACAACCGCTACACCGGATTCTTCAAGTTGGAGAAGGACAACGATTATCTCGTGGGAGACTTCATCGAGGGGTACGTCCATATCACGCAGAATGCGCTCAGTTTCCAGATTGGTCCGAATCAGGCGCAGAACAGCAAATTCTCCCTCAACAGCGTCAATCCGGAGGAACTGAGCCGGAGCGTGGAGAACGAGAGTGGTTTCCGCAGTCTCAACGACATCACCCTGCTCAGTGCGAACGAATCCAGGGATGCAATCACGGTGATTGACGAAGCGATTGGCGAGGTGGCAACGATGCGTGGTGACCTCGGCTCCTTCCAGCGCAACACACTGGAAGCCAATCTCAACAACCTGCGCATCTCCAAGGAAAACCTGACCGCCTCCGAATCGCAGCTTGCCGACACGGACATGGCCGCAGAGATGAGTTCCTTGGTCAAAAACCAGATTCTGCTGGCCTCCGGGACGGCGATGCTGGCGCAGGCAAACCAGGTGCCGCAGTCGGTGATGCAACTCCTCAACGTGGGACAGTGAGGTGGAACGCTTCTTGAAATCTTTCGCAACTCTCCCTGCGCCCTCAGGGCAAGGTAGAGTGAATGTTGGAATATCAGTAAGTTAACTTGAATCCGGCAGGGAAAAATCTGCCCAATGCCGGAATGTTTGCACTGCTCAGGACACAAGATTTTCCTTGGCTGAACTCAATCCGAACGCCGTTACTGGCCTTGGCTCGAAGCTGGACACGCGGGAGATCGTCGAGCGCTTCATGGCGATCGAGAAGCGCCGCCTGAAGCCAATTGAGGCTCGCAAGGAGGAGAAGGTTGAGGAACTGGAAGCGTGGCAGATGGTCAAAGCCGAGTTGGACAAGCTCAACGATGTGACCGGTGCACTGGACAGTAGTGACATCTGGGAAGCCCGCAACGTGGAGGTCAACGACGAGGAGGTGCTGACCGCGAAAGCGCGTCGGGATGCGGAACCCGGCAAGTACACGATTGCCGTGGATTCGGTGGCACTGTCGCACCAGATTTCATCGCAGGGCTTTGCCAGTCCAGACGATGTGATCGGGACCGGGACCGTGCGCATTCAGGTGGGTGAAAGCGAGGAGGACACGCCGATCACGATCCGCCTGATGGAGGGCAACGACACACTCGATGCGCTCAAGCGGGCGATCAACGATTCAGATGCGGATGTGGAGGCGTACATCGCCAAGACCTACGGAGATGAACCGTATCGCCTGTTGTTGACGAGCAAGCGTACGGGTGAGCAGAGCCGCATCAACATGGAGATCAATTTAGAAAACGGGGACGTTGAAGGCCCGAACTTTGAGAACTCCTTCGACACCACGGCGGAGTGGAAGGGGTTGGACCCGATTGAGCCGGAACTGAAAACTCGTGGCGTGGGTTCCTCAACCCCCGTGATGGAGGTGATTGGCGATTACACCGGCGAGGACGACATGATCTTTGAATTCACGGTGATGCGCCCCGGAACCATTCCCTCGGAAGCGGGGGTGTTGCTGGGTTGGAAGGATGACAAGGGCCGCGAAGGTCAGATTGAGATCAACAAGTTCAACTACATTCCTGGACAACCGGTCGATGTGGTGGACGGTGTGCAAGTCCGCTTCAGTGACGGGGAACTGGTCGCAGCGGACCGTTTCAAGATCAAGGCATTTTCCGAGAAATCGGAGATGCTCTGGTGGATGGATGGGGAGGAGCGCAAGGCCCGGATCACACAACCAACCGACTGGCAGAGCAAGACTGAAGGCGGTGGTGTTCACGTCACCGGAACCTACGACGGTGAGGAGGACCAGACCGTAAAGTTCCGGATTGTGGGAGGAGGTCAGGTTGGGGGCACTGCGCCAATCTCGCTCTACTATGAGTTTTCCGAATCCGGCAAGTCCGGAACCGTCAGCCTGAGTGAGCCCTACCAGTCGGTGCCAGAGAACGGTGGACTCGACAGCGCAACGGCTTACGACTCGCAAGACGGAGAAGAGTTGTTCAATTTGGAATTCAACAAGGGAGAAGGGAAGAACAACCCCAAAGAGATTCCGATTGGACACGGGCTTTTCGTTGAGATTCCTCCAGGAGTGCTGCGTGACGGGGAAACCACCGAAATGGACTTGTACGCGGCGGCTCCCGCAGGCTACTGGTGGCTTGAAGAGGAGACTGAAGCCCAAGGGCAGGAGGCGACCGGAAGTGTGGACCAAGTGCTGGATTGGGATGATGATGGTGGTGCCGTCGATTTGGAAGAGTTTGATGATTACGAGGATTACCTTGAAAGTCAGGAGGGTCTTAGTCGTCCAAGCGTGGAGGACAGCATCGCGTCAATTGTTGGACGTACAAGCGAAGCGGCCATTTCGATTTCTGGGAATTACACGCAGGACATGAACAACACTTACACGTTCACGGTTGAAAAGCGTGGGAGTGTGGGCATCACAAGAGTCCTGAAACTGAAGTGGGAGGACACCTACGGCAACAGTGGCACGATGGACTTTGGCGAGGGCTATCAGTCTGGAACCCAGGTGGTGTTTGACGATCAACTTGCCCTCTCGTTGGGCGAGGGGCAACTCTACGAGGGCGATTCCTTCACCATTGAAACCCGCACCGCCACCACGCGGGAGGCCAAGGATCTGGTGATCCGGATGGGGGCTTCAGAACTTGGGGGTGGATTGGAGGTGAGACGCGACAAGAATCAGGCGAACGACGTGATTTCAGGACTGGATTTGGAGTTCTTCGCGCCCGCAGAGAAGCCTGTGACGATTTCGGTGGTTGGCGACCGGGAAAAGGCGAAGGAGCGCATCCGGGACTTTGTGGAGGCCTTCAACACCTTCAACACCACAACGTCGGAATTGTCGAGGTTTGACAAGTCGACGAACACGGCTGCGCCCCTCTTGAGCGACCGTAATCTTGCGTCGATCTCCAACGAGGTTGCCACAACCTCTATCGCCACGGTGGCGGGGTTGCCGCAGTCCGACAACATGCTTTTTGCCGTCGGGTTGCGTATCAACGACAAGGGGGTGATGTCGATTGATGAGAAGAAACTCAGCGAGAAGGTGGAGGAAAATTTCTCGGCGGTGGCGGACATCTTTCGGGCGAAGGGAGCATCGGACAATCCCGGAGTTGCGTTTGTGGGCATGAACAAGGAAACGCAGATCAGCCCGGATGGCTACAAGGTGAACGTCACGCAAGTTCCCACGCGGGGCACGTTCACGGGACAGAGGCTTCCGGGGATGGTTCGGATTGATCAGACGAACAACATCCTGCTGATCAAGAACAACGGTCGCACCTCGGACCCGATTGAGTTGCGGGAAGACCTTTACACGCCTGCCAGTTTGGCGAAGGCGATTCAAAAGCAGATCACGGAGGACAAGACGCTTGGTAGCCGGGGCATCCGGGTGGAAGAGCATGAAGGATCACTGCGCTTCACCTCCGGGGCGTATGGCAGCAACAGCGGCATCGAGGTGATGCCCGGAGAGGGAAAGGACCTCTTCAGCCTTGGCTTGGACGAAGGAACCGCCGAAACCGGGGTGGATGTGGAGGGCACCATTGACGGCATCGAGGCGATGGGGCGCGGACAGTTGCTTGCTGGAGCGAAAGACACGAATGCCGATGGTCTCCGGTTGTTTGTCACCCTGAACGAATCTCAGCTTGAAACCGTCAAGCCGGAAGCCAGCGTGACGGTCACCAAGGGTGTGGCGGTCAAGCTCAAGAACAAGCTGGAGCAGTTCAGCAGCCCCGTGAACGGGGAGTACCAGCGCATCACCAAGGACCTCAACGAGCAAATGCGCTCCTACGACAAGCAGGTTGGAGACCTCATGGAACGCATGGAGAGCAAGCAGTCACAACTGCAACGCAAATTCGCTAAGCTCGACAGCACGCTCGGACGCCTCAAGGCGCAGCAGAGCTACGTCAGTCAGCAGCTTTCGGCGATGCAGGGCGGACAGAGGAAGGATGATAAGTGAGTGGTGACCAAGTAGTCGGTGGTCGGTGGCTGGAGCGCGGGCGTCCCGCCTGCTTGGCTAGGGGTTGGATGACTCTTTGGTCGGTGAGTCAATGGGTCTTTGAGTCAGGGTGCAAGAGAATCCTTGCCCCTTTGGAGCTTTGGAACGGTATCTTTTTCTTTGAGTCGATGGATCAACTCTTAATTCTTACTATTAACTCTGAATTCTCATGAGTGCTTACGGGAGTTACCAGAACGCCTACCGCCGTGCTTCGGTCAACACGATGGACCAGGGCAAGTTGATCGTGATGCTTTATGACGGGGCGATCCGCAACATCAATTTCGCGCTCCAGCACCTCAAGGATGACGAGGTCGAGAAGACCCACAACTGTCTGGTGAAGGCAAAGAACATCGTCACCGAACTGCTCTCGACCCTCAATATGGAGCAGGGGGGTGAGATTGCGAAGAACTTGCAGAGCCTCTACAGCTACATGTTCAACCAACTCGTGGAGTCGAATGTGCGCAAGGATCCCCAGCCGGCGGAATCTGTGCTGAAACTGCTCCGGGAGTTGCGCGAGGCGTGGGTTCACATTGGCAAGAGGCAACCACCTGCAGCCAGTGTGCCCGCACGTCCGGAAGCCATGCCCAGTTCGAAGAACGTCCGTGTGCAAGGCTGAACAGTTAACAACGGAACACTGACAACTGCAATGAGTTCGTACCGCGCTTACCATCAGACGAGTGTGCAGACTTCGGATCAGCTCACGTTGATCGTGATGCTCTACGACGGGATGCTCCGCTACCTGCGCAAGGCGCACACTTGCATCGAGGTACAAGACATCGAGGGGGCGCACAACTACCTGATGCGCAGCAAGGACATCGTGAACGAACTGCTCTCGACCTTGCGCGTGGAAAAAGCCGGAGAGGTGGGTGGCAATCTGCGGGATTTGTACCTGTACATGTTCCGGCGTATCCTTGAGGCGAACCTGAACAAGGATCCACAGCCGGTGCAGGACGTCCTCCGGATCGCCGGCACCCTGCGGCAGGGCTGGCTCCAAATCAAGTCCCAGCGCTCGCAGCACAAGCAGGCCACACTCGCCCAGCAGAAGCGGGCCAAGTTCCGAGCGCAGGGGTGATCGTGGATAGCGATCATCGGTGCCTTTTCGTAATAAAATAAGTAACTTATAAATAGTCCAATAAAATAAGTAACTTATGATTTATGTTAAAAAACATAATATTATCAATATCTTATAGAAAAAAATACACTAAAATTAAACGTAATTAACTAACTGTTAAATAAATTTATATTAAATTTCAGTTATTTAGTGCCTTCTAAATGTGTGCTAGAAGATATGGTTTTGACTATAAGCAACCATGCGGTGAAAGCAAAGATCAACGTGGAGATTGTCAACTTTGGCCAGACGATAGCCTGACCTACACGCCCGTCCGGAGACGGGATAAGCGGTAGCGCGGGAGACAGCAAACCCGCAACTTGAAAACATATCCGTCCAAATCAGGACGGTGAAAACCAAAGGGCTTCAGCGGTTCCGGAATTCCGGAGCGGCAAGCCCTTTTTTTATGCCCGAATTTGAGCAGGAAGCCAAGCCGTATCAAGAGGCAACTCGCGCCCATGAGAATTAAAAATTGAGAATGAACGTGCCAGTTCGTGTTCCAAAAAATCCGAAATCCGAAATCCTTGAAAGCATGGGGATGGGGGCTGCTCCTGCTCGCAGGAGGTGGCTCGCTTTTACAAGCGGGCGAAGTCGGCTACGTGGTCGGCAACGCCGAGTTCTTTGACACGACCCAATCGCAGTGGGCTCCGTTGCAACTCCGGCAGCGTTTAGGTAGGGGGGCCCGTCTCCGCATCCGGGGGCTGGGCCGGGTGGAATTGCGTTTTGTGGGCCAGCGCTTTGTGCGGCTCAATTCGGGCACGGAGGCACAATTGCGTTCAGAGGTCCGCAAGGCCACCGATCCTGTGGCGGTCAGCTTACGGGCCGGACAAGCGTGGGGGAGCGTTCTCGGAGCGAGGGACCGCCCGGATGCTTTGCGAATCCGCACCCCCCAGGCCGTTGTTGCCGTGAAAGGCACGCAGTTTGACGTGCTGCTGGAACCCCGGCTGTCGCGGACAGAAGTGTCCGTCTTCCGGGGGCAGGTCGAGGTGCAGCCGTCCGTTGAGATCGAAGGGCCAAAGCAGGTTCCGGGACCACAGGAGGTTGCGCCACCGCAAGAAGTTTCCCACGAGGCGTGGGTGGTGCTGGTGCGCAAGCAGCAACGGCTGGTGATCGGCGAGACGGGCATCCCCCGTCCACAAGCCCTGTCGTCTGCGGTGCGGGAGAGTGACTGGGTGCGCTTCAACTTGGAGCGCGACCAGAATCCGCTGGAACCCTTGGACTTGGAATGACGACATGAAGCCAGACTGGTCGCAAGCAGAGGCCCACTTGCGGACCTCCGGTCCCATTTTGAAGGAGGTGATCGAACGAACCGGGCCGTGCGGGCTTTCGGTGCAAGAGGGTGGGTTTGTGACGGTCGTGGATTCAATCATCGGGCAGCAGCTTTCCAACAAGGTTGCAAAGGTGCTGCGGGCGCGGTTCCGGACGCTGTTTGCAGACGGGATTCCGGAGCCGCAGCAGTTGTTGACGTTTGCCGACGACGCCCTGCGTGGGTGCGGATTTTCCCGCGCCAAGACGCGCTACGTCCGGGCGCTTGCGGAGGCGGTGGCGTCCGGGAAGCTGGACTTTGACGCGCTGCATCAGGCGGATGACGAAACCGTGGTGCAGACGCTTACGGAACTGCCGGGGATTGGACGCTGGACGGCGGAGATGTACCTGATCTTCGCGCTCAACCGTCCGGACGTGCTGCCACTCGGCGACGCGGCGGTGGCTGCAGCCCTGTGTTCGCTCTACCCGCTACCGGAAAAGCGGTGGGAACCCGAGGCCCGACGGATCGCCGAACCGTGGCGACCGTGGCGCAGTGTGGCGAGTTGGTACCTCTGGCGGCATCATGCAGGTTGAGGTGAAATACCGCATACACAACACAAAAGAGGAACAACAGATTGAGTGAAAACGAACCCCACTGGCTCCGCTGGGCGCGGGCGCTGCAGGCCATCGCGCAGAATGGGCTGACCTTCACGGATGGAGAGTTCGACCGCAAGCGCTATGAGGACATCCGTCGCATCGCCGCCGAAATGATAGCCGTCAGCTCGGATACGCCTGTGGAGGTGGTGCAGACGCTCTTTGAGCAGGAAACGGGATACCAGACCCCGAAGGTGGACACGCGGGGCGTGGTCTTTCAGGACGACGCTCTGTTGCTCGTCCGGGAGAAATCAGACAACGGCTGGACGCTTCCAGGGGGTTGGGTGGATCCCAACGAAGCCCCGCGTGAAGCGGTCGAGCGCGAGGTCTGGGAGGAATCCGGCTATCAGGTGCGGGCGGACAAGCTGCTCGCGGTGTACGACCGAGCGCAGCATCCGCACACGCCGCCGCGAGCGTACAGTGTGTACAAGCTCTTCATCCGCTGCAAACTGCTCGGTGGAGCGCCGATGGATAATTTGGAGACCGAGGAGGCGACCTTCTTCCGGGAGCAGGAGATTCCGGAAGATCTTTCGTTATCACGAGTGACATCAGGCCAGATCGCACGGATGTTTGAGCATCGCTTGCATCCGGACTGGCCGACTGATTTGGATTGAAGAACTGATGATCTTGGAACGTTTCGGTACCGACTGAAGCGTTCCGGAAAACCGCCTGCCAAATCTTGGGAGGGAAGAGGCAGCGCGGACTTGACCGTGGACCGCAAGGTTCGCTGAGTAAAACCAGCGGGTTCGTAAAGGCCGAGGGGGTGCAGACCCCGTAGCCGGAATCCGCATGTCCCGCAAGGGACTGATCTTTGACAGCATCACAAGTGCGCCATCCTGAGCGAAGGGCGCCCGAAACCCCGTTGGACCAGAGGGGAAGGCACATATCAGTGCGAGGAAGGAAGCTTCCCAGCTGGTTCGGCGTGGACCCATCGGTCCACAACGGTGCGGGTGCATCCGGAGCGGTGCGGGCACTCTGATTGGCGGAATCCTTTGGCACAGAAAGGAGAAGGCTGATTGGGTGAACCGCGTTCGTTCCGGGTGTCCTGAAGGTTTGTTTCGCCGAAACAGGCTGACGGAGAGGCTCAATCGTTCCAAGGACGGATGCCGTGAAATTTTGGGGAACTTTCTCCGGTGTAGGATTGCATTGGAGGCGGTCTGCCGGATTCAAGGGGGTTCCCCATTCCGATGACACGGACAGGGTGGAGTGGTTTAACCTCCGGCAACCAGAGGCCTTCGGTTCTGGGGAGAGGCTTGTCCTGCATAAGGCAGGATGAAGGCTTTTCTTGAAACCCGGCGTCTGGGAAACCGAAGAAAACCATGATGACGGATTGGAGCCGCGACTCTCTCTAACCTAAAGGAGAATCGAGCATGGCGGAATCTGCGCTTGCAGCAATCACGAAACTCGGTGAGGTGGGGAAATGTGTCCACTTTCCGGGAGTTCGCTTTGGCACCGTGAAGACGTGTGCCCTCTTGTCGGAAATCCGATTTGGTGAGGTGGTGAGGTGTGCCCTCTTGCAGGGAACGGGTTTTGGTGCTGTGGCGAAATCTGTCCGGAAACCGGAAGCCAGATTGAACTGCGTGGTGGAGTCTGTTCTCTGAAAGGAAGCATGGCGCTACATCTGAGGAAGAACTGCAAGACCGGCAGGATTACGCTTGTCGTCTGATGGTTGAGGCGGGGGTGATCCGGGGAACGAATACATCATCGGTCCCGGTGAAAATGCTCTGCCACCGTGGTCACGGAGTCCGGATGCGAACGACTGACACGGCATCCACTGGAACGAGTGATTCGCTAAGCCATTGTCAGAGCAGCAACGAAAAAATGACTCGGCGGCGGATGACGGCGGACATTGCGGCACTGGTGCTGTTCTCACGAGCCATGATGACGCCCTGCACGGATTACTGCACGAAGGCTGTGAAAAAAACAGCCTTTGGATAACCAACCCACCCGCCACTACGGGCGTTGACGAATTGCCGATTCCCTCCGGATGAAATGAGTCCGGAAGGTGAGCGGCAGCAAAAGTGTTCTTTGGCAAACTGACAGACCCCCCACTCGGCGGGACTTGACCCGACAGGGTCAGGCGTCTCACTGCAAGGGAAGGCGGACCTCCATGTCCGGCAAGTGTTTCCTGGCGTGGAAACCGGGGCGACCCTTGGAACACAGGCAGAACTTTGTGTTTTGGTGGGCGAAGTCCGGGGGAACTCCCTAAAAGCACAATCTCGCAAGCTGGAGGTTTAGGCGTTTTTGGAAAGTTGCTCTGGAAGTGTGGGTGAATTTGTCATGAAAATTATTTTTTCATGACAATTTTCATCTGGCTTTGTACCCGGAGATGGTTTGTCAGGAATTGTTTATTTTGATCACCAAAAGAGGAGTGAGTTATGTGGTGGAGTAAAGCCCCAGAAGTAGGCAAATCCAGAGATTCTGCGGGGTTTCGCAGTCCGGGAACGGCTCAACCGTGCATCAACGAGATGGAACAGGCATGGTCGCTCTTGGATCGGGTGGAGCAATCCTCCCGGTTCGGCGGACGGATGCGCTTGGCGGCGTTGGCGAAGCCATCGGTGCGTGCCTTGGGTGTGAACACCGCACCAGAAGAGCCACGGCAGTCTGCGGAAAACGCCCCGTCCATGTACGTCTGGAACCAATTGAACCACGCCTCCCCGCGCTTGGGAGAGGAAGACGCAGACCGGCTGGCCCGTGCGGAGCAACGGCTCCGGGCGCTGCTGGGGACGCGTCGCTGTTAAATTTGCGGGGGCGGTTGCAACGTCCCTTTATTGCCCGGCCTGATTAGGCCGATTTGTCCGGAGGCCTACGTTGTTGCCCAAGGATTTCGGGAGTTCCCGAAAGTTGCGGGCGGACGCTAGGACCCGAAGTCGTGTCCCATGGAGGGATGCATCTGTTCCATTGAGGATCCATTTAATCCATTAGCACAAGGAGTGGCTATGAGTCTCCGAATCAACAACAACGTTGACTCCATGATCGCGTATCGCCATCTGGAGAGTAACAACACGAAGCTCAGCAAGAGCTTGGAAAAACTGGCATCAGGACAGCGGATCAATTCCGCCGCCGACGGACCTGCGGCCCTCGTGGTCTCGGAAAAACTCCGGGCACAGCTTGGAGGTCTGGAGCAGGCGATCCGCAACAACGAATCCGGTGTCTCAATGGTGCAGACCGCCGAGGGTTCGTTGGGTGAAGTGGCCCGGCTGCTCATCGACGTGCGGCAACGGGCTGTTGCAGCAGCCAACGAGGGCGCAAATGACGAGGCAATGGTCGAGGCCTCTCAAGCTGAGATTGAGAATGCCCTCGCGGCCATTGACCGTGTGGCCTCCAACACCCAGTTTGCCCGACGCAAACTGCTTGACGGTAGCGGTGCCGTTAGCGGGACAGTCACGGGTGCCGGACTGGAGTTTGTGAAGGGAAGCGGCGATGTCGTTGCCTCGGACGAGAAGGGCTATGACGTTAGCATCAAGCAGGCGGCCGCCAAAGCAACTCTGAGCGGGGGCAAGGCGATCAACGAGAGTATGTTGAATTCCGGGGAAGAACTCACGATCATGGAGAATGGGCGCACCGCCTTCCTCAAGCTCAATGAGAATATGACGGTTGAGGGGGCGGTTGGACAACTCGCCGCCATTGCCGAGAAGAACGGGTTGGACGTGACGGTGTCCGGATCGGGAGGTTTGATTACGGTCACGCACAACAAGTATGGAGAAGACCACAAGTTCACCGTCATGAGTACGACCGCCGGAGTACTCAGCGAGAAAAGCGGTGCGCCGAAGAGCTTTGTTGGAAGTGACGTTAAGGGGACAATCAATGGTGAGGGTACCTATGGCAATGGGCAATTGCTGATTGGCCTCAGCGAAAATAGCACGACGGCGGGACTGGCGCTGCGCTACGCCCCTAAAACAGGGATGTCCTATGATGCCAAGAACGGCACGACCGTGGGTGCTGTCAATGTCGAAGGGGGACTGCGATTCCAGATTGGCTCGGATCCTAACCAGTCCGTTGGAATCAGTATCTCGGATACGCACACCAGCCGACTTGGGCGGGGGATCGACAACGATAGTAAATTCCTCTCTCTTGCCGATATCGACGTGCGCGACGTGCAAGGCGCACAGGATGCGATGAACGTGGTGGATCAGGCGATCGAGGAGATTTCGTCAACACGGGGCGAGCTTGGGGCATTCCAGCGCCACACGTTCGGTTCTGCAATCACCACTCTGCGGGTCGTTCGGGAGAACTTGACTGCAGCAGAGTCGGTGATTCGCGACACCGACATGGCTGAGGAACTGGCCCGGTTCACCCGGAACCAAATCATGGTGCAGTCCTCCACCGCACAGCTTGCACAAGCCAATGCAGTGCCGCAAAACGTTGTGCGCCTGCTGGCCAACCAGTAGGGACGACTTGGCTCGGTTTGCTTCCGGAATCACTGAGTTCCGGAGACGGGCCGCCGAGCGACACGGGAAGGACGCATGAACCTGAGAATCAACGAAGATCCGGTCGCTTCGGCTCCAGTCCGGAGGCTCTCGGAAGCGTATCAGGCGACGGTTCGGTCCTTGGAGCGTCTTGCTTCCGGGCAGCGGATCAATCGGGCGGCAGATGATCCCGGAGCACTGGTCACCTCGGAAATCCTGCGTTCGGAGATCGCTAGCATCGGTCAGGCCGTGCGGAACACCGAGGTCTCGGTCTCGATGATCCAAACCGCTGAGGGTGCGCTTGCGGAGGTGAATAACCTGCTCATCGAAATCCGGCAGACCGCGTTGGCCGCCGCCAATTCGGGTGCGGGGGACTTTGCCGAGCTGGCGGGCTTGCAGTCGGAATTGCGCTACGCGTTGCAGAGTATTGATCGGGTTTCGCGGTTCACACGTTTTGGCAACCGAGCTTTGCTCGATGGCAGTCAAGGGGTGACTGGGGTGGGCAATTCGGATGACCTGACGTTTGTCAGCGCAACCGAACAAACACGCTCCTCGCCCATTGAGGGTTATCCGATTGAGGTCACGAAGCTGCCGCTCCAAGCAAAGTTGGTGGGGGATTTGACCGACTCGGACGCTGATGGTCTGCGGGTGATCCTGGAGGAGGAGGACGGTGGACTGGTTGATGTTTCCAATGTTCCCGGGGCCGGGGCGCACACCTTCGTGAGTCGCTTGCAGCGGGCCGTGGAGGACACGAACCTCAACCTCAAAATCCAATATGACGTGGAAGAAAGCGAACTCACCATCACGCACCGAGAGTACGGGCTGGCCAAGGGCTTCATGCTCACGACCTCAAAGCAGGGGGTACTGGGTTCGGAATCTTATGCACCAAAGCTCCATTTTGGGCAGGACGTGGAAGCCACCGTGGCCGGGGAGGTGATGGAGGGAGACGGGGTGTACCTCACGGGGTACAATCACAACGTGCAAACCGCCGGGCTGCGCCTGACCTACACAGGGACTCAGCTTGGATCAGTTGGCACGGCAACGATCTTTCAGAATGCAATGCGGTTTCAAACCGGACCCGCCTCGACCAACAGCGTGGACGTGGCAATCCACAGCACGGCGTCAGGCGCCCTCTCACAGGGAGTTCCCAACGAAAGCGGCTTCCGGAGTCTCTCGGAGGTGAACGTGTACACCCCCAGGGCAGCAACAGACACGGTTCGTCTTGTTGACGAAGCGGTCCATCAGGTATCCTTGATGCGTGCTCACTTGGGGGCGATCCAGCGCAACACTCTGGAGAGCAGCACCTCGAACCTGCGTGTGGCCGAGGAGAACCTGACAGCGGCGGAATCGAGTCTGCGCGACACCGACCTTGCCTTTGAACTTGCACGGTTCACCAAGGGCAAGATCATGATGGAAGTTGCAGCGGCAACGGTCGCGCAAACCAGCCGCATCCGCGAATCGGTGGTCCGCACCCTGCTCCGCGACCCGGAATAACGAAGGGTTCCAACTGCTCAACGTCGCACAATTCCGCTCGTCCTGAGCTTGTCGAAGGCTTAGCCTGAGCGGTAAAAAAGTACCTGTGCGACTTCGCTTCCTAACACGGCCAACCCGTGCGTCTTGACGACACCATCGCTGCCATTGCCACCGCCCAGCAGCCCTCCGGGCTGGGGGTGATCCGCATCAGCGGCCCGCAGGCACTTGCAGCGGCAGAGTTGATCTTCCGGAGCAGCGGTGCAGTAGCACTTTCCGAAGCCCCCTCGCATCAGTTCCGGCATGGCTGGATTGCGGATGCGGAGGGCTGGGTGGACGAAGTGCTGGNGGTCGTCATGCGCGGGCCGCGCTCCTTCACGAGCGAGGACGTGGTGGAACTGCACTGCCACGGCAGTGTGTTGGTCCAACAAACAATCCTTGGACTGCTGATTGAGCAAGGAGTCCGACTCGCTGAACCCGGAGAGTTCACGCGCCGGGCGTTTCTCAAGGGGCGGTTGGACCTGACTCGTGTGGAGGCGATCAGCGACCTCGTCCACGCCCGCTCCAAGGGTGGAATGCGGGTGGCGGCACAGCAACTCCGGGGGCGGTTGTTCAAGTCGATTTCGGCGGTACAGGAGCAATTGATTCGGGTTGCTTCGTTGGTGGAAGCGTCCATCGAGTTTCCGGAAGAAGGCGAGAGCTTCACGCATCGTGAGGACTGCCTCCGTCGCATTGGCCACGCCAGCGGCGAGCTTGAGCGTCTGCTCGCTCATGCCGATCAGGGGCGGCGACTCCGGGAGGGCGTGGCGACCACGCTCATCGGGCGTTCCAATGTTGGGAAATCCTCCCTGCTGAACGCCCTGCTGCGCGAGTCGCGTGCGATTGTCACGGCGGTTCCGGGCACAACTCGTGACTTGATTGAAGAAACGGTGCAACTCCATGGGCTGGCGTTTCGGCTCACCGACACCGCTGGACTGCGGGAAACCTCCGACGAGGTGGAATCCGAGGGTATCCGACGCACCCGGAACACTTGGGCCGATGCGGAATTGGTGGTGCTGGTTGTTGATCAGAGCCAGCCTCCGGACGCGGAAGACCAACGCCTGCTCGCTGAAGCCGATCCTGTCCGGACACTGGTGGTGCAGAACAAGGCGGACCTGCCTTCCGGAAGCGAGGTGCAGGGGGCATGGCGAACCGTGTTGCAGGGCTTCGAGGCAGTGCGCATGTCCGCGACTACCGGCGAGGGGCTGGAGTTGCTGGAAACCCGCATGGTACGGCGGGCGATGGGTGGAGAGATTCCTCGTGCCGAAGAGGTTGGGATCACGAACCTGCGCCAGCAGCAATCGGCACAGCAGGCGCTTGATGCCCTGCAACAGGCCCGGACGACTCTGGAGCAAGAGGCGGGCGCGGAATACCTCGCGCTCGACCTCCGCCACGCGCTCAACGCCCTTGGTGCGGTGGTGGGGGAAACCACAGCGGATGACCTGCTGGCACGGATTTTTTCGGAGTTCTGTATTGGAAAGTGACGGGCAAACTCCTCCGGAAGCCTCTGGAACGCAGCTGCACGATAGCGATTTTCTGGTGCTGGTGACGCGCAAGTTGGGACAGGTTCAGCGCTGGCTGGAGTTGTCGCAGCAGCAGTTCACGCTGATTGAATTGAATGGGCTGGACCTGCTCGTTCAGGAGAAGGAAGCCCTCGTGGAGGAAGTGCGCCGCTTGGACTCCCTCATCGAACGCTGGGGACAGGAGCATCGGCGTTCGCCAACGCAGGAGGAACGGAGGGCGCTACGCGAGTTGCAGAACACGCTGGACGCCTTGCAGGAATCCGAAAACGCCTTCATGCAGCGACTGCAAACCGAGAAGCAACAGGTTTCACGAGAACTGGGGCAACTGCAAACCCAAACCCGCTACCTGCAACCCAAGCCCTCACGAGTGGGACAACTGCTGGGGTTGCGACGAAAATCGACCTACTGAAATGGAAATTGACGCAATTCACGCCCTGACCGCCGCTCGCCAGGTCGACAGCCCGCCGCTCACTTGGGTGAAAACGACCTCGGTGGTTCCGGACAACAAGCCCTTGTGCGGACCGGACGACTTGCTGGAGCGGCTGATCCGGACGGCAATCCAGCACACCGTCTAGCCGAGTCGAGCAGATGTCAGGATCAGGGTATCAGGTGGAAAACGTGCTGGCGGAGTTCTGGCGTCAGCGGATGCCGGGCTTTGGCAATCCAGACGACCGATTACGCGTTTCGGAAGAAGGCTTCCAGCTGGGGCGCGAACGCGGCAACGGTCGGCAAGCGCCACCCTCCGGATACACGCAACCCACCAACATCCTCGACCGCATCGCGGACAACTCCGAACTGAGTCCGGAAGTCGAGTACGAGCAGCAGCGCCGCTTTGGGCGTTTTCTGGTGCCCGCGATCATTCCTCCGCTTCCTGAAGCAAATCCCTTTCCCCAAGTGCAGGATCACGTCGGCAGCTACCGCAAAAGTGTCGAGGTTCCGGAAGAGGAAGCGGTTACTGCTGAAACTGCACCACCGCCTGCCGTTGCATCGGAATTGGTCACTCCTGCCGCAGACACGGAGGAGCCTCTGGAAATGGTGTTGGAGCCGGACTTGTCGCTGGGGGTCGAGGATGGTTTGGACCTCCTCACTCCGGAGATCGAGACCCCCGAACTTTCGGTGGCGGATGCCATGTTCGCAGACGAGCGCAAGGAACCGTCCGCTGGTGAAGCGACTGTGGCAGCGGGACCAAAAGCGGCAGAGGCCGAAGCCACTTCAGAAATTACGGAAGTTGAGGCGGAAGCTGAACCGTCCGAGGCAGAGGAAGAATCCCCGGAACCCGAACCAGTGGTAGCCGCCCCCTCGACGGCGGCTTTGCTGGATGCGGTGGATGACGAGGAAATTGACGACGACGAGGATTTTGAGGAAGGGCTGAAGGACGTTCCTACCGATGAGACGGACGTGGTTTTCGGAATCGCGCAGATCACCCGCAAGTCCATTGGTATGTTCGTGGAAGCTTATCCGGACAGCGCCCTGCGCTATTTGCTGCGCCGCAATCTCGATGGTCGGCCCCTGCCCCCGGAGTTCGAGGCGGTTCACGAGCAGTGGACGGATCGCGGATTGTCGCGGGGGCGGCTCAAGCGCCACCTGCTTGATCTCATGAAGTGGGAGGACATTCCGGATTTGCCCGTCCACGAACTGCTTGGGGAAGTCCGGGGACGGCTGTTCACGCTCAAGCAGGGTTCGTGAGCCACGCCTTTCGCGCCAACGTGGCAGCGGTGATTTGGGATGCGCAAAGTCGCCGGGTCCTCATGTTTCGGAGAGCAGGACACTCCTATCAGGCGTGGCAGTTCCCGCAGGGGGGTGTCGATTCCGGAGAGTCTGAGGAGGAGGCCCTGCACCGCGAACTCCGGGAGGAGATCGGCACGGACGCAGTGACGACCCTCAAAGCGCCCGTCCGCCGCATTCGCTACCACTACCCTCGTGGCATCCGCAAGCGGCTGCAATCCCTCAAAAAGTGGCGCTCCTTTCGCGGGCAGCAGCAGCGTTGGTTTCTGGTGCGGCTGGAATGTGGGACGGACGAACTGGATTTCCAGCAGCACGGCACTCCGGAGTTTGATGCGTGGGCGTGGATGCATCCGCGAGAGGGACTGCGGCAGGTGGTGCCCTTCAAACGCAAAGCCTACCGCAAGGCCCTGCGACAACTGGGCTTGCTTTAGCGCAGTTCAAAGCGGTCCAACACCTCATTGGCGAGCCGGATGTACCCGGTTGCCCCTACCGAGTTCAGACGGCGTTTGATCACGTCCACCCCAATTGCACTCGCTTCCAGAATATACGAACATTCCGGAATGATCGTCTGAAACACCGACTCTCCCAGCGCCTGATAGACTTGCTTGCAAACCTGCTGGTGCGCCCGGATGTTGCGGTTGAACATCGTCAGCAGCACCCCGGCGATGCGCAGGTTGGGATCGATGTTGTTCTGCAAATCCCGGAAGGCGAGCAGGAAGCGCTTGAGGGACTTGATTGCTAGCGCCTCGCACTGCAGCGGTACCATCACGAGATCCGAGGCGATCATCGCGTTGATCGAAACGGGGCTGGTTGTGGGCGGCACGTCAATTACCACAAAGTCGTAACGCGCATCCAGATGTTCCTCGACGCGTTCGCGCAGGAAGTGATAGTCCGAGGCCACGCGCACCACCTCCTGCTCCTCCGTGAGGTGGCTCATGTTGGAGAGGATGTAGTCGAGATTCTTGTGTTCGCTGCCCACGCGCACGGCGTCGAACTCAAAATTGGGATCGCAGAACAACTCCCGCGCGCCCTGCACGGGGTGCTCCCGGATGCCGAGCGCGGACTGCACGGAACCCTGCGGGTCAAGGTCCACCAGCAGCGTCTTGTAGCCGCCGAGCGCAAAGGCGGTGGCGAGATGGATGGCCGAGGTGGTTTTGCCAACCCCGCCCTTTTGGCTGGAGAATGAAATGACTGTGGCCATGCGTTTTCCGGTGTCCCTTCCGGAACGTCCGTCGTGGGATGTGCGCCCCGTCCGTGAGACTTCTGAAGTCTAGCGCAGGTGCGTGGGCAAAATCAAACCCCGTCCCGGCGGCAACGCGATTCCTTGGGGCGTGTTGCAAGGGGCGTACAAATGGAGGGCGGGAGCAGGAAGAGCCGGACTCCGGAAAGCCCGACTCGGAGATCAGGTTGAGTCTCAGCCCGTTGCTGGACGGTAGCTGGGCAAGAACGCCTCGGCTTTTTCAAGCGATTCGCTCATCTCCCTTAGATTAGGAAAAAGGAATGTACACTCGGAGGTGTACCGCCCTCCCGATGAGGACAGCGCCGCCGGGCTTGACTTATCCATACGCCTCTGTGAGTCAGAAGTCAAGTGTTCAATCCCCTCCTTTGCCAAGAGTTGCAACTTCCCCGGAGAGACCGCTACACTGAGGTCACAAAAAACACGCCATGCTCCTGCAAATCCATACCTTCCCAGATCCGATCCTCAAGCAAGTCGCCCAGTCCATCGAGGTGTTTGACGATGCCCTGCGCAAAACCGCTGATGACATGCTGGAGACGATGTACGCCTCCAACGGCATTGGCCTCGCGGCGATTCAAGTGGCGATCCTCAAGCAATTGGTGGTGGTGGATTTGCTGAGTGGTTCGGAGGACGAATCAGAGCGCGACCCCCACATTTTCGTCAATCCCAACATCACCGAGCAATCCGGGGAAACGATCTCGGAAGAGGGCTGCCTGAGTGTGGAGGAATTTCGGGCGGAGGTGAAACGTGCTGAGCGCATCACGCTGGAGTATCAGGACGTGGAGGGACAGCCGCACACGCTGGTGGCGGAGGACTTGATGGCGATCTGCATCCAGCACGAACTGGATCACCTCCGGGGCGTCCTCTTCATTGACCACCTCCCCTCGCTCAAGCAGAAGATGGTGAAGCGTCGGCTGGCCAAGCAGGTCCGGCTGTCCGCATGACCCGTCTGCGTTTTCTGGTTGCGGCACTGGGGATTCTGCTCGGCGGCTGCACCACGCTTCATGCCGAACCAACCTACCAGCACGGCACGGTCACGCTGCCGTCTGGAACCGCCATTTCCGTGGAAATCGCCGACACGCCCGCCAAGCGGACGCTTGGCTTGGGCAAGCGTGACGGCCTGCGTTCCGGCTGGGGCATGCTCTTCGTTTTCAAGAACACCGGGAGGCACCCGTTCTGGATGAAGGACATGCGCTTTACCATCGACATCCTCTGGCTTCGGAACCGCCGTATCGTCCACATCAGCCGCAACGTTCCACCGCCTGCTTCTGGCGAAAAACCGGTCACGCTTGATCCCCCGGTTTCCGCAAACTTGGTCCTTGAACTCGCTGCCGGACAGGCTGAGGCGCTGGGGCTGGAAACGGGGCAGTCGTTGCGCTACCAGTTCTGAATTCATTTTAGGTGATTTATTGAAATAAAAGTACCTGAACGATACCGGATTTTTTTTTGGAGCTTCAAGGCATCGCAAAAGGCACATCGCCTGCTATAGTAAAAGACGTTAAGAATCGAACACTTTGAGCTGGGCGTAAATCTCTTCCGGATCTAATTCCCCGCAGCTTGCTGCGGAGTCGTTCATTTCATCACAGAGACGCAGAGAACACAGAGGGAAACGTCAATCAACCAAACCTCTGCACCCTTTGCGGCTCCGCGGTGAAAAATAAAATTTACATCTTTCCAGTCAATGTCCAAAGTCCGTGATGCCGTCGTTGCTGTCTTGCGGGTCAACGATCAAATTTGCGCGATAGTGCGCCAGTCGCACCTGCTCTCCTTTCCGGGCTACCACTCCTTTCCCGGAGGCAAGGTGGACCGCACAGACGCAGACACACTTCCGGAGGCACCCGGACTGGAGGGGCTGGAACCGCAACAGTTCAATGCACTCTGCCGGGAATTGCAGGAGGAACTTTGCTTTGACCTCATTGCCGGCTTGCGCGACGGCACGATACTGCGGGTGCAGCCGTTGGCGTTGGCGTTGGCCCCACCGTTTGACTTTGTGCGTTTCCGCTCCCAGTTCTACCGCATTGACTTGGCCTGCAAGCCGGAACTGACTCCCGATTCCGGAGAGATCGCCGAGTTGATGTGGAACACGCCCAACGAGTTGCTTGAGCATTTTCGGACGGGAGATGCCCTGATGGTGCCGCCCACCCGCTGGTTGCTGGAAGGACTTGCGGACAACATGGACTGTGGCGACCTTGGCGATCTTTCGCCCAAGTTCGACTATGACCATGAGGTGCCATGTATGGAGGTGCTGCACGGCCTCCGCACTCTGCATGTTCCCTCCCAAACACTCCCACCCGCCACCCGCACCAACGCTTTCCGGATTGGTGATGCAGATGCTCCACAGTTGCTGGTGGACCCGTCTCCGGAATCCAAGGATGAGTTGACGCGTCTGCTGCAGACACTGGCATCCGACCCACCGGAGTTGGTGTTTCTCACGCATCACCATCCGGATCACCATCAATTTGCCAACGTGCTGGCCCGCAGGCTTGGGCTTCCGGTGTGCATCAGTGCAGACAGTCACGGGCGCATCCGTGCCAAGCATGGGTTCGATTACTTCGACGGCGTCGAGGTGCGCTTGGTCGGTGAGAGTGATGTGATGACGCGCTGGCACGGCGAAGACGTGCGTGTTTACTCCGTTCCGGGACACGACGAAGGGCAACTCGCGCTCGCCCCCGAATCGTTACGCTGGTTCATCGTGGGCGACCTCATTCAAGGCGTCGGCACGGTGGTCATCTCCGCTCCGGAAGGTGACATGGCCAAATACTTCTGCACTCTGGAACGTGTGATCGATCTCAACCCGGACGTGATCATCCCTTCCCATGGCATTCCGATGCGCAGTGTTCATCGGTTGTCCGTGACACTCCAGCACCGCCGCGAGCGCGAGTTGCGCATCCTTGAACTGCACCAGTCCGGACACCGCAATCAGGCAATTCTTGAAACCGTGTACGAGGGTGTGGACGAGCGCCTGCTGCCCTACGCGATGCGCAACATCGAATCGCACCTCGTCAAACTCCGCGAAGAAGGGCGAGTTCAATGAGTTCGTGAGTTTGGCAAGTCAGCAAACTCAAAAACTTAGCAAGTCGGCAAACTCAACTCATGAAACTCAACAAGGGTGCAGTCCTGCGGCTGATGGAGTCGCAGGGCACTTTGCTCACCGCAAAACAACTCCGGGGGCTGCTCGGCCTCAAAAAATCACAAAGCCCCAAGCTCAAGGCGTGGCTGCGCAAGCAAGTCGAGAAAGGAACGCTCGTCCAGCAGGGGGTGCGCTTCGGCAGTACGCGATTGTTGGAGCATGCCCCGGAAGTGCCGTCTGAGGAGGAACAAAGTTCCAGAGGGGCAAAGTTCCAAAGTTCCAGAGGGAAAACCAAACACCGAACACGGGATCGCAGGAGCGGCGCACACCCGCGATCCTTGCAACTGCGGCAAGGCCGGTTTGAGCGCAGCCGCCGAGGCTTCGGGTTCGTGATGGTTGGCGATGGCGAGCCGGATCTCTTCATTGGTGAGGAGGAGCAGAACGGTGCGATGGACGGCGACACCGTGGAGGTGGAACTGTTGCGACGGCGGGGCTTCCGGGGAAGGCGTAAGGGCATAATCGTGCGCATTCTCAAACGCGGCAACTCGACGCTGTTGGCCCGGCTGGATCGCAAAAAATCTGCGGTTGTGGCGATTCCGGTCAACATGAACTCCGGACTTGCGAAACTACGCATTCCACGGGAGCACGATGATTTGGAGATTCCGGACGGTACGCTTGTGGAGGTGGAACTGCTTGAAACGGAATCAGGCACAAGCCGCACCCCGCAAGGCCGTATCGTGCGTAGTTTGGCGGAGGTCAACCTCCACGAACTCGCCTTTGAGCGCATCATCCAGGAAAATCAGGTACGCACCGAGTACCCGGAAGCCGCCTTGGCCTATGCCGAACAGTTTTCCACGCGCATCGCCTTTGATCCACAGTCCGGGCGCATCGACCTCCGCGACCTTCCGTTCGTCACCATTGACGGACGCACGGCCCGCGATTTTGATGATGCGGTGACTGCGGAGGAACTGGACGGAGGCCGTTATCGTTTGCAGGTCGCCATCGCGGATGTCGCCCATTATGTTCGGCCCGGAGACCCTGTGGACGCCGAGGCGGTGGAGCGGGCGACCAGCGTGTATTTTCCGACCCACGCGGTGCCGATGCTTCCGGAAGCGCTTTCCAACGAGTTGTGCAGCCTGCGTCCGGGGGTGAACCGGCTCGTGCTGGCCTGCACGATGGAGATCACCCCGGAGGGTGAGGTCTCGGACTACACGATTTGTGAGGGGTTGATCCGCAGCCGGGCGCGGCTTGTTTATGACGATGTGGAGGAGTTCCTGCAAGGCCGCCCCTCGCCGATCCGGAATCCGGAGCTTCAGGAGAACCTGCGACTCATGCACAAGCTCTCGCAACTGCTGGAGCGCAAGCGGGGTGGGCGTGGGGCGATCCAGTTCAGCTTTGCGGAGGAGGCCATCGCGTTGGACGAGGAGAACCGTATGACCGGAGTGAGCCGACGTGAGCAGAATTCCGCGATGCGGCTCATTGAGCAGTTCATGCTGGAGGCGAACGAAACGGTGGCACGGCACTGTGTGCACCACAAACTCCCGGCGCTCTACCGTGTCCACGAACAGCCGAACCCCGTGAAGCTCAAGAAACTCCAGCGCGTGTTCTGGCACTTTGGGGTGACGACACCGATGGCACGCTTGCAGAAGCCAAGCGCCTTCAACGAGGTCTTCGAGCAAATCCGGGCGCTTCCCGTTAAGGAGCAGTTGCAGGTGTTGCTGTTGCGCTGCATGGCGCTCGCCGTGTACCGCACCGAAAACCTCGGGCACTTTGGACTCGCCGCCGAATTCTACGCGCACTTCACCTCACCGATCCGTCGTTATCCGGACCTCTGCGTCCACCGTGCCCTCAAGCACTGGCTCACGCAGCAGCGGTTTCAGGGACTGGATCGCAAGGCGCGGAAGCGGTTGCAAACGCCTATCCCGGAAGTTCTGCCGGAACTCGCGGAGCACTGTTCGCAACAGGAGCGCAAGGCCGAGAAGGCTGAATTGCAAAGCATCGACTTGCTGAAGGTTTCGTTTCTGGAACGCTTCATCGGCGAGGGCTTCATTGCAACCATCCGGGCCGTGTCCAATGCGGGGCTGAAAGTGCTGCTCGATCCCCACGAATTGGAGTGGTTCTTGCTGCTGGAAGCGTTGACGGACGACTGGTACTCCTTTGACGAGGAAACTCTCACCCTGCTCGGACGACGCCGACAGCGCATCGTGCAGGTCGGCGACCGTCTTCAGGTGCGACTGCTGCGGGCCGATGTCCTCCAGCGCACCCTGGATTTTGAAACCGTGCGCTGGCTGTCCTAGCGGACCTGCTGTTTTGGTGGAAATGGGATAGTCCCCCTAAGGAATCCGCTCACTCCGTGGTGTCCCTCATCCTTGCCGGGATTGCGTGTCGCACCTCAGATGTGGCCGCTCACTCCACCATCGACGTTGATGATCTGCGCGGTGATGAAGCGGGACTCGTCACAGGCCAGGAACAAGACGAGGTACGCCACATCCTCGCCGTAGCCGGGCCCTGGGATGATCTGATCGTCTCGAACCCGTCCGCCCTCCCCCGCCTGTCGGTCGCGGTTCATGAGGCCGGGGCGCACACCGTTGACCCTGATATTGTTCTTGCCGCCGACCCCCGCCATGTAGCGGGTCAGCCCATCGATACCCGATTTCGCCGCATAGTAGGAAAGTGAGGCACTCGCAAGCTCCTCGTGCCTGCGCGGGGTGAAGAACTGCTGGGCGGCCAGTGACGACATGTTGACCACGGCACCGCCGCCGGCTGCCACGATGTGAGGCCAGACCGCACGCGAGACGTAGAACATGCCGGTGAGGTCGGGGTCGATGACACGGGTCCATTCCTCGTTGGTCGAATCCGGGAAGCTGCCGCCGCCGCCGCCGCCGGCGTTGTTGAACAGAATGTTGATCGGGCCGTAGGTCTTTGCCGCCTCGGCTACCGCAGTCTCGACCATATCGGCGTTGCCGATGTCACAGGCGATGAAGGTGACCTCGCCGCCTTCCTTGCGAATGGCGGCCTCCACTGCACGGCCTCCAGGGAGGCCGCGCCCGGTCTCCTCCGCGCCGCGTGCCATGAACACGACGCGCGCGCCTTCCTTCACAAAAAGCTCAACGGTCGCCTTGCCGATCCCACTGGTGCCCCCTGTGATGATTGCAACCTTGTTATCCAGTCGATGTGGCATCGTTATCCTCCTGTCTGGTGTTTTTCTGTTTGCCCCCTCTGTAACGCTCCCGGACTGCTATCAGTCAGCCAGGGGTGAGTGGGTGCTTGCTCGGGTATTAGCTTTTCAGCCTTTAGGTCTGACCACAGCGAGGCGGGCACTGGGCGGGAGATCATGCTTAGGTTTTCCTCGATCTCTTCGGGAGTCTGACAAGCTGTTAGGGTAGTGGCAACGGCAGGATGACCAAGGCCAAATTGCAGTGCCGCTGCTTTGAGCGGGACACCGTGCCGGTCGCAGATGACCTTGAGCCGCTGCGCCTGGTTCAGAATCTCCAGGCCATTTGGACGCTGACTGAGGAAAAGGTCATAGTCCTCCGGTGTCAGGTCGGAAGCCAGGATGCCAGCATAGTAAGGACCGCCCAGCATGACGCCGATTCGTTGTTCTTGACACAGAGGCAGGAACTCGTCCAGCGCCGAGGAGTCGATGAGGGTGTAGCGGTCGGCCACGAGGAAACAATCGCATGCACCCTCTTGAGCGAACGGGGACAGCATTTCCCATGTCTCCTTCGTCGTGCCTACGCCGATGGCCCTGACCACGCCCTGCGAGCGTAGTTCGTCCAGCGCCGGCAACGCCTCGCCGAGAGCTTGCTGATAGTGTCGGTCACTGTCACCGAGTAAATGCAAGAACACGATGTCGATGTAATCCAGACGCAAACGCCCCAGGCTCTCATCGAGTGAACGCAGCAACCGATCCCTGCTGAAATCAAACAGGGGTGGTCCATCCACTTCAGGATTGGAGTGCCGGCCAGCCTTGGAGGAGATCACAAACTCGTCTCGAGGGACGCTCGACAGGAACTCTCCGAAGAAGGTTTCGCTCTGTCCTTGACCATAAATCGGCGCTGTGTCGAAGTAGCGTACCCCCAGTTTCCATGCTCGCTCCATCGTGGCGTGGGCGACGCTCTCCGCAGCTTCGCTGAAGCTGCGCCCAGCTGGACCCGCTCCTCCCAGTCCCAGTCGCGTCACGAACAGTCCCGTGGTCCCAATTTCGGTGGTAGCCAAGGGGTTCATTCGCTGGTTTTCTTCTCGCATACATTCCTTTAGGCCGCCTTTTTGAGCTTACCCGTTGAAGGGGTTGAGCAGTCGGGCGAGGAAGCCTCGTTTGTGCTTCACCTTTGCGGTGCCATAACTGCCCTGCCCCCCTTTTAATCGGGGATCCAGCAGGTCCCGCATGGCATCCCCGAACATGTTGAGACTGAAAACGACAATGGTGAGGCAGAGTCCAGGATAGAGCGCCAGCCAGGGTGCCCCCTCCATGAACTTCCGCCCTTCCCGGCTGAGCATCCCGCCCCAGCTGGGAACGCTAGGTGGCAGACCGAACCCGAGGAAACTCAGAGACGCCTCCGCCATAATCACGCCCCCAATGTTGATGCTGAAGATGATGATGAGGGGCGCGGCAATATTCGGCAGGACATGGCGGATCAGGATTTGGCTTGTGGGAGTGCCCACGGCCCGGGCGGCCAGGAAATAGTCATTCTCTTTGATGGCCACCACGGCGCTTCTGACGACTCTGGAGCCGGCGATGCCCCCGGTGACCCCCAGGACCACGATGATCTGCAGGAGCCCCTGTCCCACGACGGACATGATGGTCAACAAGAGCAGCAGCCCCGGAAAAGCGATCCAGGCATCGACAAAGCGCTGGACGGCAAGGTCCAGTTTTCCCCCAAGGAAACCGGTGGTGCCCCCCACAAGGAGGGCCACCAGGAGATTAATGAACGTTGCGGAGAAGCCCACCAGCAAAGAAATCCTGGCCCCGTGGATGATGCGGCTCAATAAGTCTCGTCCCACATGATCCGTCCCCAGGATATGCTTGGCGGAGGGCGCTTGCAGGATATCTTGCAGGCGTATTAAATCGTATTGATACGGAGCCAGAACCTCCGCGAAGATACTGACCGCCATCAAGAGGAGCAGTAAAATGCCGCAGACGGTTCCCAGCGGCTTCGTCCTGATCATTCTGACTGAAAAATCAACCAGCCAGTGACGTCTCGCATGCTCGGCTGCGGCGGATGGTGCTTGCATGGTCTCCCCCATGTTCTCAACTCTCCTTGATTAGTACCGGATCCGCGGATCGAGATAGGAATAGAGCAAATCGATCAGCAGATTGACCCCCATCACGATGGTGCCAAAAAACAGGTTGATTCCGGTGACGACGGGATAGTCCCTGTCTGCGAGGGCATCCAGCATGAGACGACCAAGCCCCGGCAGGTTGAAGATGTTCTCGATGATGACCGAGCCGCCTACCAGGATCGGCAGTTGCAGGCCGATGAGCGTAATCACCGGGATGAACGCATTCTTCATGGCATGTCTGACCACGACCAGCCTCTCGTTGTTCCCCTTGGCCCAGGCGGTGCGGATATAGTCTTGCCGGAGCACCTCCAGCATCATGGTGCGCGTCATCCGCATGGTGCTGGCCGCCAGCGCCGTCCCCAGAATCAGGCTTGGCACGAGGAACATCCCGAGGTTCCCCAAGGGGTCTTCGCTGAAGGGAATGAGCTCCATCCGGGGTGACCAGCCCCACCAGATGACGGGGTAGAGCATGGCCATCACGCCAAGCCAGAAGTTGGGAGTCGCCAGGCCGATGACGGCGACCGTGCGTCCGGCATAGTCGGCAACCGTATCCTGGCGAATCGCTGAGTAGACCCCGACGGGAATGGCGATCACCAGGCCGATGACGATGGCCAGGGCACCGAGCTCGATCGTTACCGGGAGCCGGCCAATGATCTTGGCCTCTATGGCCTCGCCGCCCCACAGTGAATTTCCCAGCGTGCCGTGCAGCACGATTCCTTCCAGCCAACGTCCGTACTGCACGTAGGCGGGCACGTCCAATCCGAGCATCTTCTCAAGAGCCGCCCGGTCCACTCCCGTCGCTCCAATCCATCCGGCTTTATCCAGCATGGCATCGATCGCGTCCCCAGGCAGGAAGCGCACCGAGAGAAAGACGAGGATGCTCAAGATGAACAACGTGGGGATGACGAGCAGCACCCGCCTGATGATGTAGGTTCTCATGGGATGTCCGTCACTGAATCCCACCCACTCCGGGGGATCGGAATGAGTGGGATAGAGGCATCTGGAGGGTGACCCGCAGCCTTATCGTCCCATTTCGGCCTTCATGGCCTGGTCGATCCAGAGGCGGGCAAAGATCACGTAGCTGTCCACGTCTCCCAGTCTGTTTTCACCGTTGTAGCCGACGATCCATGGTTGCGTCACCGCAACCTGCGGCATGATGGGACCCCACAGGTATAGGTGATTCTCGATGAGGTACCGATCGGCCTCCTGGATCAGCTGCCTCTCCTCCTCGACCGACTTTGCCGAGCCGATGGCTGCGATCATGGCATCATACTCGGACGCACTGTGCCCGGTGGCGTTGTTGTACGCCCCTGTGGCTTGCCAGCCGACGGTGGTGACGGGAAGCGGCGCGTTAAAGCCGGTAATGAACCAGAGCATCCCTTCATACAGTGACGCGTCAGCTGTCATCGGACCGAATGCCGCGCCCTCCACGATCTTGAGCTCGACATCGACGCCAATCGCATCCCAAAACTGCATGATTATGGCGACAAAACCTTGGTCGGTTGCGGCTGGGCTGGGATGAGCGTTGAATACGGTCTTGAATCTGACGCCGTTGGCGCCGCGCGGATATCCAGCTTCATCGAGCAGCCGCTCCGCACCTTCGGGATCGTAGCTGTAGTATCCCCTGATCTCGTCGGACCACTCAGCAAACGGGAACGCGTACCCGACGTTGGCAGTGCCGACGACGCCCCGAGGAGTGGCATCCGCATAGCCCTTGAAGTAGGTGTCCGCGATCGTCTCGAGGTCCAGGGCCATCTGCATTGCCCTGCGCACCCGAATGTCGTCGAAGGGTGGCTTCTTTCCGTTGAAGGCTGCGGAGTTCTGGCCGCGATTCTGGTACGCAAACTGTTTGAGCTCCGGATTGGTTCGCTCCAGGCCCTCCGTCGCCGGGCCGGGCGAGAGCGCATATGTGGTGGGACCACCCAGCACATCCAGCTGGCCCGAGCGCAGCGCCGCTATGCGCGTTGCCTCTTCCGGTATGATCAGGGCCTTGAACTCGTCAATATAGGGCAGTCGATTCTCCGGATACTTCTCATCGAAGCCCCAGTAATCGGGGTTCTTGGTATAGGTCAAGGAAGTGCCTTGCGCCCAGTCGGTCCACATGAAGGGCCCCGTGCCTACCAGCTTGGTCCAATCCTTGGCGTCGCCGTACTGCTTGATGACTTCCGGGGGATACTGATTACCGTAGATATCCCCGATGATATGGTACAACGCCGCGAACTTTGGTTGCTTCAACTTGAAGACGACCGTATGGCTGTCCGTTGCCCTTATCGATTCGATCGGCAGCGAACCCAGAACGCTGATCATCGGGCTTGGTCCATCTGCGGCAAACTCGCCGAGCCCCAAATTGCGGCTGAAGTTGAACACAACGTCATCGGCAACGAGCTCGCGGCCGTTCATCGGTTCCTTGTCGTGCCACTTCACTCCCCTGCGGATATGGAGGACGATCGTTGTGGCGTCGGGCTGTTCCCAGCTTTCGGCCAGCTTGCCGGTGTATTGAGGTACATTCGGGATGGCACCGGAGAAGGCGAATTCGTCTCTGGGCAGTCCCCAGTTACCGCCACCCATTCGCTCCAAGACTATCTTGGTAGGGTGGATCACAGTACGATAGTGCCACATGTCGGCATGCTCCGTCTCCCAGCCCGGGTGGAAGAGCCCGGTAATCGTCCCGCCATACTCTGGCGCGCTCACCACCTTGCCGGTGGTGGGATCGGTCACATACTTGGCGGCCCAGACCTGGCCAGCCATGAAGACGCTTGCTCCCAGGATGAGAGCCAGCAGGGTTGCGCTCAATTTTGAGCTGCCTTTTAGATTAAACATA
>PBTB01000033.1 GCA_002726945.1 Deltaproteobacteria bacterium | reverse complement strand
ATGACATTTCTTCAATTTCACAGGATGAAGATTTGTTCGATACCGTGTTCAGATGGCCAAAATCAGCAAAAAATGGGATTTTTGATGAGTTCTTCCAAAATCTTCGTTTCTTGAAAATAGGTGAATGCCATTAAATATCATGTAGTCACCTAATTTTCGGCCAAGCACTAGTTATTTTATAGTAAAATCCATTAAAAATAGAACACTATGACCTAGCGATAAAATCTAATAAATATTGTTGAATATCAATGAATTGGATGTTTGTATCCCAGTCCAAGATGTGTCCTAGAACCAGTAGCTTTGACTATAAAACTAGCCCTAGTTTTTTGCGTAAGTCCTGAGGGATTTCGTTGATGCCGATCCTCCGAGGGCTTTCCGTCCTCTTTGTTGTAGCTATTTTCCTCGTCGGGTGCGACTCTGGCAAGAAGGTGGAGGAGGAATCTGCGTACTCCTCCACGAGTACCGACACCACGGCTCTCGCTCTTGCCGAGACGACAGCGATTCAGTGCGTCACCACCGATCCCACCCCACAGTACATCTTCTCTTCTACTAAGCCTGGAACGGTGAGCTACAGCGGCTCGTGTTCGGGGGACCGCTCCTACGCTTTCGCAGGGAACAACACGATCTCCCTTTACTCGGGAAGTGGTTCTTCCGGGCTTTTCATTCCCTTGAGCAACGGTGCCTATAAGGACTGTAAGGTAACGGTCACGGATGCGGGTGGCACGGCTCAGGAATTGGCGATCACGTCCTTTGGCGTTTCCGATCCCAATTCGCAATCCGGAGGCATGGCCAGCGACCTTGCCACCAGTCTGGGTTGCAGCACGAGTAGTGGCAGTTCAAGAATGTCGGGGCCCGGAAGAGCACAGGCACTCCGCCGGGGTTTCGCGTTTAGTGCTCCCTCGCGAACGATCCAGCGCACTGCCGAAGCCAATGCTGCCGAGATTACTGCTTCCCAGGCCCGCTCCATCTCCATGGCCGTCGTTGAAACCTTGCAGCAAAACAACTTACTTGATTCCTGCGACCTCAACCAATCCATCCCCATCATCGTCAAGGGGGCTCAGGCCAAGCTCCCGGACTTGAACCTGGGCGGAACCGAAAAAACCGTCAAGGTGGTGCAAAGCATCGTCAGCGGCTTGGTGAAATCGCTGAAGAACCGTGACATGAGTTCCACTGAGTGCGGGAGCAGCGGTAGAAGCTTGGGGCGGGTTGATGTTGCTGCTGCCAAGGTGTCGGCGGTGGGCAGTATCACCAAGGCCTCGGTGAGCAACCTCCGTGCGACGGGCATGGACACGAAAGCTGCTGCGGAAGCGGCCCAGTCCGTTGCCGCTACGGCGGTTTCCAACCTTGGGGACACCGGGGTGGATGCAGCCACCATCGGCAGCGCGATGGAGAGCATCACCCAAAACGCCGTAAAGGGACTCAGTAAAATTGAGGGGATGGACGTCAATCGTGTGCAAAGCGCAATTGCCGGCATAGCGGAGGAGGCCACCAAATCGATCCAGAACATTAAGATCGCCGGCAGTGCCCCGGAGAACATCACCAGCGTGGTGGGAAATCTGGCTTCTGGATTGACCAAGGCATTGGGATCACTTCAAAATGTTGAGGGGTTTACCGCGGACAGCTTGCCGGCAGTTACGGGTTTGATCACCAAATCGGTCGCCAAGGAACTTGAAAAAGTCTCTACCGATGTTGACGCCATTTCCGCCATGATGGCGGATGTCACGGGTTCGGTCACGAAAAAGCTCGGAGACATTAACATGGTGGGGTATGGAACGGAGGATCTTGGGGAGATGGTGAAGCAAATCACCAGCGCCGGGGCTGAGGCGGCCGCCAGCATCACCATCACCATGACGGCTTCGCAACTGGCCGCACTGATGGCCCAGGCCTCTGCAGGGGCCACCGACAACCTGGACCAGATTTCGTCAACCCACCTCCAGGACTACGATCCGGAAAAGCCCCCCAGCGCACTGATCTCCAAAGCCAAGGAGGGTGTGAACGACGGAGTCAAGAAATTCCGGGAACAATCCAGCGCCCCCATTGTGCTGAACGTCACCAGTCCAAATCCGGACGGGGTGTTCGGCAAGGACTCCACCATTTTCTTGAATGTGACGTTCAACAAACCTGTCGTGGTGACGGGATCCCCTCGGATGAAGTTGGAGACAGGCAAAGTGGATCAGTACGCCACGTTCTCTTCCGGCAGTGGCTCCTCGTCCCTGACCTTCAACTACAACGTGGAGTTGAATGACGACGTGGACGACTTGGATGTCCACTCTTCGGGTCCGATTGATTTGCAGGGNGGNAGTATCAAGGCACAGGCCGGAGGAGAAAANGCNCTTCTNNTGTTTTANGCAGGGGATCATGACGGCTCCCTCGCGTACAACAAGAACATNGAGGTGGATGCACGGAAGCCCGTGCTCAAGTTGGTAGAGGGCATCCCAACCCAAACCAACGACACGACCCCGGATTTCATTTTTGATATATCTGAGGGGGGGACATTAACTTACGATGGCAGTTGCTACCAAAATCAACTCGACGTCAAGTATTGGGACCGCTCTGGTCCGAACAAGGCACTGCTTCAAGACAATGACGAACTGAAACGCAGGAATCGGGTGACGTTCAGTGCGTTAGGAGACGGGGTTTATTCCGATTGCACAATCACGATGACGGACGACGCCGGGAACATTTCGGAACCCCTGCAAGTGGAGACCTTCACCGTGGACACGGTGCCGCCGACAGTGAGCATTCCATTTCCAGAAGGCTTGGCTTCTCTGGAAACCGAGGAGTTTCAACTGGTGTTCAGCAAGCCCATCAATGAGGAGTCCATCATCACCCATGCTGCGAATGGAGCGTGTGATGATGAAAGGGCCTCGGTTCAAGTCAGCACAGATAATTTTGAGACCTGTCTGAAACTGGAGCGTCCAAGTCCATCCAGTACCCGTGTGCAGTTCGAGCTTACGATGCGCGCTTTGCCTCTAGAATCCTGCCCGATTCTATCAGCAGACGTCAGCTGCCCGGCGCGGTTGAGTCCGGACACAACTTACCAAATCAAGCTCACCACGGACATCCGGGACGATGCCGGAAACCCCCTGATCACGGAGTTGATCAAAAAAATCCCAACCAAAGCCCGCCCGCAGGTGGTGGAGACTTTCCCATTGAATGGAACTGGTTTTAATGCAAGTGAAGGGGTCAGGAACGTTTTGCATTTGCAGGGACGTCAGGGCATGGTCATCAACTTCAGCAAAGCCATGTCCCCTCAGGCTATGGAGCCGACATTCTTGAAGCAGAATGTGATCAAGATGGTGAGGATGAGCCCCGAGAATACTCCCGACAATGTAGATGGGGTGGACTTGGATAGCGATTTTGCAGAATCCGGGGTTGAAGTGGACTTGGCAGACTATTCTATGGTTTACAATACCGGAACCAAGAAACTGGAGATCAAGCCCTCTGAACGAATGGTGGACAATGCGTCCTACCGCATGGTCCTTAACGGAAGCCAACTCAGGGATGCCGATGAGCAGATCAAACTGGGGAAAGACCACATCTTCCGCTTCCGGATTGAGGCAGACAGCATTCCGCCCACCGCGGTTTCAGTCAGCATTTCCTCAAACAATCCGGACACCACCACCGCCAAAGCTGGGGATGTGGTCACGGTGTTCTTTGTTGCATCTGAATCTCTCATGCCTCCGGAAGTGACTATCCACGGCAGGGCAGCCGAAGTGACTGAGACCAACCTTGATCAATCGGCTTGGAAAGCGACATACCAACTGACCCAGGATGATGATGATGGGGTAATTCCCTTCAACATCACCTACAAGGACTTGGTAGGAAATGATGCACTAGCCCCCGTCAACGCCACCATGGATGGCAGTCAGGTACTCTATGACAGGACGCTTCCGGTGTTGAATACCCTCACCATCACCTCGTCCAATCCCGATCCGGCTCGTGCCAAGGTAGGGGACACCGTTACTCTTCAGTTCACCTCAAACGAAGCCCTGCTGACCCCTGTGGTCAGGATTGGAAGCGGGGATGCGCAAGTTACTGGAGGGGGAACAGCGTGGGGGGCGACACGTGTGATGACTGCAGAGGACGTAGATGGAGAAGTCGAGATCAAGGTGGAGTACATGGATTTGGCCAGCAATGCTGGTGCACCAGCAACCGCCCCTCTGGATGAAAGCCAGGTGTTGTTCGACAAGACACCCCCAGAGTTGAGTGCGGTTTCCATCGTGTCGAGCAACCGCGATCCCCCTCGCGCAAAACCAGCAGATACGATCACTCTTAATTTTACCTCGAACGAGATGATCAATCGCCCTGTAGTGACGATCGCTGGACAACCGGCTGCGGTTACTGATGAAGGCAGCAACACATGGCAGGCCAGCCGAGTGCTGGACATGAATGACCCAGAGGGCCCTGTGATGTTCAAGGTGGCCTTTCAGGATTTAACGGGCAACCCCTCAGAGGTCCAGCAAGTGACGGACGGAAGCGCCATTGAATACGACCGCACCCCACCCACTGTTCCCAGCGTCCGCATTACCACCTCCAATGACAACGAAAAACTCGCCAAAGTCGATGACACTGTCCGAATCTTTTTCAAGAGCAGTGAGCCACTACTTGAACTAGCCCTGATCATCCCTGAATACGAAGATCGGTTCGAGTTGAGTGGTGAGGGGCAAAATTGGACAACATCCTTGATCCTTGAGGATACAGATCCGGAAGGTCTAATAATTTTCCAGTTTGAATACACTGACCTTGCAGGAAATCGAGGACAGGCTGTCACCGAAACCACAGATGGCAGTTCCGTGGAGTTTGACCAATCCCCACCCACTCTGGATGTGGTCAAGCTGCTGACCACGAACCAGAGTCCGGTCTGGGCCAGGTCGAGAGACAATGTGACCCTGGAGGTGGAGTCAAGCGATTCATTATTAATAGTTATTCTGAAAGGGGACGAGGGAGAAGCGGATCAGGATCTAGTTCCGGACCCGCAATCAGGGGGCCGACGCTGGAGCCTCACTCGAAAGATAGTTGAGGGAGACACGGGGGACGTGGAGTTCCAACTGGAATACACGGATTTGGCGGGCAACACGGGCCTCATGGTCAGCCAGACCACGGACACAAGCGAAGTGGTGTTGGACACGGACCTTCCGGAAGTCACCGAGGCCAAATTCACCTCCAGCAACGCAGGTGACGATCCGGACCACCCGTCAACCCTGCTGTCGAAGTCGGGAGACACGCTGACGCTTTCGTTCACGACGAGCGAACGCATCGCTGCTCCGGGCGACGCGGGCCTTGCGCCCGTGGTGGAGTTCACGGCAGACCCGGACGGGGTTGTGGACTCCGAAGACGAGCGTGTTTTCTTGGCCAACGTGAGCTTGGTGCAATCCGGGGAGGAGGAATCTTCCGGTGGGACACAGTGGCAGGCGGAACTGCAGGTTGATGCGCAGTTGGGGAGTCTTGAGTCGGATTTGGGCTTTTCCGTCACGGTGTTCGACCCCTCCGGGAACAAGCGGGTGATCCGCTTTGATTCCGGGCTGGCGCAGCTGGCGGCGGGAGACGACCCCACGGCCAGTGACGACGTGAAGGCACGCATCGACACGACACTACCGGAAGTAACGGAGGTGGCCTTCACCTCCAGCAACTCAGGCGACGATCCGGATCATCGGTCAACCCTGTTGGCGAAGGACGGGGACACGCTGACGCTTTCATTCAAGACGAGCGAGCGCATTGCGTCCCCAGATGAGGACGGGCTGGCACCCAAGGTGGTGTTCCGGGGGCAGGACGGTGAGGCAGTCGGCACGAGCGTGGTGGGTGCGCAACCCTCGGATGCAGGCGGGACGCTGTGGCAGGCGACGCTGGCGGTCGGGGGATCGCTGGCAGGTCTGGAAACGAACCTTGGCTTTGAGGTCACGGTCAGGGACCATTCCGGCAACAAGCGGGTCGTCAGCTTTGATCCGCAACTCACCCCGGTTGCGCAGGGTGACGAGGCGACCAACAGCGATGGGGTCAAGGCGCGGATCGACACGAAACTTCCTGAACTTAGCGGACTGGCACTCGTTTCGAGCAACCTTGCCGCTCGACGGGTCTATGGTGTGGCGGATGCGGGTCGTCCGACCCACCTGCTGGCAAAATCGGGCGACAACCTCACGCTTTCGTTCACGACGAGCGAGCGCATCGCACCTCCGGGTGAGCTCCTTGCCCCTCAAGTGGTGTTCACGGACGAAAGCGGGGCCGAACTGATTGAGGCCGCCGTGAGCCTGCAAGCCGACGATGCAAACGGGATGCAGTGGCAGGCCATTTTCGTGGTTCTGGAGGGAGCCGAGGCGTTTGCGGACTTGGAGACGGACTTGGGTTTCGAGATCAAAGTCTCCGATCACTCCGGGAACGAGCGGGTGCTGGGCTTCGACCACGACGGGACATCGAGCGATCCTTCCCAAGCGACGCAGGCACCCGTGAACACGGTGCGGATCGACACGAATCTCCCGGAAGTCACCGAGGCCAAATTCACCTCCAGCAACGCGGGCGATGATCCTGATCATGAGGAGACGCTGCTGTCCAAAGATGGTGATACAGTCACGCTGACCTTCACAACGAGCGAGCGCATCGCCTCTCCAGATGACGAGTTTTTGCCACCAACAGTGATATTCAGAAATAGCAGCGGAGAGGATATCGCAGAAGGAGTCATCAATGTACTGGACTCAGATGACAGTGGAACTCTCTGGGAGGCCACACTGGAGGTTGGTGAAGGGCTGGTGGATTTGGAAACAAATCTTGGATTTGGTATCAGGGTGTACGACCCGTCGGGCAACGAGCGTGAGATTCGTTTCGACTCCGGGCTGGCGCAGCTGGCGGCGGGAGACGAGTCCACGAGCAACGACGGCATCAAGGCGCGGGTGGACACGATCCTCCCGGAGGTGAGTGACTTGATGTTGTCCTCTGAGAATCTGGGCCGCGACCCTGACCGCCCCGACCACCTTTTGGCGGGCAAGGGCGAAACGCTGACCCTGACGTTCACGACGAGTGAGCGCATTGTGCCCCCGGGTGAGGAGGGTTTAGCACCCTTAGTGTCTTTGCAGGATGAAAACGGCGATGACATCGGTAGTGCCACGGTGACTGCAAGGTCGGATGACGATGGCGTGGGCATGCTTTGGCAGGTGGACTTCACGGTTCCATCCGGTGCCGGTTCCTTCGATGACCTAGAAACCGATCTTGGGTTCAAGATGGTGGTTCACGACCCCTCCGGCAACCAAAGGAAGCTCGGCTTTGATGTCCAAGGAAATGCAACTGAACCCAACCAATCCACCGAGAGTCCGGAGAATGCGGTTAGGATCGACACGAAACTCCCAGAGGTGCTGAGCCTCACGGTGGAATCTGAGAATCAGGGGAGCGATCCTGAACGCTCTGACACGCTTTTGGTTCGCGAGGGGGAGGAATTGACCCTGACGTTTACGACGAGCGAGCGTATCTCCGGCTTTGCAGAGGGAGATAATTCCGCGTATGTTCCCAAGGTTTTACTGACGGGTTCGGATGACCTGAGTCGTGATGTTACGGTGACAGGTCTTAATGACAACGGCACATTGTGGCAGGTGGTCTACCAGGTTGTAGAAGATGATGCCGGAATTGAGTCTGATCTTGACTTCAGCATTGTTGTTACCGATCCCGTGGGTAACGAAAAGGACTACGGATCGGTTTCTGATCTAACAGAAGAGGCTCAGCCAGAAAAGCAGGCGAGGCTCGATACGAATCTCCCGGAAGTCACCGAGGCCAAATTCACCTCCAGCAACGCGGGCGATGATCCTGATCATGAGGAGACGCTACTGTCCAAAGATGGTGATACAGTCACGCTGACCTTCACAACGAGCGAGCGCATCGCCTCTCCAGATGACGAGTTTTTGCCACCAACAGT